>JAHCMK010000005.1 GCA_019192445.1 Oceanococcus sp. HetDA_MAG_MS8
TCAAGGCGCTGCAGCCCTGGTCAAATTGGCAGTCGTGGTCTGACTGAGTGCCCAGGTCCTTCGCGTGTGGCTTGACTACCAGTTTCAAGGCGCTGCAGCCCTGGTCAAATTGGCAGTCGTGGTCTGACTGAGTGCCCAGATCGCTCATGATGTGTCCCTGTTGTAGTCTTTCCAACGCGAGTATGGCTTAGTGAACCACGGAAGAGCTCTAGGTTTAGTTTGGACCTTAGTCGGGCTGCGTCAATGTCCTATAAGTACTCAGGCTTTCACCAGACCCAACTCCCACCCTGGGATATCGCAGTTGGCAGAGCAGCGCGCGTCGCTAAACCGTGTCGAGACGCCGCTGGATCAACACTTGGCATGGTCCCGAGATCGTCAAGTTGGCTCCATCACAGAGCGTCCCTCGAGGTAGGGGAAGATGCTGATCGCCTTCGCTTACGTGTCCCTCACCGTCAAACACATACAGGCGGCACGCGCCCTCCAACAACAAGCGGCTGTCGCCATCGAGCACAGCAATATCGAGCTGGGTATCACTGGCAATGCGCGTCTGAGCGTCGTTAGTTTTACCTCCATACACGCGCTGTAAGCCGTGTTCCGGCAAGGCCACCACCTTATGGCGTTGCCGCTTCGCGCTGTCGCAACTTGGCACGCACCACAACTGCACCATGCCCGATACCTCCGCTAGCGCGTTGATCTCGTTATGGCTAAAGCTGCTGGGCCCGCTGCATTGCACCAGAACCTGACCAGGCCTGAAGCGCTCCCCATCACCTAAGCTGCCTTGGTGCACCACCTCGCCCCGAGTAAAAATCGAAATGATGTCCACATCTTGGTGATGATGAAGCCCCGTGCTGCCACCGGGGGTGAAATAGGCATGGGCCAGATACACGCAGCTGCCAAAGCCATCGCGAACCTCGTCCGCCGGGTAGCGCTTGAAGTATTGACGGTCTTGTACCAAGACCTGTTCACGGATGCCGGCAAAGCCCGTGATGTCTATGGCTGAGTAGTTAAGCGTGCGCATGACACCGTTGCTATGACAGCTCGGCTGAGTTGCCGAGCAGCTCATGCATGGCCTGCTGAGGCCAAATGCAGCCTTTATAGCCTTTCACCGTGCAGGGCCTATCGGCCAACCATGCACCAATACGGTACCCGGTGATGTCCGCAGTATTGATCTCTTGGTGATCAATCAACTGGCGGAGGTCCTGTGCCATTTGATTCATCGTCGCCTGGACTGAACGGTTGCACTGCGCATCACAAACCAAGGGTGATAAAGCCCGTTGCGCGCCATCCATCAGCTGATCATCGGCGCCAGACTTCAGCAGGGTATTCATGAAGCTATGAGCAAAGTGCAGGTCCAGTTTGGCCAGGTCGGGTTTCTTCAAAGCTGGAATGAAAACCGGGAATCGGGTGGTGTCGTGTAGCAAAAGCACACAATGCCGCCGTTGAATGCTGAGTACATGGCCATGCCAGCCGCTCAGGAGCGACTCTTCATGATTCCCGGCGGAGAGGTAGGAGGGCGGTGGCTCGGGTAAACGGCCGCCCTCATCTAAGGGCAATTGAGCGAGCAGCTTTTGGGTGCAGTGCAGCCGAATCATGGAGTCCTGTCACGGTTGGCCGATAGATTAGGTAAGTGTGCGTTCTTGTTGGCCATGAAGTTATTGAGAATGACGGTGACAACCTGTCTGACTACTGCCAAAACACCCCGCCGGAACTGTACTACGAGCGACATCCCGCAAACCATCCACTAGATTTAACGGTTGACATATAACGAAGTCCGTTATACCTTCTCCTCATGATTCTGTCCTTCGCTTGCAAGCACACTGAAGCGCTTTTCACCACGGGGAAAAGCCGGAAGTTCTCCAGCTTCAAAAGTATTGCCGAGCGAAAGTTAGCTCAACTCGATGCGGCCACGGCACTGGAAGACCTAAGGGTGCCGCCTGGTAATCAGCTAGAGGCGCTGAGCAACGACAGGGCGGGTCAGTACAGCATTCGGGTCAATAAGCAGTTTCGAGTGTGCTTTGTCTGGACGAAACATGGCCCGGCGAGGGTTGAAATTGTGGACTATCACTGAAGGTATCTGACATGACGATTAAGAATGGAATGCGGCCCGTTCACCCTGGCGAGATTCTGCGTGAGGACTATCTGCAGCCTTTGGACATGAGCGCCAATGCACTAGCCATTGCTCTGCGCGTACCGGCCCCGCGTATCAACGATATCGTTCGTGAAAAGCGCGGTGTGACAGCAGATACAGCTATGCGATTGGCGCGTTACTTCGGTGGCTCCGCCCAGTTTTGGCTCAACCTTCAAGCGGCTTACGACTTGCGTAAAGCCCAAATCGAATCGGAGGCTGAAATTAATCGGCAAGTTAGCCCGCGGGCCGCATAGTCTCCTGCCAGCTAATCTGGATGGGCCGCCGTAGTCACTCAGGGAAAACCCAATCACTGACTAGATAACGAATAAGTCTCAAGAGGCTGGATAAAAACTGGCACCTGCTGAAGTCCAGAGATTGATCAAGGCTAGAATGGGTAAAAAATAATTCGGAGGAGCCATGCCGGAGAGTTCGTTGAGCTGCATTGTGACGAGCAGCCTTGTTTTCTTTGCGGGTAGCGGGGGCATTTCGTGGAGCTGCTAATCATTGTCGTTATCGCTGCCGGGCTCGTTGTCTGGTCTCGCAGCAGCGGGAAATCACCAACGGCAAAGTCGCCACCGAAACGCGAGCAACGTGAAACCGTTCGTCCCACTAGAGATTTTGAAGTGGAGTTCACGATTTCAGATGGTCGGAAGCCCGGAAAATGCCCACCAGACTGGGCTTGGACCCCTTTGGGGGAACCCGTAGAGCTTCCCAACAAGAAGGTTGCGCCGAATGGTGGCGTCTACATATCAAAAGACGAAGTCGCTGGTCTTCCAGACGGCTGGTGCTCAAACCCAAACCCAGAGCTGATTTTCCCTCAGCTAAAGGTGGGTGACGCAAATCGGAAATACGACCTGGGATACTGGCCGTCGTACAGGGAAATTCCACCAGGCGCGAGGACTCAGTATCTCGATTGGCTGGCTGACGGGGCGAAAGATCCACTCATCGATATCGGTCTTCTTTTCCTGTACTTCTATGGCTTGGAACGTCGAGCGTTGATCGACCCTGGCCTCTCAGAAAAGGCGGTTTCCGAGCGTCCCGCGATTTATCGGGAGGTTCAAAGATTGCTAGAGTTGTTTGGCCCGATTAGTTCGAGCTTTCGGGGCTACGCCACGGCATTGCGGAACGTTCTTGCTCTAACGACTCCTGGAGCAGACCTTCCCATTCCGTCGATTGAGGCGCTTGCGATGCAAGACGGTGACTACCAAGATTGCATGCTGCTTGCCGGACTACAGGCTGAAAGGTCGGGGTTGCTGACTCCCGATGAAGTCTTTGCTGCTGGTTTAGACGCTGGTTATTTCGGAATTCGTACTGCAGGTCGCCGCTGCCCTCATGAGTTTGCCCAACTGTTTCGCATTCGATTGGCGGAAAAGTACCCGGATGGCATTTCGGTTAAGCAGGGAAAGAGCTATAGAACAACCTTGGATTATCGGTTTGCGCGCGGAAACGGAAGTACTCGGATTGACCTGCCTCAACCGATTCCGAATCTTGCTCGACGTTCGGCGATTTTTTCCCCGATCGCAGACCTTGTTGACTCGGTACAGGATGAACTTTCTGCTTTTTCACGATGGAGAGGAAAGAACCCTGAAAGCGACGTCACAGCGGAGGCTCTGAGCCATCTCCCGCCAGAGTTGGCGCGGAACCAAGCAGACAACCATGGCACGGTTGCTAAGCAGCTGCGGGAGACCATTCGTGCGGGCAAGGCAGTAAATGGTTTGCAGCGGGTTCCGGTTTCCGACCTCATCTCATTTCTTCCGCACCTTGACAAGTCCAAGTTCACCAAATCTGATGCTGTCACCTTGGCTCGACTCGTAGGATCACTGGGGTATGGGATGGAACCTGATCGCCGATTCGGGAGATTCGTTCCTGAGGTTGACGGAAACGTCTATCTGTTTCCCGCCGGGAAAAATGCCCCCCAAGCACCGAGCAATGAGTATGAGGTCGCAGCTGTGCTGATTGATCTTGGTGTCCAGGTTGCTCTTGCGGACGGCGTGGTGGCTTCTGAAGAACGCCAGATGCTGAGCAAGCTGATTAGCGGACAGACTCAGCTGTCACACCCTGAGCGATTCCGCTTGGCCGCACATGCCACCTGGATGCTTGAGCACAAGCCAGATACAAAGACAGGCCTGAAGGCTAAGCTGGAGAATCTGAATGACATGCAGCGTCAAGTGGTTGCTGACTACCTTGTCACCATGGCAGCCGCGGACGGCACGGTGAGTGGCGACGAGGTGGCCACTATGAACCGCTTGTACCGGTCGCTAGGGCTTAATGCTGCGGATGCTTGGGATCGGTTGCATGGGGCTCCTGAAGCACCTGTTCGCACTGCAGCGCCTGATATCGATGCCACGAACAAAGATCGAGAGATTCCGAAGCCGCCTGGCGCTGAACCACAAGAGAAGTCATCAGAGAACGTTTTGCAAATCGATGCAGACGTATTGGCGAAACGTTTGGCGGAAACGGCACGCGTTCAATCCGTGCTCCGGGACGTCTTTGTTGATGAGGATGAGACTCCGCCAGAGCCTGTTAAGACCGAGGGGACCATCCAGGGCTTGGATGCCGCCCACTCCCAGCTTCTAGTGAAAATTGCTGAAGCAAACAGCCCCACGCGAGATGACCTTGAAAGCTGGGCTGATGAGCTTGGTCTATTCGCTGATGGAGCGCTTGAGGTCATCAATGAGCGTGCACTAGCGGTGGCCGATGCTACCGTCATTGAAGATGATGACCCTTTGTATTTCGATTCCGACGTATATGCCGCATTGACAGCGGCTGCTTAGTAGAGGCGCACCATGTCTATTCGTCCTCGCGAACGCGATGCCATTTTGCAGTCCCTTCGTTCTGGGGTAGTTCCACGTCAGGGCCTGCACCACATTCAGGTTGGTCGAGCTGTTGAAGTTGATGCCTTGCTACAAGACATTGAACGTGTTGCTGACCAAGGTTCCGCTGTGCGTTTCATTATCGGCGAGTACGGCGCGGGAAAGACTTTTTTCCTGACGCTTGTACGAGCGATTGCCATGAAGAAGGGCCTAGTGACAACACAGGCTGATCTCAATCCTTCTAGGCGTCTTCAGGGTAGCGCCGGCCAAGCTCGTAGCCTGTATGCCGAGATGATGCGAAACATTTCCACACAGACAAAGCCGGACGGCGGCGCTATGGAGGCCATTGTTCAGCGCTTTGTGTCTACGGCAAAACAGGAGGCAGGCCAGAGCGGGCAAACCGTCAGCACGATTATTCAAGAACGTCTCCATGACCTGTCTTCGATGCTGGGAGGCTACGACTTTGCATCGGTCATTGAGCGTTATTGGCATGGCCACGACAATGGTGATGATGCCCTGAAGAATGCAGCCATTCGCTGGTTGCGAGCGGAGTATTCAACAAAAACTGAGGCTCGGCAGGCCTTGGGCAGTGTTCGAACCATCATTGATGATGATGCGATCTACGACAGCATGAAGTTGATGGCTCGTTTTATCCGCCACGCCGGTTTCCAAGGGCTCATGGTTTCGCTCGACGAGATGGTCAACCTCTACAAGATGAGCAACACCCGGGCTCGGAACGCGAACTATGAGCAAGTTCTTCGAATCCTGAACGACGCTCTACAAGGAGCATCAGAAGGGCTTTCGATCCTATTCGGAGGAACGCCGGAATTCTTGATGGACGACTACCGCGGGCTGTATTCCTACGAAGCCCTTCGGTCTCGTTTGGCAATGAATGCCTTTGCAAAAGACGGGCTGATTGATCTATCCGGTCCTGTCATTCGGCTTCAGAATTTGGCTCCCGAGGACTTGGTCATCCTCTTGCACAAACTTCGCCATGTGCAGGCCAGCGGGAAAGAAGAGAACTATCTGCTCAAAGATGCGGATATCCAGGCCTTTATGCATCACTGCGCGAAGACCATTGGGGAGGCGTATTTCCGCACTCCTCGAAATACGATTCGCTCATTTATTCACGTGATGGCTGTTCTTGAGCAAAACCCTGGAGCGCAGGTTGAACAGTTGATTGGCAAGGTAGGCATTGAAAAGGACGCCGGCGAAAACCTGGAGCCATTTGACGACGAAGAGGAACCTCCTTCACCGTCGGCTGTTGTAGCTACCGAATCTGGCGACGATGACGATGCGCTTGCGAGCTTCAAGCTCTAATTGATCAGATGACAGAGCAAAGCTCGATCTTTGAGCGCCTTGATCCTGCCATACAGAAGTGGATTTGGCGTCAGCAGTGGTCGAGCCTTCGTGGGATTCAAGAACAGGTTGGTGAAGTCTTGCTCAACGACTATGAGCGAGATGCCTTGGTATGCGTCGCGACTGCTGGAGGCAAAACTGAAGCCGCGTTCTTCCCTCTGCTAACAAGGTTGCTTTCTGAGCCCGACGAGCAGGGCTTGGTCGTGGCCATCTGTCCCCTGAAGGCGCTTATCAACGACCAGGCTAAACGCCTAAAAGACATCCTTCGCGACACCAATATTCCGGTATACCGCTGGCATGGAGATATCTCAGCGTCGGAAAAACAGAAGTTTCGAAAAGAGCCTAAGGGTATTCTGCTCATCACTCCAGAATCTCTTGAGGCCAACTTTTGCATCAGCGGGCATGAAATGCGGCAGCTCTTCGGTAATACCCGAGCAGTAGTCGTCGATGAGTGGCACGCCTTCTTGGGGACAGAACGCGGCCGCCAATTGCAGTCCTTAATGGCCAGATTGGAATTAGCTGTAGGCCGGCGCCTGCCGCGCGTTGGTCTAAGTGCAACCATTGGAGATTTGCAGTTGGCTGCTGACGCGCTTCGCCCAGGCAATGGCAACCACGTCGCCATTTGTGAAGACTCTAGCCACCGACATGGTCTTCAGATACTGCTGGTTGGCATCGAGCAGGTTCCGATGCAGTTGAACCCTTCCTTGGATCCTACGGGTGAAGAAAAGCAGTCTGACGCTCCTGACCCTGTTGCAAAGTGGATATTCAAACTTCGTGGTGATAGCCATCTGGTATTCGCAAATTCGAAAAACCGTGTGGAGTCGTTGACCGATGCGCTAAGTAGGATGTCGGAGCGGCTAGGCGTTCCAAATGAATACTTCCCACATCACGGGAATCTTGATCGCACGATGCGGCACAGCCTTGAGGATCGTCTCAAGCAGGGTGACAAGCCCACAACGGCAGTTTGCACAAGCACGCTAGAACTCGGCATCGATATCGGCAAAGTGTCCTCTGTTGCGCAGGTCGGTTGCCCACCATCGGTAGCGGCTCTCCGGCAGCGGCTAGGAAGGTCTGGACGCCGCGGGGAAGACTCGGTACTTCGACTATTCGTTACGGAAGATGAGATTACCCCGCAGTCAGAGCCATCGGATCAACTACGCCTGCAGCTTGTACAGACCATCGCCATGGTCGAGCTACTTCTTGAGAAGTGGTATGAGTCCCCGGACCAATCTCGCCTGCACTTGTCGACATTGATCCAGCAGGTCTTATCAGTCATTGCCGAACGGGGGGGATCCTCTGCCGCAAATCTGTATCAGATACTGTGCGAGAAAGGTCCCTTTCAGAATACTTCGACAGGGGTATTTGGACAGTTCCTCCGGAATTTGGGTGACGAGGATCTGATCCGCCAGGAAAGCACAGGTATTCTTCTGCTGGGTGAAAAAGGGGAACGCCTAGTCAACCACTATGACTTCTATTCCGCATTTATGTCTGACGAAGAATATGAGGTGCGCACGGTTACCAAGCGGCTAGGCACCCTCCCAATCATTCAAGTGGTCAAAATCAACGATTACCTGCTCTTCAGTGGGCGCCGTTGGCAGGTGACCTCGGTTGATGATCAGCAAAAGCGAATCATCGTTAAGCCAGCGCCGGCGGGGAAAGCCCCGTTGTTTGGTGGTGCTGGTGCTCTTGTTGGAGCTGAAGTGCGACAGCGGATGTTAACTTTATACCAATCAGACCATCAGCCGCGCTATTTGAGTAGTGGCGCTCAGGCGTTACTTGAGCAGGCACGGGAGAGCTTCGATCGACTTAATCTCGCGGATCGCGCATTTGTTCCATGGGGCGACAAGGTCATGGTATTCCCGTGGCATAGCGACGCCGCGTTGAGAACATTCGTATGGGCGGCCGAAGCACTCGATATTGAGGATATCGAAGTGGGGTGTGGATATGCCTGCTGGGAGTTTGGGGGCAAGAACTCAACATCTCAGGGTGCGGAAAAACAAGTTCGAAACGTGATGGAGCACGTTCGTGCTGCCAGCCTTAATCCAGTCCAGGTCATTGCCAAGGCGCCGGCCAAGCGGTTCGACAAACATGACGGTTTTCTCAATGACGAGATCGCTGCGCTCAATGCTGCGGCTGCCCACGTGCGTATCGATGAAATGCGAGAGGCGCTGGATCACGCACTTGGTTAGCTGGCGGTGTTTCGGTCGGTTATCGAGCATGAGCCTAGTTAGAACGCCGCGCCCCGAAGCGGTGCCGTTGCTATGCGAGATGCGCTCCTGCGGTCAGTTGGAGGCAGCGTGGCTTTTGATCTGCTGGGCTTTGCCTATGCTATTTTCGTGAATCAAGTTCACTGCCGCACCAGCGGCACGTAACACAACCCTGGCGATCGCTTTTGATCCAACTTGGCGAATTGCTGTACGCGTAGCTCGTTGAGACTGCTAGGGGCGTCTTCACGACAGGACGAATTATCCCCAGCGTTGAGTCTGGTCGCGAATGGCGCTGGCTAGCGTCGCCATATGGGTTTCCGGCGCTCCCTCCCGGATGGAGTGTTGGCACACCGCCTCCAAGTGCGTATCCACTTGAGCGATGACGTCGTCCATCCATGCTTGAAAGCGGGTTGGGGGCTGAATGCACTGTGAGGCCAGGGTGTCGATGTCGCGGCGCACCTATGATCTTGCAGTTGGGGCCGCACTGGGTGCATTCTGGCGGGGCTGTTTGGCTTCTAGGCAGCGATGTGCAGCAATTCCAAGCGCGCAATCAAGTCGACTCGTTCATTTTTGGCCCGCTTCCGGCGGAAGCCATCGACAAAAGGCCTGCTCATGAGTGAGATACACCGCATTACGGTCGATCCTGCACAGTGCGGCGGGCGCCCTTGCATCCGAGGGCAACGCATTCGCGTCACCGATGTTCTGGAAATGATGGCGTCAGGGATGTCTCGCGATGACATCCTTGAGGACTATCCATACCTGGAAGCTGAGGACATCAGCGCCGTGCTGGAATACGCGGCGAAACAAGCCGATCATCCCGTTGTTCACGCTGCCTAAGTGCGCTTTTTGATTGATATGCAGCTACCGCCCGCTCTGGCGCGTTGGCTCAGCTGCCAAGGCTTCCCACCGGAGCATGTCGTTGACCGCGATATGGGCAGTACGGACGATGAAGCCATTTGGGCATTCGCCTCCGAGAACGGCTATGTCATCGTGTCCAGAGACGATGATTTCGCCACAAAACGGATTATGGCCACCGACGGACCTCAAGTCGTCTGGGTATGATTTGGCAACTCCAGCCGAGCTATCACCATCGAAGGCTTTAAGCGCACGCTACCTGATCTTATTCCGGCTCTTGCAGCGGGTGAGCCCCTTGTAGAGCTGGCATAGGACCGCTTCATGGCTGATGACATTCTCCACCTGAAGCCTATTTGCGTTCACTCTGGTGTTGGGCTAAATGGGTTCGAAAAGTAGCAGGCTGGCCTGCACTCAAGTGGAGGAACAATAGGGCGTAATCGCATTTCAGCATTGACAGGCTCAAGATTTGAGCTTTTCATCGTTCATGGTTTTTTGCTCTCAATCGGTGTCTACTTCATGAACCTGGGAGGCCAGCTCGCCCGATTTTCTACCCAGCGGGAAATGCACCCTGCTTGGCGTCTGCTGGCCGCAAGCAATGCTCCCTTGATCCTCGCGACACTGGGCGACCTGTTTCGCGAGCAACTGGAGATCCCGATCGCACGAGCCAAGATAGCGCTCGACGTTGAACTCGGCCGGCTTCGCGAATCCGGCGCGAACTACCAGGAATCGGCGACCAGCTATCTGCGCGAATGGATCGCCAGCGGCTGGTTGCGTGAGCAGGATTCTTACTTAAGCCTGACCGACGCTGCGGAGTTGGCGTTGGCCTTCGCCCGTGGCCTTGATCAACGGGTCGAGGGCACCAGTGCCTCCCATTTGCGAATCGTTCAGGACGCCGTTCGGGATCTAGCCATGGCGCTGTCACCGGATGCCGACGTGCGGATTGAGGCATTGACCGCGCAGCGCGATGCGATCACCGGCCAGATTCAAAGGCTGAAGGGGGGCGAGCTTGAGCATCTGAGCGCGGAGGAACAACGCGAACGCCTGCGCGAGGTTTATCACCTGGCCTCCACCTTGAGTAGCGACTTCCGCCGGCTGGAAGACGAAATCCGTCATATGGATCGGCAACTACGCGTTGACATGATCCAGGATGACAGCAACCGTGGGGCGGTTCTGGAAAAGCTGTTGCACGAGGAAGATGCGTTGTCGCGCACGGAAGCGGGGCGCGCTTTCGCCGGATTCTTCAGCCTGCTCAGCGATGATTTGCGTACGACCGAATTTCGCGAGCAGCTTCGCTCCATCCTGGAGCTTGCAATCGAAGATGCCGTGACGCCATCCCAGCGCCATTTTCTGGCCCATCTGGTGCGGGAACTCGGGCGTGAAAGTGAACGGGTTCTGAACGTGCGCCGGCGTACCGAGGAGAGCTTGCGCGCGTATGTGGAAAGCAACGAGTTTCGCGAAAATCGCGCCGTCTCGCGTCTTCTGACCCAACTTGAACAAGTTGCGATTGATCTTCGCGACCGGGGCGTATCTCCTCGTGCCACTTGCGGGATGGGGCTTGATAGCGGCCGCGCTGAAGTCCATTCGGTCAGCAGTTTGCGGCTGAGGCTGCCAGAAGAGGCGCTGGAAATCGGTGAACTCACAGTGCGGGAAAGTCTGCTGGGTCCAGGCGAAGACGTACTGGACTATCTGGAAACCATCAAGGTGCTCGATATTGCCGCCGAGATTCGGGGCTTGCTGGTCGATCGGGGCGGTATGTCTTTGGCTCAACTGATCGCACAGCGCCCGGTTCGTGGCGGGCTGGAAGAACTCGTGGCCTGCATTCGCGTAGCTCAGGCCGTCCAGGCACCACGCGATGAGACCAGAGAGCGGGTCGTCGTTCAGACTCGCGAGGGTGATTTCTTGAGGGCCGATATCCCTTCCTACCTGCTGACTGCAGACATGTTCCCCGTCCATTTGGAGGAGCTCGCCCTATGAGCGACGAGAGCGCCGTTAAGGACGAGACTGAAGTCATTCAGCAGGGACGCCTTGCGCCTGAGGCGCGTCGCGCAGTCGTCGAACTGATGCGGCAAGGCGTTGTGATGGCAGATTCACGGCGGCTCGTTTTTGACGCGCTGTGCCGGTATCAAGAAGATATCCGTAACCATTTGGCTGACATGTATCTTCGGATGCAGATCGATGAGCCTGCAGGACTCGCCTTGTTGCTCCAGGGTATGCCGGAGGCGGAGAGTGATGCCGATGAGGGCGCAGAAGATTCCCCGGCACTGATCAGTCGGCGGCTGCTGACCCTGTACGACACGCTGATACTGCTGGTCTTGCGCCGGCACTACCTGGACCGTGAGACGGCTGGAGATTCTCGCATCACGATCGAGCTCGACCAGGTTGCCGAGCGCCTGATTCCCTTTCTGCCACTCACCGCGAGCCAGAGTCAGGACCGCAAACGCTTGAATGGCTCCATCGAGCAGATGAAGAAGCGCCGTATTCTGGCAGCGGTACGGGGCGAGGCAGATCGCTTCGAGATCACGCCGGTGATCCGCTATGTCGTCAGCGCCGAGATGCTGGAACAATTGCTGGTTGAGTATCGACGCATGGCCGATGAGGCTGGACCGCAAGCATCGGAGCCTGCTGGTGAGTGAGAGTATTGGGCAGAGCGGGTTGTTTCCGCATGGTCAGATGCGTCTGGCCAGATTGTCGGTGTTCAATTGGGGCTCCTTCAAAGGCCTCCATCACGCCGAGATCGATCCGCAGGGTACGCTGGTCACTGGCGACAATGGCGCAGGCAAATCAACGCTCATCGACGGTCTCACCGCTCTGCTGTTGCCGTCGGGCAAGGCTAGCTTCAACATCGCTGCTGCACAGGGCGATCGAACCGACCGGTCGTTGGTGTCCTATGTTCGTGGCAGCTATGGCCGTGCCCAGGATGGCGGCAGAACCCAGGTGCTATCCAAGCGCAATGGAGCGACCATCAGCGCAGTGGCCGCTTGCTATCGCGCGGATGATGGCAGCGTGGTCACGCTGGCCGGATTGTTCTGGCTGACGACAGCGTCCAGTGCGGTTGCCGACGTGGCCAGGTTGTTCCTTCTGGCCCATGGCGAGCTCGAACTTGCCGAAGTATTGAAGGAGTTCGAAGCTGGACAGAAGCGCGCGGTGAAAACCCGGTATCGCGACGATGCGCAAGTCGTCGTGTTCGACCAGTTCAGCGATTTCCAGGAGGCTCATCGCCGTGTCCTGCATCTAGACAACGCCAACGCTCCGGCTCTTTTGGCCCGAGCACTCGGGCTCAAGAAGATTGACGACTTGACGCGTCTGATCCGGGAATTCGTTTTGGAGCCCAGTCGGGTTCGTGAATCCGCTCGCAAGGCGGTGACGGAATTCGAAGATCTTGTAGCAACGCACCGGGAACTCGAAGACACACGCCGGCAGCGGGACACGCTCGCGCCGCTGCCCAGCCTGAAAAACGAGTTGGATACGCTGACCGAGCGCAGAGGACGACTAGAGGCCGAGCGCAGCGCGCTCCCGGCTTATCTGGCGAGGCAGGAGTGGGAACTGTGGGCCCGCCGAACACAAGAACGCGATGCGAGGCTGCAGGCCGCCATCGCGACACGGGATCAAACAAAACATGAGCTGGTGGAGGCTCAGGCTTTTGAACAGGATCGCCATGCGGACTATCTCAAGGCGGGTGGTGATCGGATTCAGGCCCTGGAGAAGGATCTGGATTCCGCCCAAAACAGGCTGAAGGCCACTGCGGACAAGGCTCGCGAGTATCAGACCGTTGCGAGTGAGCTGAACCTTGATGATCGCCTTGATGTGACACAGTTCCGCGAGAACCAAGCGCGAGCAGTACGCGAAAAAGACGATTTCGCAGAGCGCCAGACAAAGGCCCAGGATGCTTTTGGTCGCGCGGCCGGTCGGCTCAGCGAAGCTCAGGCGCTGGTCAACCGCTTGTCGGATGAGCTTTTGGAAGTCGAACGTAGGCCGGATTCCAATATCGATCCGCGCTATCTGCGCATGCGAGATGAGCTTGCGCAGGCGCTGGACTTTAGCCAAGACGAGCTGGTCTTCATTGGCGAAATGCTGGATGTGCGAGATCAGCACACGCAATGGCAGGGCGCTATCGAACGTGCTCTGGGTGGTCTGCGTACCACGCTCGCGGTGCCAGCGGATCGATATTCCGCGATTACGGCCTGGCTGAACGCGCGGCATCTGGGGTTGCACGTTCGGGTCCAGACTGCCAGCACGGATGCTGGTCCGGCGCGCTTTGGCGAAAGCAGTTTTCTCCACAAGCTGAACTGGCGCGAGCATCCCTATCGCGACTGGCTCAAGCACTTCCTGTCACGCCACGATCTGGCTTGTGTGGCGAGTACGAGCGAGCTTGACCGGACTCCTTTTTCGCTAACCCAGGAAGGGCTGATCCACCGCGACAAGGGTCGCTTCGAGAAGAAGGATCTCAAGCGGGTCGACGACCGGCGTGACTGGTGCCTGGGGTTTTCCAACCGTCGTCGTCTCGCCACGCTGCAGCACGATTTGGCTGAAGCGAAGCACGCGCTCACAGAAGCCGAGAAAAATGCGCGCGTAAGCCGGGGTGCCCTGAATGGCGTCGGCGAGAACATCGAACGATGGAAAAAACTGTTGGGCTTTGACTGGAACGCTTTGGACTTGACTGATGCCATGCAAAAGCGTGACGACCTGTCCGCAGCTCTTGAAAAGCTGCGAGCTGCGGGCGGCGATCTCGAAGTTTCTCGGCTCGCCTTTGAAGGTGCCAAGGTGAGTCGAGAAAATTGGCAGGTGAAGCTTTCCGAGCGGGATGGGGAGGTCGCCAGCCGGGCGAAAGACCTCGAATTTGCCCAGCAGCAGATGGACCGGGCCAAGCGGTTTGCCGAGCTCCCGATTGATGACCTCACACGGGACCGCCTGGATGCCCGAGTCGGGCAACTGCGGGATCCTCAGCTGGATGACCTCGGCGAGCTGCGTGATCGGTGGTTGGGCAAGATCAACGGAGAATTGAGCCATGTGGGCGGCAAGATCAACAGTAAGCAAAGCGCAATTACCGGTGTCATGGGCGGCTATCGCGGCAAGGACGAATGGCGCGCCATTACCGCTGAATGGGGCCTGAGCCTTGCCGACCTGCCCAGCTACCTGGAGCGTCTAGAATACATCGATCGCGAAGGGCTGCCGGAACTGGTCGAGAAGTTTCGTGAGCGGTTGAACCGCCATACAACACAGTCATTGGCCGGCATTCGCCAGCAACTCAATAACGAGCTGGATGATATTCGTGATCGGATCGAGACCATCAACAGTGTCTTGGTGCGCACCGAGTTTAGGGCGGGAACCCATCTGCAGATCCGTGCTCGACGGGAAGAATTCCCGCATGTACGCGAGTTCAATCAGAAGCTCGGCGCCGTGCTGGCTGCCGTAACCAGTGACGATCATGAAAAGCGATTCGTGCAGCTCGTAGAGGTTGTTGAGATTCTTGAAAAGGCCTCTGCGCCGGCGACGGCCAGCAGCCTGGAGAGTCAGCGCTTGCTGGATCCGAGATTCCAGCTCAGCTTTCTTGCCGAGGACATCCAGACTGCGACGGGGGACGTGCTGGATGTTCTGGATTCCTCAAGCGGGAAATCCGGCGGCGAGAAGGAAGCTTTTGCCGGGACCATCGTCGCGGCGTCGCTAGCCTACGTGCTGACGCCGGAGGGTGCCGATTTCCCCGTGTACTGCACAGTATTTCTGGACGAGGCTTTCTCCAACACGGCCGAAGCGGTGAGTCGCCGGGTTTTGCGGGTTTTTCGTGAGCTTCATCTGCATGTCAACCTGGTTACTCCATTCAAAAACCTCAATCTGGCGCGCGAATCTGCTCGCTCCCTATTGATAATCGAGCGAAATCAGGATTGTCATGAGAGCCGACTCAGCCAAGTCACTTGGGAAGAAATCGACCGGCGACTAGCGGACCGGGCCGGACGCTCTACCGTCGCTCAGGACATCGAAGTCCTTGCCTGATGAGTTCGACCTGGGGGGTAACACCGGATGAACTGCGCATCCGGCTTCAAGAGCAGGAATGGGAACGCTCCGAACGCTTACGTGCGCGGCTCAGTGGTGAACGCGCGTTCCCGCTGAGAGCCTCGCTGAGGCCGCCCACCGGCCGGCACGCCCTAGCAAACCTGGATAAGTTCAGGGACTACGTCAGATCCTGGGCCGTGTGGAACGGGCCGGGGAAGGTGACGTTGGAGGTGCGCAAGTTGCCTCAGATCGGCGAAACACAATTGCCGACGCACTACCAGCTGGATTCAATGTCGGAACTTGCCAGCTTTCTCGGCGGGGACGCACAGCAGGATTGGGAGCGCTGGCAGACAGCATTGGAACCCATCAACACCTGGGACGCCAACGCTGCCGTTGCGGTGTGTCGAAGGCTCGATTGGCTTGATTCCCTCACTCCGGAGCACTCCGAGAAGTGTGTGGCCGTTCTGCGGCAGCTTAACCGGGGGATGGGGCGCGGCGGCTACTTGAGGAGCCTGCCTTTACGTGGCGTCGACACCAAGTTTCTTGAAGACAATCTGCGCTTGCTGATTGCTATGCATGGTGCAAGCAGCGCTCAAGGCAACGACCGGGGCGACAGCTCTGAAGACTTTTTGATGTGGCTGAACTGCTCGCCGCGTCCCTCGCACTGGCTCCTGATACGAGCGCTGGACCCTATGGTTCGTGAGGCCTTGGGTGGATTAGACGTCCTCAAGTTGCCAGCGAGTGAGCTTCACCAAACTGAGCTGCCAGGCACAACCGTCCTGTTGGTTGAGAACATGGAGCCGGCCTTCAGCTTGCCGGAGCTCCCCGGCACATTGGCCATATGCGGGTTTGGGAACAACCTTGGATGGCTGGCTGCGCCGTGGCTCGCTCAGCGCCGGCTTGGGTACTGGGGTGACCTGGATACCTGGGGCTTGAACTTCCTCGCCTCGGCCAGACGCGAACAGCCGCATGTTCAGCCGATAATGATGGACCTGGCCACCTTGAAGTGTTTTCGAGAAGGTATGGGCCTGGAAACAGCTCCGAATCCCGCTTTGCCAGATGGTCTGACTGAAGACGAAACCAGTCTTTACCACGACCTGCTCAGCGAACGTTATGGTGGACGGGGCTTGGAGCAGGAACGCATCCCGCAGGACCACGTTGTGAAGCAGCTGCAACGTTGGGCGAAAAGTCGCGATGTGTCTTAGATTGCTGATCTTGCATTCTGGCGCCGAAATCGACTGTTTTTGCGTGTTAAACATGCCGATACCTTCAGAGACGCTGTAAGTCTCCTGCAACGCTCTTGCCCCGTGTTACCTCGCCGAGTTTTGCTACCGCTTCAATCGGCGTTTTAACTTGGTCGACGTGGTGCCACGGCTCGGGTACGTTGCCGTACGTACGCCACCGCTACCGTATCGCCTCGCTATCTTGCCTCAGCGTCATTGGTAATCCGGAAAAAAATGGCTCGGGCAAACGATCCACCGCCGTGCTCAGATCAAGCTGTGGCTCATGGATTGAGCCTGTACTGGCCTAGGCTGGAATCACACTGACATTCCACCCTGGAGGGTCCAAACAATGATCCGCAAGTACACCAACCTCACTTTTTTCGCTTTGGTTTGGTTCTTGGCTTTGGGTTTGGATGACGATATCGATGTGATGACCAGCTTCGCTTTTATTGGTCTCGTTCTGCTCAGCCCTTGGTTCGTTTTCGTGTGGTTCTTTCAATTTATTGGTTGGCTTGATGATCACTTTTAGTGGGTGGGGGCAGCTGCAGCTCTGAGCGTGCTACGCGGCGAGTCTTGTGCCGCTCGCTCTGTCACAGGCACAGGGCGCCGCGCGCTGGTCTGGAGCGACGGAGTTTGCGAGTCATGCCCTAAAACGCTACTGTCTTACCCTGTCTTACATCTCGGTGTGATCATGCAAACAACCTTGACGAGTAAAGGCCAAGTGGTGATTCCTCAGGCCATTCGTAAGCAGATGCTACTGGCCCAGGGCAGCAAGCTGGAGGTGATCGTGCGCGATGGAGAAATCATTCTGCGACCATTGGCTGTGCCAAAGGAGCAGTCTTTGACCTGGCGGTCACGAAATCCCAAAGGACGTCAGTTGTCGGTGCAAGAGCTTTGTCAGCCGGTGAATCTGGACGAGGAATGATTGCCCTCGACACCAACCTGTTGGTGCGCTTGGCCACAGCGGACGTGGCTGAGGACGCCGCTCTGGTCAATGAACTCATGGCCGCTCAGCGTTGCTATGTGCCGGTCACGGTGATGCTAGAGGCCGAATGGGTATTGCGTTCGCGTTATGGATACTCAGCAGAGGACTTCGCCGCCTTCGCGAGTTTTATTTGTCAGCACGCAAATGTGCACATGCGCGAGGCAAGCGAGGTGCTCCAGGCTGTGGAGCTGCATCGAAAGGGCTTGGATTTTGCCGATGCTTTGCACGCAAGTTTGGCCGGTAGGGTGCCCTTTGTGACCTTGGATCGGACACTCATCAAACGCGGGCGCAAGTTGGGCCTGGAACTTCTCGCTTTGAACGAGCAGCCTTAGGCAACATTGCTTGTGCTCTTGACCCTCTCGGCTAACTCTTCCCTGAGGCTCTAGGCGGGACGGTTAAGGAGAACTGTGCTTTGGGAGCAGGGTCTGCGGCGCCAATGGCAAAAACGCCCTAAAACGGCAGCAACTGGTTCTCACAACCCTCCAGCACAGGCTCCACATACTCCGGCACGCCGACGGGCTTGGGGTTGATGCCGCATTGGGCCGGTACGCGGCGGGCGGCAACCAGAATGCCCTGGAGGATGTGCTGCAGAAAATCCTCTTGTTGGTAGAGGTATTCGGAGTGGCCCAGGGCGGTATACCAGGCGCGGCCGGCGAATTTGTCGTGGCACCAGCTCATGGGGTGATCGCCCATCTCGCCTGAGTAGCCTTGGGGGAAGGTTGGTCCGGCGGGGTTGCAGCTGGTGTTGGGTTCGAGCAGGTAGCTGGACTCGTCGATATTCATCAGCACGCGCACGGCGCCGCGCGGGTTGGATTTGAAGCTGTAGTACTCCTCAATGGGAATGGACCAGGTGTCGCCTAAATGCGCCATGCTAGGGTGATCGGGGTCTTCAATGCGCAAGGTGCCCGGCTGGTTGAGCAGGGGGTGCGCGAGGAACTGAGCAGCGACTAGCTCGGAGTAAAAGGGCCAGTCGTGGTGGGTGTCGGCTGCGGAGTGAATGCCTACAAAGCCGCCGCCGCTTTTGATGAAGTTTTCAAAAGCCGCTTGCTGCTCGGGGGTGTCCAAAACATCCAGAGTGGTGTTGAGCCAAATCAGTAGGTCGTAGTTGGCCAGGTTTTCTGGTGTGAAGGCTGTGGGGTCTTCGGTGGCATCCACACTGAAGCCGTTATCCGCCCCCAGTTGTTCGATGGCGGCAATGCCGACTTCGATGGAGGTATGCCGAAAGCCTGCCGTGCGCGAGTAGATCAGGGCCTTGAAGGGGCTGTTGTCTAGCTCGGCGCCGCCGCCAAACCCCGACTCAGATCCGCTGCAGGCGGCAAGAAGCGCGGCTGCGCCAGCAAGAAGAAACTGTTTCATGAGGTCCCCTGAGCGAGATGGCGGCTAATGCGCAGTGAGTTGGCCAGTACGGTGAGTGTGGGGTTGAAGCCGGGGAAGGTGGGGAAGGTAGAGCCATCCACCACATGCACATTATCCAGTTCATGCAGACGGCCAAAGCGGTCGCAGACGGAAGTATCGGGGTTGTTGCCCATGCGGGTGGTGCCGGCTTGGTGAAAGGTACTGGGCGCGGCATCCGATAAGTTGGGGTTGGGAAGAACCGCAGCCGCAATCGCCCCCGGTGTGGCCAAACACAGGGCTTCGAGCTTGGCCCCAAAGAACACCCCGCCCGCTTTCTCGTGTGGGTGCGGGGCATAGGTGACGCGGGCTGCGGGCAGCCCATTCCAGTCTTTTACGCTGGGGTCCAGGTCAATACGGTTGTTGGCCTGTGGCAGGTCTTCGCCCACGAATTGCAGGCCGGCAATGCGCTGGCGCATGGGCGAGAGGCCCATCAAGGCTTTATGCGCCGCGCCCCAGCCGGTATAGCCGGCATAGGTGTAGGCCTCGGTAAGCAGAGGCAGTCCGGAGCCCAGCTGTACCAGCGCGCCCTTGAGATAGGGCAGGCCAAATGCTTGGGCTTCGGCGCCGGTGAACGGGCCGACCAGATCGTCAAATTCCAGGGTGGTGCTGTGCGCGCGCAGCGATTGAATATCCCGCTCGAATAGGGCCCCGCCCAGAATGAAGTTATGAAACATCATGTTGCGCCCCACCTGGTCGGAGCGATTGCCCAGGCCATTAGGGTGGCTGCTGTTGGCCGACATCAACAGCAGGCGCGCGGTTTGGATGGGGCTGCCGCCGAGGATGATTTCATCGGCGCAGAGGTCATGCGAGACCTGCTGGTCATCGTAGTAGCTCACACTCACGGCCTTAGTGCCCGCGGCATTGGTATTGATGCGATAGACCAGAGCGCGGGTGATCAGCTCCACATTGCCGCTGCGCATGGCTGGATTCAGATAGGACACCAGTGCATCGCCACGGGCGTTGATGGTGCAGCCAAAACCCGAGCACAGCCCGCAGGAGTTGCAGGCCGGGCGACCATCAAACTCCACGGAGTTCACCGCAGCCGGATAGGGGAAGGGCTGGTAGCCCAGCCGCTGGGCTCCGGCAGCCAGAAGCTGTGCGGCATAGCCGGTGGGGTTGGGCGGCATCACAAACTGCCGGCTGCGTGGCGATTGCTCCAGAACAAAGCTTGGCATTTTGTCCACATCGCCCTGCACGCCAATTTGATACTCGACCTCGTCGTAGTAGGGGGCCAGGTCCTCGTAGCTAATGGGCCAATCGGCCATGGTGGCGCCGTCGACGGGGCCGAGGTCGGAGAACTGCGTGAAGTCCTGCTTCCAAAAGCGCGGGAACTTGGCGTTGTAATGCATGGAAGTGCCGCCCACGGCGGAGCCCATATTCACCACCTGACCTTCGGCGGTGCGTTCCAGCCCATCCTGCGCCTCGGATTGGGTGCGCCCGGTCATGGGTTCGAGTACCGGGTCGGGGAAGCCAAAGGCACGAGCCGATTTGACCTCATCGCTGCCATACAAGCTGCCGAGTTCGGCACTGGGTTTTTCGCCCAGGCCAGGACGGAGGTTACGACCCCGCTCCAGTACGGTGACCTTCCAGCCAGCACGCGCCAGCTCCCAGGCGGCGATGCTCCCGGCCGGGCCCGAGCCAATGATGATGGCGGTTTTGGCCATGCTCATGCTCCTCCCTGCCAACTTTGGACCATGCGCTGTACCCGCTGCCAACTGCCCTGGCTATCCAGCATCATGCCCAAAGACATTTCGGCGGAATGGCTGAGCAATAGCGCCTGCATGGTCTGGATGACTTGCGCGCTTTGCGCCGCATCCAAAACCGGAAGCAAGGGTGCCAGTGGCCGGTTGCTGCCAGGCAGGAACACATCAAACAGGCCGGGGTTGTCCGGGGTTGTCACCTGCTCGGCGGTGTAGCCGCGCGGCTGCACGTCGCCATCGTAGTTGGTGAAATCCCAGGCGGCCAGATCCTTGTTGCCGCCGTACTCTGGTGCGCCATACATGGCGTCCAGGCAGTGCATAAAGGCCACATCGATCAACTGGCTGATCTGTAAGTCCTGACCATCGCGCATCAACAATTCCTGCGCGGGCGCCGGCATGGCTACAAAGTCGGCAAAGCCCAGGCTGGCGGCGCGCTCATTCAGCCGCGCCAAACCATCTTGGTAAATGGGCTGCCAACCCAGCACGGGCCCATTGAACTCGCGTTCCGGGAGGCCCTGACTGCCCTCGATCTTCAGCCGCCAGGCTGTTTGCTCGTAGCGATCCAAGGGCAGGAAGTTCAGAAAGTCGTTCTCCGCCGCACCGCCCCGATCCGAAAAGGGCCCGCCAGCAAAAATCATGGGCGGGTCAAAGGCAAAGGCCGAGAGCAAAATATTGATGGCGTCGGCGCAACCGGTAGCACCACCACCGGGGCCAATGCCAGCCGGAATAAGGCGATCGGCTAGCGCGTTGAGGCTAAGCAGCTCGGCCTCGTTTAAGAAGCTAGCTCCTGTGGAGCGATCGTTGGCTACGGTATAGCGCCCCCCGTTGGGTGAGCAGGCTTGTAAGCCAAAACTGGCAACGGCCAAGGCGCCGCCACTTTTTAATAATGAGCGGCGACTGAGCCCTTGTGGACTGTTCGGCATGGTGCGGTGTCTCCTTCCGGTTCCCGTGGTCTGCGGGGCGGTTCTGGAAAACACCTTAAGGCGTTAAGGGCGAAGGTTATTGACTTCAGGTGCCAAGACACTGCTGCAACGGCACGATTTTTCGAGCTTCAGAAGGCAGAACAGAGGCCTAAGCTGGGCTCCTTAGGGCGAAGGTACGCCAGGAATTAGATGGGCAGTCAGGGGTCAGAGGGTTACAAAAGGCCGCACATGCTTAAGCCCTTTCACAACCTGTTCCTGGCGATCTTGCGATGCTCGGGCCTCTTCAAGCACCTTGTTACTGCGCGCCTTGAAGAGTCTGATGGCCTCCTCAATGCTTTCAGGCTGGTCTTGTGGATCTTTGGCTTCGAAGCGGTCTTTACCGCTGTAATTGCGTAGTTTCATGGCTCATTCCTCTGCGAATCAGCGTGGCTCCATACCTTCGATGCGCTGCTGCAATCCGTCGAACTCAGTTTGAATGCTTTGCAGGACTAAGTCCAATTCCTGCTCTACCACCGCTTCGTCTTGCATAAGCTCAGCGTTCGAATCAATGACCAGCGCTGCGCTGGTTTGGCCATTTGAATATGGGATCGCAATGCTCCAGCAAAGTTCTGACCATCCATTGGCTTGCAAGGTTTGGCCCGCCAACCCACCCTCTTGGCAGAGATTGTCCAAAGTGGCTTTGGTGGCCAGCGTCGCCCGACCTCGTGCAACTGCTTTGGCGACAAGGCTGCCGGGGTCGGGTAGGTAGATCTCACGATCAGGGTGGCTATCGTCAAAACCGGCTCCATCATGCAGCTTCCAGCTGCTGAGGTGGTTGCGGGGGCGGGTTGCAATCGCCACGCGTACATGCGCGGGCTTGCCATGGGTCTGGAACAGACTACCCAGGTCCTCGTCGGCGATCACGTTCAGGAAAAGGGCACGCACGCCTTCGGTGAACTCCCTTAACTCGCTAGGTATGCGAACGAGCTGGTCTACTAAACGCTCCATGGCGAAGGTGTGCGCGTCGCTGATGATGCCCTGGGCGTCCAAGGTATCAACGTCAAACTCCAACAGTTGTAGCACTTCGCCATTCCGCTTGAGGGGGGTTAGCTGAAGGGGAATCAGTAGACCTCGCACGCGCTTGCTAAGCGCTCCTGCGCCAAAAATCGCCGTTCGGACCAATGCGCCTAAAAATGCGAGGCCACTCAGCCTGTTAGGAGCTTGGGTCGTGGCGGGGGGCGCCTCCAGTTCAACGGCGATCACGGCCGCGTCCGGGTTTAAGCAGCGCTCTTCCTCGAAGACCCAGGCTGGCAGGTTTGAGAGCATGCCGCCATCAACATAACTGTGATGGGCAGCCTCTAGCGGAGTGCCTGAGGGTTTGCTTGGGGCAGAGTGAGGTGCTTCCGCTGCCGGCTTTAGGTGAATTGCGCGGAATAAAATGGGAATGCAGATCGATGCAGCTACGGCGTCGGCTAGGCTGACATGGGGCGTGGTGGCCTCGCTGAAAACCTCGATACGGCCTTGGGTGATGTTCGAAGCGACGATCTTGATAGGTTTCCAGCCCAGGGCTTTGGCTTGCGCGAAGGTTATCTCGCTGCTGCCCTCTTGGATGAGCGCCTCAAGAGCCGGGTTTTTTTCATTCGCTGGGAGATTTTGCTGCTGCTGACTGCATTTCCAGCGCAGAATGAGGTTGAGGTTTTTACGCAGCTGCTGCAGCGAAACCATGCCCAGGCAGGCCAGCCCCACGACAAACAAAGCCAGCAGTCCAATGCTGGCAAACAAGCCGACTAGGACAGCCCACGCGGGAGCCTGCGTACACCAAGCCAACGCTATTACGGCTAAAGCCAGGCCAATGAAACCAAGCCCCCCGCGCATGGCCTGAGCCCAGATAGCCCCCGTGGCGCGGAGGACGCGCAATTGCAACCAGGCATTGGCACCAAGTACATCAGTGACCTTTCTGAAGGGAAAGTCTGGGTTTCCAAAGAGAGTTGTTTTGTTCTCGTGGTCGAAGAGCTCGGCTGCCTCAAAGCCCGCAGCGCTGAGCACGGCCATAATGGCACCGGCCGAGGTTCCGGCGACCCCCTGAATATCGGCCTCACCATCCTCCAGCGCACGTAGGGCGCCAATGTGGGCAATGCCCTTAGCACCGCCGCCCTCAAATACGGCAAATACGGGGCGGCCTTTAAGGGCGCCTCCAAGGTCAGAGCGTTGCTCCATCACCTCTCCCGGGGCTAGGTCTTTGCAACTTCTAACGGGAATTGCTGCTCAAGGCGGACGCGGTTTGTCCGCTTTGGTGGAGTTTCCCCGAATTGCATGAATACAACGGCAAATATTTTTGCCTGGTTTTTCGGGGCGGACTGCACAGCACAGTGCAGCGAGGAGGGGACGTATGTTGCTCTCGTTACTAGATGTGTTAATCGGGCTCACGGTGGTGTACCTCATATTGAGTACCGTCGCGTCTTTGCTGGTGGAGCTCATCGAGGTATGGCTACGCCGGCGCGGCAAATTGCTCGCGAACTGCGTAGAGGAAATGCTCATCCTCGGCAGCGACGCCGGCTCCACGCATGACACGGCCAAAGCTCTAGCCGAGTTCTATAACAGTGTTCACATTGCCTCCTTGTTCCCGGGTCGCGCCGAACCAGGAACTCTGCGCAGTGGTAAATCTGTGCCGCAGGTCATCAACGGTAAACTACCCTCCTACATTCCGCCGGAACGGTTTGCTGCCGCTATTCAGAGCCTGTCTGAGATCGCTCAGAGCGAGCCCACTAAGCAGCTGTTTGCCAGTATTCGGGCGGCGGCCAGCGCCAACCTCCCCCTAGCCAAAGACGGTGATGAAGAGCAGGCGCGAATTGAGCAAAGCAAAGCACTCGCCAAGTTTTTTGAAGAATCCACTGAGCGCTTCTCGGGCTGGTATCGCCGCCATGTGAAACTGATTTTGCTCGGTTGCGGGTTACTGCTGGCGCTGTTGAGTAATGCCGATACCCTGCGCATTGCCACCACGCTATCGAATAACCCAGACCTGCGCCAAGCGGTGGTGAGCAGTACCTTGACCCATCTGCGGGACAGCCAAAAACAGTCTTGGTATCAAAACTGTGAGTCGCCGGCCGACCCAGGCTGCGAGGAACACCTGCGTGAGGAGATCAACGCCCAGCTAGCGCTGGTGGAGACCCTGGGTCTGCCCCTAGGTTGGAAAGACGAACCGCTACTTCAGCCATCGCGATCACAGCCGGAGGAGATTCAGGCGCCCTCCTGCAGGTGCCTGGCATGGCTGAACAAAGCGGTGGGGATAGTCATTACCGCATTTGCCATCAGCCTGGGTGCACCGTTTTGGTTTGACCTGCTGAACAAGTTGGGCAGTGTGCGCAGCGCTATTCGCCCCCAAGAGAACGCAAAAACCACTGAGGAGAAACCAGCATGAACCCACTAGCTAGTCGCATTGCCCTGATCGTAGGGCATACCCAAAAACGACAAGGTGCGCCAGGGGCGTACCCCATTGCGAGTAGTGAATATCTTTACAACACCGGTTTGGCCGAGTTGGCTGCACAATTCGCCCGTAGCCGCGCCCACGAGGTGGAGATATTTTTTCGCGACGGCGGAGGCATTGCCGCAGCTTACGATGCCGTCGCCGAGTGGGAGGCCGATTGCGCCATCGAGTTGCACTTCAATGCCTTCAACGGCCAGGTGGCGGGCACCGAGACTTTGTACTGCGATGACCAAGACCATAAGCGGGTGCACGAGTTTGAGTTCGCCACCTTGGTTCAGCAGCACATGTGTCGAGTGTTTGAGCGCAGCGGTCGCGGCGACCGTGGGCTGAAGAAACGCCCCTTAAGTGCCGGAGAAAGGGGTTACTTCAGTGTGAACCAGCTCTTTCACATTCCTTCAGTGTTGGTGGAGCCTTTTTTTGGTGACAACCGCGAGGAGGCCAAGCTGGCGGTAGAGCGTAAGCAAGAACTGGCCGAAGGTTTGGTGCTGGCGGTGGAAGAGTGGAAGCAGCAGATGTACTCGCGCCGCGAGATGGAGGTGAGCTCAAATGCGATTGAGTTTGGTCCTAGTGCCGCTAAATCCGATGAGAATGGCCCGGTGGGGTTGCATTTTCTGCCTGCGGGTACCGTGGTGGAGTTACGTTGTGATGAGCCCCCCAACGTGGCAGGCGTGGAGCTGGTGTCGCGGACACTCAAGCTGCTTAGCGACAAGACAGAAGATATAGCGCCGATGGATGGTCGCCATTTGGCCAAGGGCAAGCCCGCTCGCTACCAGCTGACGGAGTCTGGAGAGTACGAGCTCCATGTGACCCTGAGTTCTTCGAAGGCCCGCGCGGCCCAGGCTCTGGTAAGCGCGGCGGTGATTTTGCCCGGTCACAAGGGAACTAAGCCTGTTCCTCCTTCAGATGTGCTCTCGCTGGCCGTACCCTTCCAGCACCACGATGGGGGTTCAGTCTGGTTTCATTCTTCGTATTTTGAAGCCTCGGTGGTATGAATCAGATGCCCAAGGTATTGTGTTCCAAGATTTTTCTGATATTTCTGCTGCCAACACCCTTACATGCGTTTGAGTGCTCACTTAAGAAGCCAGATACAAACTTCGACGCGACGATTAGCAGCTGTCGCAGTGAACATTTTGATGAGGCTAAGAGGGCGATACCGAGCTACCAGCGAGCCGCAGAGGAGGCGCTACCTAAACTGCGCGAGGGAATACGAAAGAGTTTAGAACAAGCACCCCAAGGTGCGAACCTTGGTGTTCTTGCCACCTCCGTCCTTAACGCTTTGGTTCCGGGGCGCTTTGCTCTTTTTAACAGTGGCGGATTTGCTGGACCTAACCAGCCCAACGCAGGTTTGATAGCAAGAGTAAGTGGGGATGAGGCGGCGGATTCTCTTCCTGCTCGTAGCTTGTTGCTACGACCGGCGGCAGTACTGGACCCCGAGCTTGCGCCACCGCTGGCGCAGGCCCTGAGGGACGCGGGCGCCCAGGAAGATCTGCAGCGTCTGGAGGAGTCTCTAGACCTTAGCGACGCCCTTGAAGTTGATTTGGTGTTAGCCACGCTAGGCCGAGATTGGAGCTTCGGATTCGGTGGCAATGGTGAGCGTTACGGCAGACTCTTTGCACAAATCGTCCAAGGGGCTATTGGATACGGGGAGCAACACGCCAGGACTGTATTCAGAGGCGTTGAAAAACGTGCTGCGAAAAAGCTGGCTGAAGCAGAAAACCAACCCTGTGCTTTGCCCGGAGTTGCGCAGCCTACACAGCGTGATCTGCTCCTTGCCAAGATTAAAGATCTTCCAACGCCTTGTCTTAGGATGTTGAACGAGATTCTGGAAGACGCGGCTGTGGAATCCGCTGCGCCCTATCGTTGGGTGATTGAAGCTACCGGCAAAGCCCGCCTCGATGAGTTTGCGCAACTTATCTCCAACACCTCTCAACTCAGTTTGCGTTTACGGCATATAGAAGCCGATTCGTTGGTGGGGACCAGCGCGAGTGGTTTGCGCATTGATTGGGAAATCAGCTTGAGCCCCAGCATAGAGAGTTTTTTGTCCCAAACTCTAAGTGGGTTGGGGGCTAAAGGCCGGAACTCTGAACGCACGATGCAGAGCGTCTGTGCTGAAGAGTCTGTGGATGGTGCGACCGAGTGCTTTGATGGCTTTTTAAAGTGGCAAACTGCCAATGATGACCAGGAATCTCAAGCGGCAATTCGTCACAACCGCCGCATTGCAGTGTCTTTGGAGGCGATGCGCCTGAGGCCTTTGGACGCCTCGGTAGAGGTGCCCTTGTTGGCAAATAATTCTGACGGGGACGACTCTGGAGAGGGCGGTGGGCTTCTAGCCCCACTTTTACCGCCTATTTTGAGTCCAGATGAGGGTGATGGTGGCGGTGGGGGTATGCGCGAGGTCGCGGTGAGTGCGCCCGCCGCTTACCGCTACCGGTTGGCCCTCAGAGCAGGAGACACGCTATGGAGTGGCAGGCAAAGTGGCTTGGGCGTCATGTACCTGCGCTTAGAGGCAGGCGCTGACTACACGCACTTTGATGTAGAAGCCCAAGGTAATGAAGTGGTACGGCAAGACTTTTGGCGTTGGTACATTGGGCCGGTTCTGCAAATAGGACGCTATGCCTTTCCTCTCACCGTGGGTGGCCAAAGCCGAAGTGAGTTTGAGGCCGCAGGGGAGTCTGTAGATTTCGGGGTTTTAGGCGGTCTGCAGTTCCGGTTTTTATAGAAGAACGGTTTGCGGGGGCAGCGTCTATCTAGCCTCGTGGGTTGGTAGTTAGGGTTCGGGGTAGTTTTTGGGTCTAATACCCAGGCCTCGAGGTGGCTGGGCAGATTGGCCTTCCTCAAAGCCCTGCAGAATGGACTAGGGTAAGACGGCTTGGAGCCGGTCTATTGCCTGCTGGGGTAATCTGGACCAGGCCTGTAGCAGCTTTTGCCAGACGGCAACATGAAAAGTCTTCACCATATGGCGGTAGGGGTAGCCCAATAGTTGCCCCTCATAAAGGGCCTCGTAAAAAAACCATGGTGTAAAAGCTGATCTGCTAGCGTCGGCTTGGCGGGCTCACGCTGACGAGAAAGTTTTAGATTGAGAGTTTTGCTTTGGCGCATATTTTGAGACATGCTGTCGTCGTGAGCGATTGCGTTGCAGGTGTAGATCAATAGTTGATCATCCATACGAGGCCGCTTGGCTTGGGGTGCTAGCGAGTAATATGGCCTGGGTCGCATTGCTGTCATAAATAGAAATGCGAGGTGACGTTATGCAAAACAAGGCTCTGCCGATGATGGCCGTTCCAATGCTTGTATTCTTTGTGCTGGTCACAACCATACATTTTATTGGGCGGACTATAGCTTTGTAGATTATGGTAGGTGTGAGTCTGATCAAACGCCCTGTGTTATGGAGTATCGACATCGTATGATTTGGGCGGGTACTTCAATAATTCTGTGGGTAGTTTCAACCTTTACATTTACTCACGCTGTGATAATCGCCAAAAGCCGGCTCTCGGGGGCCTATGCTCGGGCTGCAATCCTATTCTTAGGCGTGTGCAGCTTAATCGCAGTTTGGTTCAGCTTTCATATAGAAAAAGATCTAACGTCCAACCAGGTAAGGATGGCTGTTGGTAATGTCGCGTCTGAGAAGTACGCACATGTATCCTGGTTGGTGGACGTAAGCCTCGCTCTCGCAATGATTACGATTCTCATGCTGCTTGTGGCTGTCACGGCGTGCTCCTATCGCACCAAGCCCTTAACGTTAGAGGTGCTGCGTAGGGATATATTTGCGGTTAGGGGGCTCTTTTATTCGACATCAGTATTTCTTAGCGTGGGCGTGACTCAAATTGTATTCTTGTACTACTGGTTGGCCTTGGCGGCGGGGGGCGAGCCATGGCATGTCGCATGGGCGCTGAGTTTTGGAATAGGTGGCTCGATGCTATTCCTAACTGTCTTCGCGATCCTGTTCTTTCCGGTTGGTGCAGCGTTATTCGTGCAGGTCAGGACGTTGGAGGCTCAACAAAACCTCAAAACCTTTGACGAGCGCTTGACTTGGCGTAGAGATGCCGGCGTCGCGACCTCGTTAAGGGAAGATTTGCGTGACTTGGTAGTGTTTCTGTCGCCACTTATCACAGGGGGCGTTACGGTGCTGGTTTAGCTGCCCTTCGGGTCCAGCGTTGATACCTTAAATAAGTCCAAGCCCTAAGGTCCTACTGTCATGGTGAGCAGGCTGCTGAGGGCTGTGGCGTTAGAGTCCTTTGCGGTGTAAAGGGTAGAGACCGTGCCAATAAGGCTGCTGTGGATGTAGCACATTTGATTACCCACTACGGTAACGCTGCCGGTGATCGGCATCACCAGATTCAACGGTGCCGATGCGGTAATCGAAGCGCCAGTCAGGGTCAGCTCAGCGCTTGCGCGGTGGAGGCCGTTGGCCAGACTACCGAATCCCGGCCAATGACGATTGTTGAGCTTGCGGGGTCAACATTTCGCAAGGCCAGGGGAAGCGCATCCACACTCAGCGCGAACGATTGTTCGACTCCTTGAGTTCATCCAAGGCAACTTTGAAGCTGATTGGCAATCAGGTATGAATGTCTTCAGCTTCAGCGTAGGCGGATTTGAACCTCCGTGGTGCCGCCACTGAAGAGTGCCGATTGCGACTCCCCGCCGTAGTCCACATTGAGCAAGTTGACCTGTGCGGGCCAGATGTCTCGCAGGGCTTGGTGGCGAACCGATAGTGACTCTAGCTTGCTGGGGATGGGAGCCTCGGCGTACACCCAGAGGTAGCGTCCATCGATCTCGTGGCCCACGGCTTGGAGTGGAATCGGTTGGCCTTGTTGGTCGTGCAGGCTGAATCGCTGGCTCACGTATTCGGCGAAGCGATCGCGAGTGTTGGCAGAGCCCAAGATGTCGGCATCTGCCGCGAAGATTTCGCGCACGGCATGCTCAGCATCATGCACCAAGAAGCGGTGCATGACTTCAATGTTTTCCGTACGTGGGTTGAACAGCACCCGAGTGATCGCTTCTTTGGCCTGATGGGCGCTGGCGATGCCACTCATTAGCAGCGCTATCGCTAGAAGCCAGGCTGGGCGCAGGAAGCAGCTCATGGCTGCTCGCATTCCTCAGGCAGATTTGCAGCGTCCGCGTCATCGGTGCACACATCAAGCTGCGTTTTGCTGTCCTGCATGATGTCGCGGTACTCCAGGCCCTCGCGGTCGGGAGTTTTAAACATTTCAATACGCGAAGGCACGAAGCGACGTGGGTAGTAGTTGTTGTCCACATTCACATCGGCTGTTTCCCACTGCGGATCAACAGTCACGCTTTGGAGTTCTTTATCTAGCACCAGCAGCTTTTTCACCTGCTTAGCATTGCGCCGCCAGATTTCGGCGGGGATGTTGTAGCGGCGCGTGCTGCCATCCACAAATTCCAGCTCCAACAAAATTGGCATGACTAAGCCGCCGAGGTTGGAGAACTCCAGCAGGTAATAGTTGAGGTCTTCTTCAATAGCGCGGTCGAGCGTGGCGCGTTCCCAGGGCTCTAGGTCGTCCAGAAACTCGCGGTAATCATTGCGCTCTTCGTTGGTGACGGTGTACTCGTCGTTGGCATCGTAGAAGTCGCGAATATTGGGGTTGCGTTCTACCCATGTCCGGCGGCCCTCGGCCTGGTTCCGCTGCACCGTGAGTGAGGCCGGTTTATCGGCTTCAAACTCGCGCCTGCGGGCGAAATCGATATCGGGGTTGGTGGTGTTTAGACGCAGTTTCCAAATGCGGTCTAGGGAAATGTCCACATGATCGGTGGTGTAGAACCAGCCGCGCCAGAACCAATCTAGATCGACCCCAGAGGCCTCCTCCAGCGTGCGGAAGAAATCGGCCGGAGTGGGCCGCTTGAAACGCCAGCGACGGGAGTACTCTTTAAACGCGAAGTCAAATAGCTCTCGGCCCAGGATAGTCTCGCGCAGGATGGTCAGCGCAACCGCGGGCTTGGAGTATGCATTCGGGCCCAGCTGTAGCACGCTGTCAGATTGGGTCATGATGGGTACTTGGAAGTCCGAGCGCATGTAATCGGTGATATCGCGCGGCTCCACATGCCAGGGAATGTCGGGGTCCCATTCGCGACAGGCCAGTGCGTCCAGGAAACTGTTCAGGCCTTCGTCCATCCAGGTCCACTGCCGCTCATCCGAGTTCACCGTCATGGGGAAGTAGATGTGCCCGATTTCGTGGATGATCACCCCCACCAGGAAGCGCTTCTCGGCCAGGGTGTAGGTGCGGCTGCCGTCATCCTGCAAATCGGTACGCGGGCCGTTGAAAGTAATCATGGGGTATTCCATGCCACCGACAGGCCCATTCACCGATTGCGCGGTGGGGTAGGGGTAGTCGAAGGAGAAGCGGGAATACACCTCCATGGTATGAATCACAGCCGCAGTCGAATACTTTGACCACAGCGGCTCGCCTTCTTTGGGGTAAAAGCTCATGGCCATGACCAAAGGCTGTACTGCACCGCCTTGTTGGTAGCCCTGGGCATCCCAGATGAATTTGCGGGAAGAGGCCCAGGCGAAGTCGCGCACGTTTTGAGCGGCAAAGCGCCAGGTTTTACTGGCCTTGGTGCCCTGCGCTTCATTGGCCAGAGCTTCCTCAGGCGTGACGATAAATACGGGCTCATCCGCCGTGCGTGCTTGTTTTAGCCGCTGCACTTGCTCGCTACTGAGTACCTCGTAGGAGTTCTGCAGCTCGCCCGTCGCCGATACGATGTGGTCTGCCGGTACGGTGATGTCTACGCTGTAGTCACCAAACTCTAGGGTGAATTCGCCGCGGCCTAAAAACTCCTTATTGGTCCAGCCTTCGTAGTCGGTGTACGCCGCCAAGCGTGGAAACCATTGGGCTAGCAAGAAGATGTCATTTCCGCCCTCGCGCTCGTCATCCGGGAAATGCTCGTAGCCGGCCCGGGCCCACACCGCGTTCTCCTCCACAATATTGAAGGCGTAATCCAGCTTGAAGCGGGTGGTTCGACCGGGACCCAAAGGCTTGGAGAGATCGACACGCATTAAGGTGCCGACGATGGTGTAGTTCAGATCTTGGCCGCTGCTGTCGACGAGTTTGCTGATCTCAAAGCCGAAGTCGTTATCGGCAAGCGCATGCTGGCGCCGCAGCTCATCCAAACTCAGCTGTGCTACGCCACCCTCGTCAGTGACCTTGGGGCCACGCCGGCTGGCATCTGCAAAGGCCGACGAGCGTTCGGCTAGGGAATCTCTGCGAAAACGGTTTTGATCGAGCTGCAGCCACAAAAAGCGCAGGGTGTCGGGGCTGTTGTTGGTGTAGCTCACAGTTTGGCTGGCGCTCAGACGACGAGCGTTTTCGTCTAGGCGGACATCAATGTCGTAATCGACTTCTTGTTGCCAATAAGCATGGCCAGGCTCACCGCCGGCTGTGCGGTAGGCATTGGCGGTAGGCAGAGATTCATCGAGCTGGCGGAACTTATCGACAAAGTCGCCTTTGGTTTGCTCAATAGCAGCCTGCGCCGCGAATGAAGAAAAAGCAGCGAGAAATACGAGTATGCGAGTCACAACAACACCCTGGGGGGAAGGGGAGTGGATTAAGGAAAGCCGGCAACCATACCGTATGCCGCCGTAGGTGGCAGTTAAAACGGCAATTTGCAGCACAGCGCTGAATGCTCAGGAATCCAACCCTAACTTGCAGGCAACAGGCTTCAACCTGATGCCTAAAGCATTCAACCAAATAATTCGGAGTGGGAGCCAATCCTGACAAGCCGGATCGTTTCATCGTCAGGCTTAGAGTAGATCAGTAATAGATCGGGCCTGATGTGCAACTCTTGATAGCCCACCCACACGCCTGAAAGTTTGTGGTCTCGATATGGAGGGTCGCTTAGAGACACATCCGCTGCTAAGTCAGCAATCACCGGCTTGAGCCAACCTTCAAGCTTGCGGAACTTGGGGTTCCGTTTTGCCTTGCGATAATCCCGTTTGAACTGGGAGGAATATTCAATCGTCCGCACTGAGTTCATCAAACAGGCTATCTACGCTTTTAGCTCTGTGACCTTGCCCGCTTTCTAGCTCATGGATGGCTTGTTTAGTAGCCAAATTTGGCACTCGCAGCTCGAAAGGCAGCCTCTGCTCGGCACTGATTCGAGCCAAGTAAACACGCACGGCTGTAGACAAATCCAACCCCATCGCTTCGAGTGCCTGGGTTGCCTTTGCTTTGGTTTCATCGTCCACTCGGACATGAATTGTGCTCGTGCTCATATCTTGTCATCCTGAAAGACTGCAACACAATGTAACACGCGCATGCACTTCTTGATCAAGGTCTGCCTTGCGCGCATGACAGACTTGCCCCCAGGTTGAAAGCTCGACCGTATCAATCGCAGGCTGCAAATAGCCGTTAAATCGAGCTAGGAGCAGCAGAGCAAAGCATACTCAGCATGAGCGGCCATTTTCCCTCCGGCTCCCGGCTTGATCGGCCCGCTTTAGCGAGGTGTGGATCGCTCCCCTAAGCGCTCTGCGCTTTGGCCGCAGGGAAATGGGGTCTGCCGATGCAGTAGTAATCGAAACCTTGGGCCGCCACTTCTTTGGGGTTCCACAGATTTCTGCCGTCGACGATGACTCCCGTCTTCAGAGCTTTGGCCATCAATGGGTAATTCGGCGTGCGGAACTCTGACCACTCGGTGCAAATCACTAAAGCGTCGGCTCCGGCGAGTGCATCTCCAGCTGAGGCGGCAAGCACCAGATCTTGGCGAGTGCCATAAATGCGCCGGGTTTCATTCATCGAAGCCGGGTCATAGGCCTGTACGCGGCCGCCTGCTTCCCAAACCGACTCCATCAAAGTGCGGCTGGGTGCTTCGCGCATGTCGTCGGTGTTGGGCTTAAAGGCCAAGCCCCAAACGGCGATGGTTTTGTTTGCAAGGTCGCCCTTGAAATGGGCGCTCAGCTTTCTAAATAGCGTGTGTTTTTGCTCAGCGTTGGTGGCTTCTACGGCCGCCAAGATGCGCGCTGGGTAGTCAACGGAGTCAGCTGTACGCTCCAAAGCTTGTACGTCTTTGGGGAAGCAGGAGCCGCCGTAGCCACAACCGGGGAATATAAACTTGTAACCGATGCGCGGGTCGGAGCCTATACCCCGGCGCACAGCGTCCACATCTGCTCCCAGGCGCTCGGCGAGATTGGCCATTTCGTTCATGAAACTAATCTTGGTGGCCAGCAACGCATTCGCTGCATATTTGGTCAGCTCAGCGGAGCGCACGTCCATCACAATGAGTTTCTCGTGCTGACGTGCGAAGGCTGCATACAGCTGATGCATGGCCGCGGTGGCCTCTTCAGACTCGGTACCCACTACGATGCGGTCGGGCTTCATGAAGTCCTCGATGGCGGCCCCTTCTTTGAGAAACTCCGGGTTGGAGATCACATCGAAAGGCAGGTCGGCGCCACGCTGCGCAAGAGCTTCGCTTAAGGCCGCACGCACTTTATCTGCGGTGCCCACAGGTACCGTGGATTTGTCCACCACGAATTTGTGCTCGCTCATGTGCTCACCAATGGTGCGCGCCACGGCCAGCACATATTGCAGATCCGCCGAGCCATCTTCGTCAGGAGGCGTGCCCACTGCAATGAAAATGACTTTGCCAAACTCCACGGCTGCCGCCGCATCAGTGGTGAAGCGTAAGGACTTGCGCTCGCGGTTGCGCAATACCATTGGCTCTAGTCCGGGCTCATGGATGGGGATTTCACCCCGATTCAAACCATCGACTTTGGCTTCATCGACATCCACGCAAATGACGTCATGGCCCATCTCGGCTAAGCAGGTGCCGCTGACCAGTCCCACATAGCCTGTCCCGAAAACTGTGACCTTCAAACTTATTCCTTATGCGCCGCTCGCGCCGAATATGGCGTTACGACTACGGTACTGTGACAAGCCCCATTTTACCTGCGCAGATGACAATTCAATAACAATGGCTACACAGCTGTTTGCTGAAGCAAGCGTGTTGCGTGGCGACTACGGGGTAGATGTCGCCGCAGCGCTGGTCATCTGCTAGCCGGGCATGGTACGTATACTGCTAGCTGCAATATGTCGTCGCCCCCCACATACCTCGGAGCAATGCATGAGCAAACAAGATCTGACGGGTTGGATTTACCAGCGTGATGGCGTGTCCTACGAGGTCACCGGAAAGAACCCGATTGCCGAAACTCTGGTGGACGCCGTTTCCGCTGATGGCGCCATCAAAGCCAGCTTCTACCACGCCGATGTTCTACTCGGCGGGCAGGAACAGGTGTCCGCCAAAGCTGCCTAGGTCAATTTTGGCGCAGGCTAGTTTGCTTGCATAGCAGGCGCAAAGCCGTTGTTTTGGTGGGGTTTGAAGCGCCAGCCCCTGGTTGGTGAACCTGCCTCAGTTCCACTTACTCAGCTCGCTGGCAGGGGGTTGATAATCCTCCTGCTCAAGCTGGTGCAGGCGCAACTGTTGCTCCAAGTACCGCCGCACTGAGGATGCTTGTGTGCAATTAATGGCCTGTAGGTAAGCCCTGTTGGCATCACTAGCTCGGCCTAATTGAGCCAGAATGTGAGCACGAGCCGCCCACCATGGCTGGTAGCTCATTGTTTGGCGGCTCGGGAGACCGTCTAGTTCCGAAAGGGCGTCTTCCAACTGTCCTGCCTTCGCTATTGCAACGGCTCCAGCAACGCGGGAGCCAATGGTTGGCCAATGCGCGTTGAGCTGGGAATACAGTGAAGCGATAGCCTTCCAGGGCGTTTCTCCCGTCATTCGACGTTGGCAGTGCGCGGATTGGATGGCTGCCTCTAGTTGCATAGGTCCTGGTTGACGCAACCTGGCTGCAGCAGACAACAACCGCTCTGCCTCGTTGATCATCGGTTGGTCCCAGCCTTGAGCGTCTTGCTCATCGAGTGGAACGTACGGAGTGTCGACCAAGCTGTCGCGGCTGTTTCGTGCGCGGCAGTAGCGTGCGAGAGCTGCTAGAGCAAGTGCCTCAGGTTCTGCAGGTAAAGCCGCGGCAAGCACATCAGCCAGAGTGTCGGCTGCCCAAGTGTGATCCAAATCAGCAGATCTAGCGGAGTCAGGTTGTGCACCGAGTACGAGGAGAGCATAGACGGCTTCCAGCACCGCGGGTAGACGCGAGGGCATTTCTGCTCGTTCTGGCTCAACGAAATCTGACGCCTGTGCCGCAAGCTGTCGTTTGGCGCGCACTAATCGTTGTGCGAGTGCCGACGGAGACACTAGCATCGCCTTTGCTATGTCGCGAGCGTCGAAGCCCAACACTACTTGAAGCATCAAGGCAGTTCGTATCGATATGGGTACGATGGGGTGGGCACAGGCGAACAATAGGCGCAAACGGTCATCGTCTATTCCCAAGTCTGGGGAGAGTCTATTTGCCGGCGGCGGTGTCACCTCTAATGCCGCGAACGCCGCGGCGCGGACCCTGTCATGACGAGCCTTCTGCAGCAGATTGCGCCTAGATGCCGTTAATAGCCAAGCCTCAGGGGCATCAGGAACGCCGGCAACTGGCCAATTCTCCAGAGCTTGAACCAAGGCGTCGGCCAGCGCATCTTCAGCCGATACAATATCTCCCCATTGGCGTACCAGGCGTCCTAGGAGACGGCCGTAGGCTTCCCGAGCAGCATAAGCTGCCACTCGGGAGGCTTCTTTCACCGCGTTATTCAATGTACGGGCTTAGCTAAGAGGCGGCGGTAGTACCGGTCGGACTTCGGTGGACCCATTTTCAGCATTCGGGGCTTTCGCGGCCCACTCCAAGGCCGTTTCAAGGTCATCAACTTCTATCACGAAGTATCCTCCAAGAAATTCTTTGCTGTCGGCGAATGGACCATCCTGTACCTGCCGTTTCCCCTCTCGAACTTGTACTCGTACAGCAGTTTCCGGTGGCTGCAAACCATCGCCATTCACCACAACTCCAGCGGACCGTATCGCTTGAACGTAGTGTGTCCACGCCCCCCAGTAGGCTTGCGCGGCCGCCGGGTCATTACGCTTGGCGAAGTCGCTGGAGGGTTCGAAAAACATCAACATGTACTGCATCTTTTAAGACTCCAATATGTGAAATATCTGCCGGATATTCTTTCCCGACATCTTGTTGATGCCTGAGCGGAGCGCTAATCGACACTGTACGCGACATTTTATTGAGATTTTTTGTGCGGCCCTTTAGAAACTTTGTTTGGCTGTAGCGGGACAGGCACTAGCAGTGACTTTTCACTTGTTGCAGACAAAGTGGAGCACCTCAACAGAGCCCATCGTCTAGTAGGGCTACATGGCAATGAAACCAAGCTGCCGAAGGTCTCATCGTTTTTTGGGGGGGGCGGCTTTCCGATTCCGGAAACTTCGCTCGGGATTTCGCGTCATTGAGTTTCATTCCAGGATAGCGTAGCGATTGATGAAGCCGTGCTCTGCCAAGCCCATTCTTGAACCTAAGGCACCTACAAGCTTAAAAAAGCCTGAGAGGTATACCGGGTGCCGCCTAGTTCTACCAGGCGGCTTGACGCCCCAACATCGCCTGTTATGCAGTTGAGGGCTGCTGGTACATGATTGCTGATCCTCAGCAATATGCTCCGCCCTTCAACCATTCTCCCAAGTAGTATCGATGCACTGGGCTCTCGATTTTTTGTTGCCTGGGCGAGTCACGGCAATGCTTGGATAGTAGAATTAGATGGTGGCCAGGGACGGAATCGAACCGCCGACACGGGGATTTTCAATCCCCTGCTCTACCAACTGAGCTACCTGGCCATTTTTTGTCGCCGTTAAAGAACCTTGTTCAGTGCGGCGTGGCTGCCTTGCGCAGCAAGCCGCGTATTAAACGCGAGCTGGGCACTGGCGTCAAGTCCTTCGCGCTGATTTCCTTCGGCGTTGCATGTGTCGCACCTAGCTTTGCGGAGGAACGTAGCCTGTTTGTGTGAGTTTGCCTTTGGTGAAGAAGAACTTATCCATTTCTTCGCGCAAAAATTTCCGCGCCTCGGGCTTGGCTAACACTAGGCGATATTCATTGATAAGGCGGGTTTGGTGGGCGAGCCATTCTTGCCACGCGCGCTGGGACACTTGCTCGTAGAGTTTTTGGCCAAACTCGCCAGGCATGGGTGGTTTGAGCAGGCCGGGTAGCTCTTCGTCAAATTTAGCGCAGTGCACCATGCGGGGGCTGTTCTCAGTCATTACTCAATTTCTCCAGGATGCGATGAACCGCTGTGGGTAGTCCGTATTGCCCCATATTCTGGGGTGTGACCCAGCGTGCTTCCAACTCTTCGGCCACGCCGTTGGCTGTGGGCTGAGGCGGTTCGTCCAGCATTACATAGATGTGCAGGTCAAAGTGGGTGAAGACATGCTTGATTTTCAGTGCATGGTCTTGTGTAGGAGGCTGAGCCTCCAACAGCTCTGAATGTGGCGGGCACCATAAACCACCCCACAAGCCCGAGGGTGGACGACGCTCCAACCAAATTGCTTGGTCCTTTGGGCGGCGGCTCAGCCACATGAGGCAATAACGCTGACGGCGGCTACGGTTTTTGCGCGGTGCTTTGATCGGCAGAGATTCCACCAGCCCTTGTCGAAGAGCCTGGCAGTCATCCGCGATGGGGCATTCGCCGCATCGGGGCTGTTTGGGGATGCAGATGGTGGCGCCTAAATCCATCAATCCCTGGGTGTAGTCCGGCAGGCGGACACTAGGGAGATGTGACTCAGCGTAAGACCACAGGCGTTTTTGGGCGGCGGTTTTCCCTGGCCACTCCTGCTCGGCGCTATGCCGGCTGAAGACGCGCTTCACATTGGCATCCAGAATGGCTTCGGGTAAGCCAAATGCCTGGGCACAGATGGCTGCAGCAGTGCTACGGCCTATGCCAGGTAGCGCCTCTAGCGCTTCTCTATTGGCTGGGAACTCGCCGCCGTAGTCTTCTTGAATGCGCTGTGCACAGGCATGGAGGTTGCGCGCACGGGCGTAATAACCCAAGCCCTGCCAAAGGCTGAGAACTTCATCCAAGGGGGCGGCTGCGAGTGGGCCTACATCGGGAAAACGCGCGACAAAGCGCTTGAAGTAGGGGATAACTGCACTGACCGTGGTTTGTTGCAGCATCACCTCGGACAACCACACACGGTAGGGAGTGCGGGGATGCTGCCAGGGTAGGTCATGACGCCCGTGTGTGGCTTGCCAGCCCAGTACGCGCTGGGCTAGGGAGGGTGGCGCCAAGGGCTTACAACGCTCCTGCCAGGGTGGTTTCGATCACCTTTGGTTGCTGTGGCGGGGCCAATGCTAAGGCGAGCTGCTCGATACCGTTGGCGGTTTCTTCGGCTTCGGACTGCAACTTGCGCTTGATGAGCCATGGTCCAACGATGGGCGGAATCCAAAAGTCGGGCTCTATTTCGGCAAAGAAGTGCAGGTGCGCCTCGCCCTCCTGGTCCCATATGCGCCACTGCGCCTGGCCGAAGCGCAAATTGGACAGCTCTGGAATCACTTGCGCACTGAGCTGCTCCGGCGGCTTGAGTTGCATGTCTTGAACTTGATCAAAAACGCGGCAAACGCTCATGACGCAGACGCGGACCTGGGTGTGTACCCGCTGCAGGCCAGGGGCAGCGCCATCGATGGGTTCAGCCTTAATGATGGCGGGGTTGATGTCTACCAGACGGGGGAAGTCGGTAAACACGGCATAAGCGCGGCCGGCGTCCACATCCATGCGGGCGCGCATGGTGACGCGGTAGCGCTTGCCCTCATGGGCCACATCAATATGATCGATTTTTGCCGGCATGGCCGCGGTGCAATAACAAATACTGGCGGCGAAGATTAGCAAGCGCAGCTTCAGTCTTCGAGTCTGAAGCATCATTGCGGGTCTTTGTTGCCGCCAAACAGGTCCTGCAGTTTGCCGCGTAGTTTGTCTTTGGCTTCGTCCTTGAGCTCCTCTTTACGCTGGTCCAGGTCTTGTTTGAGCTCTTGTTTCTTGGCGTCAAGCTCCTGCTGGGCACGGGCTTTGAGTGCGCCCTCCACATCGATTTGGAACCGGGGGGCGGTAAGTGGTCCGCTGATTTGCACGGGCACGGCTAGTCCAATCAACTTATCCAGCCCCTTATTCTTGCGAATGACCGGATGGTCTTTCAGTGTGGGCAGTAGCTGCATATCCCAGGCCAGCGCTTCCATATTTAGGCCGCCAGTGCCGCTCACAGCCAGCAGCTCACTGTCGGCGCGAAGGTTCTGTGCTTTAGCCTGTCCGGAGCTAAACAGAATTTTCCCTGCAAATTCAGAGAAACTTGTTGCGGCCTGCGTATCCTCGGCGGCTTTGGTTTTGCTCAGGCCCTGATTGATGATGTCGACCAAGGAAACGCCCTGAACTGCACCATCCTTCAACAAATAGGAGGCTTGCCCAGCCGCACTGGCGAGTAGCTGCCGCGGCGTGGTGCCCACAGCTTCTAAGTCCAGGTCCAGTTGGGTTAACCCGCTAAGCCATTGTTCCCCGATGGTGTCTTGCAGCAGGGGACCAAGTCCGACAGCGGCCATGCTGAGCTGTAGGCCGGTCTTTGGCGTATTTTTGCTGAAGTCCACCGTATTGCTGGCCTTCAGCTGGCCTCCATAAGCTTGCATGGTGAGCTCGGATGTGAAGGCCTGGCCCGGCCGTGCGCGCGCTTGCCAGGTCACGTTTTTGGCTTTGACGCCGGCGCCCAAGAACTCCCCGATCGTGGCCTTGGCTTCTATATCGAGTTCGGCCAGCATGTCTAAGGGTAGAGGCTGGTCGAGTGGGTCAGGGCCGCTTTCATCGCCGCTCTCTTCTGGCTCTTCTTCCGCCGTTGGTGGTGTCCAATTGTCTAGATCAAAGCGATCTAGCTGAAACTGCGCTCGAAGCTGAGGCGGCTCTAAGGTCACTACACTTACGCTGCCGTTAAATGGCGCACCGTCGAGTTGACCTTGCAAACGCGTACTACGAATACGCTGTGGTTCCAAGCTGAGGTTCAGCGCCAGCTGAGTTGGGCCGCCGGGGCTGCCATCGCCTAGGGGAATTCCAAAGCGCTGGCTGAATTCTTGGGCCACAAAGGCATTGGTCTGCAAACTGGCGCTGCCCTGAGGTTGTCCAGCACTCAAATCCAGGTCGGCATTGAAGGTGGCTTGCATGCCTGCATTCTCCAGTCGCCAATCGCTGACTTCTACATGTTGCTGAGCCCCGTCATAACGGGCTCCGCCCCGGGCGATCGCTGTTTGCTTGCCACCAGGCACGCTGGGCCCCTGGGTCGTCACGCGGAGTTCACTTTGGCTGAGCTCCAGCAAGGGGCCCTCAGGGTCAAATGTCCAGTCCGACTCGAGCTCGACTTGGGCTTGGAGGTCGTCGGGCAGACTGGCTCTGAGCAGTAGGGCAATCGTAGAGGTCTCGCCGGGCGCAATGGGGCCTGTCCGTAACTGGTCCAGGGTTAACTCGGTTCGCTCCTCGTCAGCGCTATAGACCAAACTAATGTTGGTCAGCTCCACGCCGGCCACATAGATATCCATCGGCGTGTCCTTTTGGACAATCACCGTGGTTTTCTCAGGTGTTTTGATGGTGGTGGTATTGCCGCTCTCTTCGACTTCAACCACGCCATCCTCGGTGTCCACGCGCACCGTATCACCGGAATCCTGCTCGGCCAGGCTGGCCAGGTCATCCCAGTTTGTGCTCTCAGCGCGGGTCTCTAGGCGCAGGCTCAGATCGGCGACACGTACCTGACCCACGCGCAAGGTATTTTGGGTGAGCAGGGGCCAAAGCTCTACCTCGGCTTGGACTTGGCCGATCTGCACCATAGGTTCGGGCCCAAAACCCTGGGCGTTGGCGAGTCGCACATCATTTATTTCGGCTCCTACAAAGGGGAACAGGCGGAGCTCTATGGGGCCGCTGAGCTCCAGTTCACGGCCGGTTTTTTCGAGCACAGCTTGGCTGATGTCGTCGCGATAGTCATTGGGGTCAAAGATGGCCAAAACCCAAATTAGTACGCCGCTAATTGTCAGGCCCGTCAGCCCTACAAATGCCAATAAGATTTTGAGTGGCAACGCCATGCTGTGTCCGCCCTATCCTTGGATGAGCGCTTGAGCATAACCAATGCCATCAAAAATTCCTGAGGACTTGGTAATGTGACTCGCAAATTGCACATCCCATACTGGGATTACAGGGGACAGACCATGAAACAACCATCCAATCTGCGCCGGGGGCTGGCTTTAGCGGCCGCGCTGATCAGCGTCGGTATGAGCCTTCAGCCCGCTCAGGCGGCTGATGTTATTCAGGTCAAAGACGCGGTTCCGGGGCAGTTTATTGTGGCTTTGGAGCGCAGGTCTCAACGTTGTTTGGCGGATCGCTTGGCGCGTTTGGTTGGCGGGCGAGTTCTGCATGAATACAACCGAGCTTTTCAGGGCTTCGCGCTTAGCGCAGCGCCGGCAGCGGTCGCACAGCTGCTGCAGCAGCCTGGAGTGCGCTACGTGGAGCAAGTTGGCCGGGTGAGCTTGGTTGCCAGACCGCCTTGGGGGCTGGACCGCGTAGACCAACCGCAGCTGCCGCTGGATGGTGACTATCAGCCTATGAATCAGGGCCAAGACGTCCATGCATACATTGTCGACACCGGTATTCGGAGCACGCATCGGGCTTTTGCAAAGCGCTTGGGCAACGGGGCCAATTTTGCCCAGACGGGCACAGCGCCGGAAAATCCTCCGGGTTTAGGTGGCGACTTGGGTAAAGCCATTGGCGACACGGTTGGTGGTTTGCTCGGGGGCGGTTCCGGTGGCGACGATGATGAGCAAAGCGGCTCCCGCCCAGACTGGGACGACTGCAACGGCCATGGTACCCATGTGGCCGGTACGGTCGGCGGGCAGGGTTACGGCGTTGCGACGCAGGTACGCTTGCACGCAGTGCGGGTGTTGGATTGCGCGGGCTCTGGTACCACTGCGGATGTGATTGCAGGAGTGGATTGGGTGACGAAGAATGCCCAGGTGCCAGCAGTGGCTAATCTGAGCTTAGGAGGCGGGGCTAGCCGCTCCTTAGATGAAGCCGTCAATAATGCGATTGATCAGGGCATCACCATGGTGGTCGCGGCGGGAAACAGCAATGAGGACGCTTGCGATAGCTCCCCGGCGCGTGTGGCGAATGCCATCACGGTGGGGGCAAGCACCATCCGTGACGAACGCGCGGAGTTTTCTAACTACGGAGACTGCATCGATATTTTTGCTCCGGGAACCGAAATTTTATCGGCCTGGCATAGCTCGGACGATGCCCAAAAAGAACTACAAGGCACGTCCATGGCGGCGCCGCATGTCGCGGGCGCGGTGGCAATTCTGCTGGCCGACAACGGCGAGGCGCCACCTTCGGTGGTGTTTCAGGATCTAGTCGCCTTGGCCGTGGATGACGTGGTTGAGCAAGCTCGCTCAGATGCGAACCGCTTGCTCCAGGTTCCGATGCCTGCGAAGGACGACAAGCAGACGCAGTCTCGTCGTATGGGCTTGTACTAGTGCGAAGCTCGGCCTGCGGCTGACGTTACCTAGCGCCAGCCGCAGGCCGACAGGCCTCAAACGCCTAAGGGCAGCCCTGTGACAAAGAACAGCACCAGCAGGGCCGTCCAGACCAGCAAGAAGGCCAGTGAGTAAGGCAGCATGATGAGCAATAGATCACCAAAGCTCATGTTCGGCCGGTATTTGCGCATGAAGGCCAGAATTACGCCGGCATAGACCATCATCGGCGTGATGATGTTGGTGGATGAATCCGCTACGCGGAAAGCTGCTGCGACGTAATCCGGGGTCATGGCTGGGTTCACAAAGTACAGCATGGGTACGAAGATTGGCCCCAATAGCATCCACTTAGAGGTGAGCCCGCCAATCACCAAGTTGATCAGCGCGGTCGTGAGCACAAAACCAATCAGCAGTAAGACCGGGAACTCCTGCAAGCCCAGCGCTAGTAGCCCTTGAGCTCCGAGGTAGGTGATGTAGGAGCCCAGGCCGGAGTAGCTCAGCAGGCCCAAAAAGTTGTAGCAGAAGAAGGTCAGCACCAGGATGTAGCCCATGGTGTTCATTTGGCTCACCATGGCTTGGACTACATCATTGGCGCTGCGGAATTTGCCGGTGGCAAAGCCAAAAAAGCTGCCGGTGACAACAAAGAACAAGGAAATAAGCAGGATGATGTTGTCGAAGTAAGGCTTGACGACGCGTCCGGCTTCGTTGGTGTAAGCCGCCAGCGGGCCCATGCTGAGGAGAGCAATCAATACGGCAGCGACGACAGTACCTAACCCGGCAGCACGCAAGCCTTTGGTCTCGTCGGCGCTAATGCCAAACTCGGCGCTACGCAGGTCGTCTGGGATGACGAATTCCTGCCCATCTAACTTGGGCTCAATGTAGCGGCGTGTGACCCAGTAACCGGTAATGGCTAGTACAAAGGTAGACACCACAATAAAAATCCAATGCATGGTGGCTGGGTTGAGTGGCTCACCTGCGGCATTGGCGAAGGCAATGCCCTGGGCCTGGGCAAAGCTTTGCGCATTCATGCCAATGACCACATCCACCGGGCCCGGAATGAGATTGGCGCTAAACCCGGCTGACACCCCTGCAAAGGCAGCAGCCATACCGATGAGTGGGTTTCTGCCCAGGCCCGCGTACAGTAGGCCCGCAAGCGGAATCAGCACCAGGTAGCCCGCGTCGGTGGCCACCGAACTCAGAATGCCAATGAGCACCAGCAGCAAAGGCAAGAGTTTCTGAGGAATGTGACTGCCGGCTTTTTTGATCAGGGCGCCAAACAGCCCGGAGTGCTCGGCCACACCAATGGCGAGCATCACCACCAAAATGACACCGAGCACGCCATGCCCAAAGCCCAGCCAATTTGCAAGCAGGGCGTTGTCGAAAATCCAGCGCACATGCTCGGCCTCGTACATGGCCTTAATGTGGTACTGAACCATCTCTCCGCCGGTACCTGCGGTTTCAAACTGCAGCCCACCCAAGGCCACGGTGATGGCAAAGGCCAGCGGGTAGAAGGCCATGAAAATGAGGATGGGGTCGGGGATTTTGCGCCCCATGCGTTCCACGGCGGCCCCAAATTTGGCACCAAAACTTGCTTGCGCAGCCATGCGGTTCTCCCAAGTACAGCAACAGTACAGCAACGGCAAAGCGGCGCAGTATACCTACGCGCCGTTGCTATCCCTTAGGCTGCCTCCCATAGTGCGGCGAGGGCCGTTCGCGACGCCGTTTCCAAGTGGCCGCGGCGCGCTTGTCTAGATCTAGCAGCAGCATGAGCGCAACGCCCGGTACGCTGCATTGCGCGACCTGTAGTGGGCTTAGTGGCACGCTGTGAAACAGCATTTGCATGAAGGGCACATAGGTAAACACCAGCTGTAGCAGCACCACCACGGCCAGAGCGATCAACACGGCCGGCGTGCCCTGGATGCCCGTCCAGGTTAACGAGGCTCCATGCCGATAGCGCACGCTGAAGAGATAGAAGACCTCCATGGCCACCAAACTGTTAAGGGCCATAGTTCGGGCCTCATCAAGGCTGCCGCCTTGGCCATGCACTAAGGTAAATTGACTAAAGATGCCAATGGCAAAAAGTACCGAGACCAACAGCACCCGCCACAAGATAAAGCGCGACAAGATGGGGGCATGCGGTGACCGGGGCGGCTTTTGCATCAGCCGCTCTTCGGCCGGCTCGAAGGCTAGTGACATGGCCAATGCTACGGAGCTGACCATGTTCACCCATAGAATCTGCAAGGGTGTAATCGGTAGTAATAAGCCGAACAGCACGGCAATGATCAGCGATATTGATTCACCGCCATTCACCGGAAGCAAGAAGGTGATGACCTTCTTGAGGTTGGCATAAACCGTACGCCCTTGCTCCACTGCTGCCACGATGGACGCAAAGTTATCATCGGCCAGCACAAAATCAGATGCTTCGCGAGCGGCTTCGGAGCCTTTGAGACCCATGGCTATTCCGGCGTCAGCGCGTTTCAGCGCTGGGGCATCGTTGACGCCGTCACCAGTCATGGCCACAACCGCTCCCTGGCTTTGCATCACCTGTACCAGTCGCAGCTTATGCTCCGGGCTGGTTCTGGCGAAGATATCGCTGCCTGCAATGGCTAGAGCTAATCCCGCATCATCCAAAGCATCAATGTCATGTCCGCTCAGTGGTTTCTGAGTTTGTTTGAGGCCAATTTGCTGGCCAATCGCAGCTGCGGTTCCAGCATGGTCGCCCGTGATCATTTTCACGGTGATGCCGGCTTCATAGCAGCGCGCAACAGCTGTGATGGCCTCTTCACGTGGCGGATCTATTAGTCCCACCAGGCCAAGTAACACCCCTTGCCCTTTCAGGCTGGAATGATCGAGTTCAGCACTACCCAATGGAGTGTGCGCTAGCGCCAGCACACGCTGGCCTTGGGCGGCGATTTCACCCGCTTGGTTCTGCCAGTAGTGGGTATCCAAAGGCTCTGGTCCGCTTGGGCCAAGTTGTTGAGTGCATTGGGCAATCAGCACTTCCGGAGCACCCTTCATCAGCGCTAGGCCATCATGAAGTACAGCCATATAGCGGTAACGGGCATCAAAGGGGATGCTGGCTTCCGGTTGCGGGCGGGTATCAATGGAGTGCCCCAGTTTGCCAGCCATCGCAAGCAAGGCCCCTTCCATGGGGTCGCCCTCGACCCGCCATTGGCCGTGTTGCTCTACTAATGCTGCGGTGTTGCACAGGGCGGCTACCCGCGCCAGGGCTTGCAAGATGCTGGGCTCATGCGCCCCTTCCAAGCTGCCATGGGGCGCATAACCACTTCCCGAGACCCGTATCGGGCCAGTGGCCGTCATGATCGTGGTCGCCACCATTTGATTGCGGGTTAATGTGCCGGTTTTGTCCGAGCAGATGATCGACACCGCGCCCAAGGTTTCAATGATCGGTAAGCGGCGTACGATGGCGTGGCGGCGCGCCATAGCTTGAACCCCGATCGCCAGTGTGACCGTGAGTACCGCCGGCAACCCTTCTGGTATGGCGGCTACGAACAGCCCAACCACGACCATAAATGATTCCGCGAACGGTGCCTCATTCACAACGATATTGAAGCCCAGTACTGCAGCGGAGAGCAGCAACAAAAACACGGTGAGATAGCGGGCGAAGCCCTCCATCTGCTGGATCAGTGGAGTTTTGAGCGTGTGAACCTGCTCGATCATGTGGCTGATTCGGCCAATCTCCGTTTCTGCGCCGATCTGGCTCACCACTCCTAGAGCATGCCCCTCCACAACCATCGTTCCGCTGTAGGCCATGTTCAGCCTGTCGCCGAGCGCTGCATCCGCTGCCACAGCTTGGATTTGTTTACGGACTGCTTCGGACTCGCCTGTCAGGATGGCCTCATCTACGGTGAGGTTGGCACATTCCAGTAAGCGAAGATCAGCGGGAACACGGTCGCCTGACTCAATCACCACAATGTCGCCAGGTACGAGCTCCTGGCCAGGAATGCTTTGCCGTTGCCCATGGCGGAGTACATTGGCGCGCGGGGCGAGCATATGGCGCAGAGCGTCAAGGGCAGCCTCAGCTCGACCTTCCTGCACAAAGCCAATAATGGCGTTGATGATCACGACTGCGAGGATGACCCCGGTATCAATGACATGGCCGAGAACGCCGGTGATGCTGGCTGCTACCAGTAACACCATGATGAGCAAATTATTGAACTGACGGCCCAAACGTCGCAGCGGACCAGGGCGGGGCGGCTGGGGGAGTTGATTCAAACCCCATTGCATTCGCCGTGCCTGCACCTCGGCTGCGTCTAAGCCAGTGCGCCGACTGCCTAGACCGTCCAGAACTGTATCCACGTTCTCAGACCAGACTGAGGAAAGCTCCGTCATACTGCACCGCCATTGGTGTATACCCCTTGGCGAGGGTTATAACCAAAAACTACGCCAAAATCGTAGTTCTTAGGCTGAAGTCGACTGCTTTAGGCGGCTGAGACCTCGCGGGGGTCACCGGTGAGCGGATCAACACTATCGTCGCTCACAATGCGCGGCCAGCGCGCTAAGGAGCGCTGAACTTGTCGGCGTTTTTCGGCTGCGTCCCATCCCAGTTCTTGGCCAACCAAGTGAGATAAGTCGTCCAGCACGGCCTCGTTGGGCGGCATCATCAATACCAGCGGCATACGTCGCCGGACCAAGTCTTGAAGTTGCACCACCATTTCTTCGCGTGCGGCGTAGATGGCTTCAGCGCGGCAAAAGGGCAGGTCGCCTAGGCTTTTGCCCAGTTCGGGTTGGTCTTCGACAAGATCCAGCACGTTGGCAGCATCCTTGCCATAACGCTTAGCAACCCAGTAGGCCGTACGCGCTTCCAGCCCCAGCGACTGTCCACGTTGCGCAATGTCCTCAAGCCAAGGCTTGAACTCAGCATTTGGTTTGCGCGGTAGTGGGATTTTTGTGCTGCCGGCCTTAGGCGGTGCGCCCAGTTGCCGACGCGCCGCGGCCAGTATCTCTTCAGCATCACGCCGGGCCGTGGTGAACTTGCCGCCCATTGGCACTAATGCGCCGGGCATGGGGGCATGTACCGAAAACTCGCGACTCACGGCAGATAAGGATCCAGCCTCGGCCTCGAGTAAGGTGCGCACGCCCACCCAGGCGCCGCGCACGCTATCGCGGGTCCAGTTCAAGCCGGGCAGGGCGCGGTTGGTGGAGCTGAGCAGATAGTCCACCTCGCTTTCAAGAATGGGCGCGGCCTGAGGGTTGCCGCGAAACTCGGACTCGGTGGTGCCCACAATGGTTTGTTCGTACCAAGGGATCACGAAGAACACGCGGCCGTCTACCGGGGCAGTCAGCAAAAAGGCTGAACGCGGCTCCGGCAAGGGAGGTAGCATCAGGTGCACGCCTTTGATCAGTTTGGCTTTAGGGCCATGTCCACCCAGCAACTGCATGGACCAGGGGCCAGCGGCGATGATTGTGAGCCTGGAGCGAATCTTGTAGCGGCGACCATCGATTTGGTCATGCAGGCTAGCCCCACTGACCCGTCCGCGTTGAATGTGGGGTTCGGCCTGAAGGTAATTGCAGGCCTTGCAGCCGGCCTGCATGGCGGCCCGTACGACTTCCAGCGTGACCCTGGCATCGTCTTCCTGGCAGTCGCCGTAGGAGAAGCCCCCCTTGAGCTGCTCGGCTTTGAGGTAGGGAAGCTGTTGCAGCAGTCCTTTGGCGTCATAGCTTTTGTGCCCTGGTGTGGGCTGCCCACTGCCGGCGAGTTGGTCGTACAGCGTAAGGCCGGCCTTCATCTTGGTGCGGCCCACCCTATCTCCCGCATAGATGGGCACCATAAAGCTCACTGGGTCTACCAAATGCGGCGCGAGCTCGGCCAGAGCGCGGCGCTCTTCCAGGGCGTGCCGCACCAGCGAGAACTCGAAGTTTTCCAAGTACCGCAGTCCGCCATGGATGAGCTTGGAAGAGGCTGAGGAGGTGCCCGAAGCCCAGTCGCCTTGCTCCACCAAAGCCACCTTCCAACCTTTGCGTGCGGCCGAATACGCCGTCCAGGCACCGTAAATACCACCGCCAATGACCAGTACATCGACCTCTTGGTCATGGAGTTCCTGTGGGGCTCGGGCCATCACGCTCATGCGTCTTCGGTGTCCTTGGCGGTCCGGGTGCTTTTGCCAGTCGTAGACTTGCGCGCCGTGGTTTTGCGCGGACTACTCTTGGCGCGACTGGCGCTGGTTTTACTGCTGGTGGTTCGGGCTGGCTTACGGGCCATGTCTTGGCTGCGGAAGTCATCCACGGCGACTAGCTCATGAATAAGCGCTTGAGCCTGCTGCATTTGTTCCAGCTCGTGGGGAGCCAGAATCCCGGCTTCGCCGGCCGCGGCAATTAAAGCTGCCGGGGCGGCCTCTTGTAATTGTCCTTCGCGAACAGCCTTCGCCAAGCGCTTTTGCAGCGGTGCAATATCCCGCTGGGCGGAAAAAGCTGCTTCATACACAGCCACCGACGACTTAGCATGCGGGGTCCAGCAACTGGCCGTGAGGCGATCACGCGCCGGCCCAGGCGTGGTCATCAGCTTGGCGATGTCGCGCCGCTGTGCATCACTGACACCCAAGGCGCGACGACCTAAGGGGAAGATCAACGCCCGGGCGAGCCAGGCTGCTGGACGGGAGGGCAGGTTGTGCAGCACGCCATGCAGGGCTTCTTCGATGTTGTGGTTGGCCTGGGCGCAGACGCTGCGCAGAAGCGGTAGGTCGTCCTGAGGCTGGCCGTCATCCTCGAAGCGCTTCAACGCGCAAGAGGCGATATATAGCTGGCTGAGCACATCCGCCAAACGCCCAGAAATGCTTTCGGCGAATTTCAATTTGCCGCCCAAGGTGGCAAAACACAGCTCCGTGAGTAGGGCTAAGTTTGCGCTGTAGCGGGCCAGGCTTCGGATTTCGCGCACATGCACGCCGCCACGCTCTGGGACTGGCGCAAGGGCTGGTATCAGGCCCAACACCAAAGACCGGCTAGCGGCGCTGATGGCATGGCCAATATGCGCCATCAAAGCGCGCCCGAAGCGGGCTTGCGAGCCTTCGGCTATGGCGTCGATTTCCTCGCGCACATAAGGGTGGCAACGCATGGCGCCCTGGCCGAAGATCATCAGGCTACGGGTGAGAATATTGGCGCCTTCAACCGTGATCGATACTGGCGCCGACATGTAGGCATTCGCAATGGGGTTGGCAGGGCCGACCATCACGGCCTTACCGGCATGAATATCCATGGCATCAATGGAAGATTCGCGAAGCATGCTGGTGCAGGAGTATTTGGCGATGGCCGAGGGCACGCTGGGCTTATCCCCCATATCCACCATGCTGGCCGTCATCCAGCGCACGGCGGTAGCCGCATAGTTGCGGGTGCCCATCCGGGCCAGGGCTTCGCTGATGCCCTCGAAGTTGGCTATGGGCATGCCGAATTGCTGGCGAACGGCAGCGTAAGCGCTGGTCAGCCGGCTGAGACCATTGATGGTGCCGGTGGAGCCCGACGGTAGGGAAATGGCCCGGCCCACTGAGAGACACTCCATCAGCATGCGCCAGCCCTGGCCGGCCATTACTGGCCCGCCAATGAGCATATCTAGTGGCACGAACACCTCATTGCCTGAGGTGGGCCCGTTCATAAATGGCGCGGAAATGGGCCAGTGCCTACGCCCAATGTTCACACCAGGAGTCTTGGCTGGAATTAATGCGCAGCTAATGCCCAGGTCTTCGCCCCGGCCCAACAAATTCTCGGGGTCGCGGAGTTTGACGGCCAGACCTAAGACAGTCGCCACCGGAGCAAGGGTGATGTAGCGCTTATCCCAGGTCAGGCGCATTCCTACGACTTCTTCGCCTTCCCATTCGCCTTTGCAGATCACGCCATGGTCGGGAATGCTGGCGGCATCCGAGCCGGCCCAGGGACTGGTGAGCGCAAAGCAAGGAATATCTTCGCCCACGGCCAGCCGCGGCAGGTAATGCGATTTTTGCTCATCGGTGCCGTATTTGAGCAATAGCTCAGCCGGGCCCAGCGAGTTCGGCACGGCCACAATGGAACTGGCCACCATGCCAGCGGGGTGCGAGCCAATGCGCGCTAATACTTCAGAATGCGCTAGCGCCGAAAAGCCTAAGCCGCCATATTCCTCGGGAATGATCATGCCGAAGAATTTTTCTTTTTTGAGGTAAGTCCAGGCAGCGGCCGGTAGGTCGGCTTCGACCTCGTTGACCTTCCAGCCATCCAGCTTTTGCAAAAATGTTTCGACGGGTCCATCCAGAAAGGCTTGCTCACGTGCCGACAAGCGCGGCATGGGGGTGGCAAACAACTTGCCGAAATCGGGCCGACCGCTAAACAGCTCGCCATCCCAAGACACCGTGCCAGCCTCCAACGCCGTCCGCTCGGTGTCGGAAATGCTGGGCAGCACTTTTTGCATAAAAGCGAAGGCGGGAGCGACGAGGTAGCGTGCGCGAATGTCTTCGCGGAGCAACAGCAATGCGGCTGCTCCGTACACCAGCCACAGCAGCCCGCCGCCAAACCAGCCCGGTTCACCGAGCAGGCTGAGGGCAGCCAGCCACGCACCCGTAAAGATAAAGCTACGTTCTAGGGAGGCACGCCAGAAGCTCAGTGCCAACAGCAAAACAATTAGGCTCAGAATCCAGAACACGGGTTGTCCTCTTGGTGCATGGGCGGCGGCCTGAAAAACACAGGCTCTGCAAGAATAACAAGGGCTTGCCTGCACGGTGCAAGGCTTTTGTTAAAGCGCATCACGCCGCCTCGAGCCGGTCTGGTTCAGCGGCGCAACAATGCTGGGTTCAGTCTTGGCTGAGGAAGCTTTGAATGGCGGCGGCGGTGCGTTCCGGGGCATCAAAATGGAGCATATGCCCGCAGTTGTCCAAAACCTGGTGTTGATGCTTGGCAATGGCGTCTAGCCTAGCTTGACGGACCTCAGCCGGGCACATGTGTTTGAGGTTGGACTGCGCTGCATCCAGAATCAACGTAGGGGCCTGGATCTGCCCAAAAATGGCCAAAGCCTCCTCGTCGCGATAGAGCAATGGTCCGCGCTGGCGGTGCCGCGGGTCGGCCAATAGCCGAACTCGGCCATCAGCTAATGATTCGCTCCAAGCGCTGGCCACTTCCATCGCCCCAGCCGCATCGAGGCCAGCGTGATATTTGGCAACGCGCTGGGCGAAGTCTTCCAAAGAGTCATAAATTTTGTCGCTGGGCTGTTTGCGCAGGTCATCCAGCCACTCGCGTAGCCGCTGCGGAGCTTTGCTTGGAGGGCTCAGCGGTAGAAACAAGGCATCAAGAATCACCAGACGGCGCACGCGCTCTGGTCGCAAGCCTGCGTAAAGCGCGGCGATCTGTCCGCCCATGCTGTGACCGATGAGGTCTATGGGCTCTGGGGAATACAGATCGAGTAGAGCATCCAAGTCGCCGAGGTAGTCCGGAAAGATGTAGGTATCGGTGTTGCGCGAAGAATGTCCAAAGCCTCTCCAGTCCGGGGCATACGCCGGCCAGTCCGGCGGCAAATGGCGAACAACACGATCCCAAGTGGCGGCCGTGTCGCTCCATCCATGCAGGACCCAGCAGCTACCGCTGCGCTCGCCTGGCCAATGGCGCAGATGCAAATCTAAGCCGCGTACTGGGGCAATCATTGACTCGGACCTTCGCAATTTCCTCTCCTCCCATTGGAGCCTGTGAAGCAGACAGAGTATCCTGCGCGGCTTGGGGTAGGTGGCCAACGAGGCCGGCACGCCTCCTATTGACTACACTTTGCAAATCTATGAGCACACCGAACGGACGCCCAACGCTGGAGTTCAAAGGGCGCATGTTGAGCGTTTCGCTACTGCGCATCTATACCAATGACCTGGAGCAGATCGCGCAAACCCTGCGCGACCACCTGATTCAGGCTGCATTGCTGCGCGAACTGCCCGTGGCTTTGGATCTACAAGTGCAAATTATCGATGTTGATGGTCTGCTGGCCATTTGCCGCAAGGAGCATCTGAAGGTCATCGGTGCAGTTCGTGGCGCGGCGTCGATGGAGGCCGCTGTTCGCCGCACCGGTTTGGCGGTGATTCGCGATCCTGGCGGCAAAGGAGATGTGGTCGAGGTGCCGGTGGCCGATCTGCCGCCAGCTCCGGCTCCAGCTCCACCACCAGCCGCCGAAGCTGCACCCGCGCCAGCCCAGGCCGCGGAGCCGCCAGCGGCACCTACGGCTGAGCCTTTTGCCGTCAAAGTGCACAATACGCCCGTGCGCTCCGGGCAGCAGCTATACATACGGCAGGGCGACCTGACGCTGACCGCGCCGGTGGGCGCAGGCGCTGAGGTCATTGCCGACGGCAATGTACATATTTATGGTGTACTGCGTGGACGCGCCATTGCTGGGGCGCAGGGTGATACCAATGCGCGCATCTTCTGCCACTCTTTGCAAGCAGAGTTAGTGGCAATTGCGGGTATTTACGTGGTGGCGGACGATATTCCTGCGGAGGTGCGCGGGAAACCCGTCCACATCAAATTGGATGGTGAGCGGCTGGATTTCCAGGCGCTAGATTAAGCTGGCTACAGGCTGAATAGAACGAAATCGTCTCTGAAGGGGGAATCAATCGTGGCGAAGATTATTGTGGTGACCTCGGGCAAAGGCGGTGTGGGGAAAACCACCACCAGTGCCTCCTTTGCTTGTGGGCTTGCCAAACGCGGCCACAAAACGGTCGTCATCGACTTCGATGTGGGCCTACGGAATCTTGACTTGATTATGGGCTGCGAACGCCGGGTCGTTTACGACTTCGTGAACGTGGTCCATGGCGAAGCGAATCTCAAGCAGGCTTTGATCAAAGATAAGCGGGTCGACAACCTGTACATTCTTGCCGCCTCGCAAACGCGCGATAAAGACGCGCTGACCGAAGAAGGTGTGAAGAAGGTATTGGATGATTTGTCCAAAGACTTCGACTACATCGTCTGCGACTCCCCGGCGGGTATTGAAAAAGGCGCATTCCTGGCGATGAACTTCGCTGACGAAGCTCTGGTGGTGACCAACCCCGAAGTGTCGTCGGTGCGTGACTCGGACAGGGTGCTAGGGCTGTTACAGTCGAAAACGGTCGGCGCCAAGAACGGCACACCACCCAAAGAGCATTTGGTGATTACGCGTTACTCTCCGGAGCGTGTGCAGCAAGGGGAAATGCTCTCGGTGGAAGATGTGCAGGACATTCTTGCCATTCCGTTGATGGGCGTCATCCCAGAGTCGAAAACGGTTCTGAATAGCTCTAATGCCGGCACGCCCGTGATCATGGAAGAAGAGACCGATGCCGGTGTGGCCTACGGTGACCTTGTCGATCGTTTCCTTGGCAAAGACCGCCCCTTGCGCTTCGTAACCATTGAACGCAAAGGCCTATTCAGCCGCTTGTTCGGAGATTGATATGTCCTGGTTGACTGATCTATTTCGCGAACGTCAAAAGTCTACGGCCAGCGAAGCCCGTGAGCGGCTGAAGTTGGTGGTGGTGGCTGATCGTATGCACGAACGTGGTGCGCCCAGCTTTTTGCCAGAGCTACAGCGTGACATTCTCAAAGCCATCCGCCGCTATGTGCAGGTGCCCGATGATGCGGTGGCTATTGATGTGAGCAAAGACGACACCACTGAGGCCTTGGAACTCACCATTACCGTGCCGGAGGCCAACAACACGCCGCCGGTGGCCAAGAAGGGCCGGGCGCGGCGCTAAAGGTAGCCTTGAGGGCAACCTACCTGCCGATATAGTTAAAAAAGCCGCAGCATCAAAGCTGCGGTTTTTTTATGAGAAACGCATTGTGTCCGCGACCGGGCATCACCCTGGCCTGGGTATGGGCGGTTGAGGCGTGTTGCTCTCGTCCCGGTAGGGCAGTTTTAAGTGCTGCCGCGCGATAGCAGCTAATCTGGTTTGCAGCGCAGGAGATCTTCCAGGCTGCGCCCGGCGAGATGCTCGCAGCGCATCTGCTCAAGCTCGCTGGCCAGGGTGGTCACCGCCGCGTAGCGGGCATCTGTCACGTGCCCCCCTGTATGAATGGGGTTGCGTGAGGCTTGCAAGATATCCAACAGTTTTAGAGCCTGAATCGGCGCTCCGGGCAGGTATCCTCCGTCGCTGGTCTCCCGTAGCAAGCCTTGCTCCAACAGTCTGGCGATGAGCATATTGGTTGCCTCTGGTCGGGCTTTGAGCTGCTTTGTGAGTTGTTCAGCATTGGGTGGAGATTGCTGCTCGCTAAACCGCTTGGCCACCTCGAGCATCAGACTCAAGCTCAGTGCGTCATGGCCCTGCGGTGATAAATCTCCGGCCTCACGGCGCGCCGTCAGATACTGCGGGTTCTGGCTAAAGAAGGTGATTTGCGCGCCCAGCAGCAAGATCATCCATGCGATGTACATCCAGATGAGGAGCAAAATGAGGATGGCAAAGCTGGAATACACGGCGTTGTAATTGCTGCTACCGGCAGCAAATTCGGCAAAGCCCACCGTGGCCAGCTGCCATAGCACGCCACTGAATAAACCCCCCATCATGGCCGCACCCCAACGTACCCGTGTGTTGGGAATGACGACGAATAAGAAACTGAAAATGGCACAGACCATGAGTAGTGGGGTGAGACGACCCAGCAAAATTACACCTTCGCTCATGCCGGGCATCGTGAGCAGCGTGCTCACCAGCCGATTCGAGGACAGGCTCGCCGTGACGCCAACAGTGAGCGATACGGCCAGTGGACCTAAGAGCAGCAGGACCAAGTATTGGGAGACACGCTGACTCAGGGGCCTGGTTCTGGGGATTTTCCAGGCGTGGTTGAAGGCCGCTTCCACTTTTTGAATCATGGAAATGACGGTGTAAAACAGCATCGCCACGCCAATAGACCCAAGCACTCCGATCTTGACGTTATCGACAAAGTCCAAAAGCATGCTGGTGATGCGTGGAGCTTCTGCACCCAAGGGCTGCAGCAGATTCATCAGCATGGGCTCAATCTGGTTGTGCAGCCCTAAGGCTTTGAATAAGGAAAAGCTCAAGGCGAGCAGGGGAACCAGCGCCAGTAAGGTGGTGTACACCAAGCTCATCGCACGTAGTGTGAGGTCACCCTGACTGAGCTCGCGGATGGAGCAGTAAACAACCTGTGCGATGCGTTGCAGTGCCGCTTGCCCCCGCGATTGAGGTGGCTGCCACAGTTTGTCTTGCCAGTGCTGCGGCTGAAGCCAGTAAGAGATTGCGCTGATATCGGGCATGGGTCCTGCTTGTCACTTCGAATGGAAATTGTTGCAACGCAACACTTGACAATTGTTGCACTGCACACATATGATGCACTGCAACATATCCGGCAGATGACGGATTTGCTGTCATCGTAATTCGTTTGCAGATCCCTTGAGTGGGGAGGAGCCAAAAATGCAAGTACAAGAAATCATCGAAAAAGCCAAAACTCGCGTCGAGTCGCTGCGTAAAGAAGCTGAAACTCGCGTAGAAAAAGTTCGCGGCGAAGCCAAGAGCCGCTTTGAGCTGGTCAGTGGCCGTGCTGAAAACGCCATCAAAGTGTCGACCGACACCTTGAAAAAGGCTGGCGATCTGGTGAGCACCACGGCGAAAACCGTTGCCAAAACCAACCAAGACGCCGCTGAAGACCTTTACGGTCAAGCCAAAACCAGTGTGACCAAGGCTCGCGAAGCCGGCTTCAAGGCTGTCAGCGAAAAGCCAGCTGACTTCCTGCCGCAGGGTCGCACCGTCGTTGTGAAGGCTTTTGAAGAGTCCAAAGAGTCTGTGCTGAAGACTGCTGAAGAGCTGCAAAAGCTGGGCAAAACGGGCTACGAAGGTGTTGTTAAAGCTGTGGAAGGCAAAAAGCCTGCCGCTAAAAAAGCTGCGGCCAAGCGCACCACCACGCGTAAGACCACTGCTCGTAAAACCACCGCTAAAACGGCGGCTGCGAAAAGCACAACAGCAGCTAGCTAATCCCTAGCGCTAACGGGTATCCCCCGGTGAGAGTGGTTCCTCACCAACCCCGACCGGAGCATCTGTCCCAGGTGCTCCGGTTTTTTTATGCCCTTATTGCTGGCATGCTGCGCCCATGAGCGAAGCACCGCCGAGCGGGCAGCCTGGTAGCTTGAAGGCTGTGCTCGAGAAAGCATTGCAACGGGCCAGCGCTCAGCAGGTGTCCATAGAGGATGTGGTGGTGGCCTTCGGTCCAACCAGCTTTGTCCCGCTTTTGCTGGTGCCGGCATTGGCCGTCACCTCGCCTTTGAGTGGTATCCCACTATTTTCTAGCGTATGTGGGGTGATGATTGCCCTCATTGCACTGCAGCAACTCTTGGGCATGGAAAGGGTCTGGCTGCCCCAATGGATACTCCGCCGGACAATCTCCGGACGACGCCTGAGTGCCGCTTTGGAGAAAATGCGCCCATTGGTGGAGTGGTTAGACCGCCAAAGTCGTGCGCGTTGGTCGCTGATCTTTCACCCCCCATTGCAGCGCCTGGTGCCAGGAGTTTGTGCCTTACTGGGGGCACTCATGCCCTTGCTGGAACTGGTGCCGTTTAGCTCCTCTTTGCTCGGCGCTACCGTCTCGGTGTTGGCGACCGCGACGCTAGTTCATGATGGTGTGCTGGCGAGTCTGGCTCTGATACCGCTGTTGCTTGCTATGAGCTTGGGCCTTCTTGCCCTTTAGCACTGCCTAGGCGGGCAGGGCGGCACACCCCATGCTGACCCGCATGTGTGCGACGAACTTCTGTCTAGGGACACTAGTCCTCGTCGGCATCTTTGGTACGGGGCTTGCGCCGGCGAGACTCCGGCGCGGCCTCGGTATCTTCCTCAGGACTTAAGCTGGCATCGATGAAGCGGCGCCAGGCCCGTAACCCTCGTTTACCGGTCATGGTGTCGCGCAAAAAGCTGACCGGGTCAAAATTCTCCCCCGATTGCGCGAGTCGATCACGCGCGTAGCGAATGAGGTCTTCCTGGATTCCAGCTACATCGGGCAGGCCGAGCAATTGGCGGAACTCCTCGGGGTTGAGCTCGATTTCAATACGCACCTTCATCACTACTTCCCATTGTCGCGATTGGAGTACAGCACTCTATGCCAAAGCGAAGCAGCGCAGTGCAAGTCCGGTCACTGTCTTGCGCCAAAGTGACGCCGCTTGCCTGCGAAGAAATGCGGGCGCAGGAACAGCCTGCGCCTCCAAAATACACAAGCTGTTTGAACTAGTCTTGCTTGTCATCCGCGCCGGACTGCTGATGTTCAGCACCGGCCTGGTGGTGATCTGCGCCGGAAACGAAGCCCTCCAAGGGAGCGAGATCTTTTTGGTCGCGGAGGAAGAGCGGTTCGCTCTCGACATAGGCCAGGAGTAGTCCCGCCATGCTCTCCAGGCTGTTGAGGTGCGTGCGCTCATAACCATGAGATGCGTCTACACCAAAGCAGATCAGTGCGGTGCGAATGTCGTTGCCCGCTTCAATGGCGGAGGCTGAGTCAGAGCGGTAATAGCGGAACACATCGCGCTGGTGCAGGATGCCATTCTCTTTGCACAAGTCGATCAAACGACGTGTTAGGTGGTAGTCAAAGGGCCCGACCTGATCCTTCATGGCAATAGTCACGCCGGTTTCTTTGGAGTTCTGGCCGGGCGCTGGCGTGGCATTGTCGATGGTGACCATCTCTGCCACGTCCTGGTGCAGCACGGCAGAGCAGCCCGAGCCCACCTCTTCGGAAATCGTGAAAAGCAGGTGGCAATCGGTGGGCAGCTGACGCTTTTCCTCCACAACCAGCTTGGCCATGGCAAGTAAGGCGGCTACCCCGGCTTTGTCATCAAGGTGGCGGCTGTTGATAAACCCCGACTCGGAGACCTCCGTACGCGGATCCACCGCAACGAAATCGCCAATCTGAATACCCAGGTCAGCCAGATCTTGTTTGTTATGACAAAACTCGTCGACGCGGAGTTCGACATGATCCCAACTGGATTTTTGGGTGTCGATCTGCTGGTTGTACACATGGCCTGAGGCTTTGAGGGGCAGGATGGTGCCGCGGTGATGTTTGCCCGAATCTGTGAGTACATCCGCACGGGCGCCTTCGGCAAAGCGCGAGGACCAATGCCCAATCATGGCCAGGCCTAATCGCCCGTTAGGTTTGAGCTCGCGCACCATGGCGCCAATCGTATCGAGGTGCACAACGATGGCGCGATCTGGGCTCTTGATCTTGCCGGGCAGCGTGGCGCGGATGGCTCCGCGCCGGGTGAGCTCAATATGGATGCCCATTTTTTCGAGCTCGGCGCCGGTGTAGCGGACGATTTCGTCGGTATATCCGGCCGGGCTGGGAATGGCCAGCAGGTTTTTGAGTTGTTCGACCAGATACTTGCTGTTAATGCCTTTCATGATGCGGTTTCCGGAAAGAGTAAGTCGATGAAGCGCTGCGCAGTGGGCTGGGGCTCATGGTTGGCCAAGCCTGGGCGCTCGTTGGCTTCAATGAATGCATAGTCGGGGGTGGTCGCGGACTTGACCATGAAGTCCAATCCGGTGACCGGGATTTCCAAGGTGCGCGCGGTCGTTTCGGCGGCTTTACGCAGGGCAGGGTGGAGTTGCTCCGTCACATCCACCAAGATACCGCCGGTATGCAGATTGGCCGTTTTGCGTACCTGCAATCGTGAACCGGAACGCAAAACTTCATCCATGCGATGGCCTTCAGCTTCCACGCAGCGGATGGTTTCGCCGTCCATGGGAATACGGCTTTCCCCTTGGGTTGCCGCCGCGCGTCGACGCGACTGCTTCAAAATCAGATTTTCCACAGTATTGCGTCCGTCACCCACAATAGCAGCGGGTTCGCGGATGGCTGCGGCCACCACTTGGTAGTCGATGACGATAATGCGTAGATCTTTGCCTTGGATATATTCCTCCAGCAATACGCGGCCATGCGCTTGGGCAGATTCAATGGCCGCTTGCATGGAGTCTTCGTCGCGAATGTCCACGCTCACGCCAGCGCCTTGTTCGCCGTCTACAGGTTTGACCACAATGCGTTGAAAACGCTGTAGAAATTCGCGGTTGTCTTCGGCTGCTGCCGCAAACATTTGGGCAGGGACGCGCACATCGGTTTTGCGGAGCATACGTGCGCACAAGGCCTTGTCGGCACAACGGCTCATCACGACGGCCGAGGTGAGATCGGTAAGCGACTCGCGGCAGCGGATGCTACGCCCACCGTGAGCGAGCTTGAAGTAACCACCGGCAGCATCGAGTATTTGCACCCGAATACCGCGCGCCAGGGCTTCATCAACGATGATTTGCGCGTAGGGGTTGAGATTGTCATGCGACTCGCGCCCCACAAACAGACCCCGGTTGAAGGTGTTTTTACGTTTGAGACAAAACACATTCACGCGGTGAAAGCCAAGCTTGTCGTACAGCGCGATGGCCTGTTTGTTGTCGTGCATCACCGACAAATCCATCCAGGCACGACCACGCCCCAGAAAACGCCCAGCCAAGTTGCGCACCAGGGCCTCGCCGGTACCGGGTAGGGCATGGTGAATGTCTACCGCTAGGCACCACAACGACGAGCCCTGCTCAGGGTCATTAAACGTTTCTACGTGATCGATGCCTGTGACCGTGCCGATGATTCGTCCATCAGGGTTCAGGGCCACCAGAACAACGCGGCGGCGGTCGCGTAAATTGTCGACCAGGAAGTCTGCATCGGCCTGCTTCATATGATGCTGGCCATAGAGCCGGTTGACCGCATCTACATCATCGCGGGATTGAATGCGCCGAATCTGAATGTTGTCTGGGGGGCGCTCTTGGGGCCGTAGGCGCGTGAGTTCCAGGCGGAAGGTGTGCGAGGGGTCGAGAAAGATATCTTGGGGCGCATAGGAAACGATCACATGAGGATCGCTGACATACATGGCCATGTCGCGCCGGTCGGACTGTTCTCGTAACAACTCGTCCACCAGCTCGGCCGGGTCACTAGAGAAGGTTTGGCCGAAGAGCAGACGCCCCCAACCGCAATCTAGTGTGACGTTGCGCTGCTCCGGTCGCAGGGGGTGGTCTGGAGCCTTGGTGGAATCAATGCGCCGATGCAGACGGTCGGGCCGTCGTAGCTTGCGCGCAGTCCGCGATCTCATGTCTGCCCTCGTAGGTGTTCACGCAGCCACAGTTCCAACAGGCCGATCTGCCACATTTCGGAGCCACGCAATGGAGTGATGTAGTCATCGGGGGAGGCCAAGCGGTCTTCAATGGCTTGACGCTGCAAGATGCCCGCGGTGCAGGCCTGTGGGTCCAGTAAGCTGTCACGCAGGCGGTCCAGCAGCCCGCCGCGCAGATAACGCAGCGCGGGCACCGGGAAATACCCCTTAGGCCGGTCAATGACTTCGCGCGGAACCAGCTTGCGTGCCAGGCTCTTAAGCAAGCCTTTGCCGCCATCGGCCAGTTTCAATTGGCTAGGCACACGGGCGGCGAACTCGACCACTTCATGGTCCAAGAAAGGCACCCGTGCCTCAAGCCCGAAGGCCATCGTCATGTTATCCACGCGTTTAACCGGGTCGTCGGCCAACATGACTTGGGTATCCAGGCGTAAAGCCTTGGCCACGGGGTCCTCTGCGCCAGGCAAGTCGAAGTGTGAACGAACGAAGGCTTGGCTAGGGTCCGGCTCGGCCAGCCAATCCGGCTCTAGCAACTGGGCCATACCAGCTTGGTCACGGTCAAAAAAGGCTTTGGCGTAGGTTTGCACCGGATCGCTGGTGTGCTGCATCGGTGGGTACCAGTGATAGCCCGCAAAAATTTCATCCGCGCCTTGGCCGCTTTGCACAACTTTGAGATGTTGGCTGACGGCCTGTGACAATAAAAAGAAGCCTACATTGTCATGGCTTACCATAGGCTCACTCATGGCTCGGATCGTGGGATCCAAGGCCGCCATCATTTCCGTTTCCGGTACCGGAATTTTGTGGTGCGTGGTGCCAAACTCGGCTGCTACGCGGTCGGAGTATTTGAACTCATCGCCTTCGGTATCGCCCCTCGAATCGAAGCCGACTGAGAAGGTGTGTAGGCCAGACTGCCCGGCCTCGGCCAGCAAGGCCACAATGAGGCTGGAGTCCACGCCGCCTGATAGCAATACTCCCACTGGCACATCGGCCACCATGCGTCGATCCACAGCGCGGCGCATGACGGCATGTAGCTCCTCTTCCCAATCAGCGGCTGAGCGCTGGCCGTCATCGGCTGGGAACTCAGGTTTCCAGTACAGCGTGTCTTGGATGCGCCCATCGGGTTGGATATGACGGATTGTCGCCGGGGGCATTTTCTGCACACCGTTTACGATGGTGTGCGGTGGTGGAACCACAGCATGCCAGCTGAGGTAATGATGGAGGGCCACGGGGTTAATGCTGCTATCCACATCACCACTGGCCAGCAGGGCCGGCAAGGTCGAGGCGAAGCGTAAGCCGCCTTGGAGTGCTTGGACGTAAAGAGGTTTGATGCCCAGGCGATCACGGACCAGCCATGTATGGGCAGAGCTGAGGTGGTGCAGGGCAAAGGCAAACATGCCATTGAGCCGGTGCACGCAGTCTGGGCCCCACTCAATCCAGGCCCGAAGGATGACCTCAGTATCGCCCTGGGAGCGAAAGCTGTGGCCACGCCCTTCCAACTCTTTGCGCAGCTCCTGATAGTTGTATATGCAGCCGTTAAAGACCATGGCATAGCCTGCGGCCTCATCTACGAAGGGTTGGGCGCTGGCATCGGAGAGGTCAATGATCTTGAGTCGGCGGTGACCGAGCAGTAAGGGCCCCTGGGCAAAAAAGCCCTCAGCATCAGGGCCGCGTGGCCTCAGCTGCTGGTTAATGCGTTGATGTACTTGCCGGTCAGGCTGTTGGTTATCGAAGCGGATTTCTCCGTGCAGTCCACACATAGGGGTCTCGTTTAATCGTTTGCAGGGGTTTGCTCGGCAATCAGAGTTGCCAAGTCGAGCACGCCGCTGAGCAGGCGTTGCCGCCGCGCTGGGGGGAGGTTGGCAAAAGTGGTTAGAAAGCTGCTCGGTAGTAAGCCGGCTTCAGAGCCTAATGCCAAATGGCCGGCAGGGGTGAGGTGTACCACGGTACGGCGCTTGTCATCTGCATCTCGGCGCCGTTCAATCAGGCCTTTGGTCGCCAACCTTAAGCTGATATCGGTGGTGGTGGCTTGGGATAAGCACACTGCCTGACTCAGGGCCGTGATACTGAGGGGCTCGCTAGCTTGAGCCAGAGTTGCCAGGGTGAGGGCTTGGGGAGCCGTCAGCCCCGATAGCGCGTTTTGGCGGCGCGAATGCCGGTCCAAAGCATGGTTAATACGGCGCAGGGCAATCGCCAGCGCTCCCAGATCTACTTCGATCTCGGCATTCATCGTGTTCAATATATCGTCTACGATGCAACTTCACAACCGAATGCCGGATGCGCTGTTATGCTCTGCGACAAACTCCGGCGCTTGATGCCGAGCACATTTGGGGAGACCGTGAGATGAAGACACTCTGGATTGGGGGACTGTGTTTGGCCTTGCTGGGCTGTGGCCAAAGCCATGTAGATTCTCAGCGCGTGGCGGTGGCTAGCGTGGAGGCTTTGGATAAGCACAGCGAAGAATTTCGGGAAGGCGTCGAAGAAATCGCCCCAGGAATCTGGATTGCCATCGGCTACGGTTTGGCAAACAGTATCTTGGTTGAGGGCGACGATGGCCTCATCGTCATCGACACCATGGAGACCCTGGCCGAAGGGCGGAAAGTGGCGCGTTTGTTCCGCGAAATTTCCGCTAAGCCCCTGGCGGCCATCATCTATACCCATAACCATACCGATCATGTATTCGGTGCCCAGGCCTTCATTGAAGAGTTGGCCGACCCAGAGCGTCCGGTCCAAGTTCTGGCGCATCGCGACACCGCAGACTATGTATACCGCGTGGTCAGTGAGTATCGGCCGATTATCACGGCGCGTTCGTTTCGGATGTTCGGTACCGAGCTAGATCCGCAAGGCTTGGTGAATGACGGTATTGGTCCCTTTTTGTCGATTGACGAAAACTCCGAGTTTGGTTTCGTAGCTCCTACGCAAACCGTCGACCAGCGGCTGGAACTCAGTATTGCCGGGGTGGACTTGGAGCTGGTGCACGCCCCAGGGGAAACCAATGATCAAATCTTCGTGTGGCTGCCGCAAACAGGGACTTTGGCAGTTGGCGACAACCTCTACAAGACCTTCCCAAACCTGTACACCATTCGGGGAACACCTTACCGTTCTTTGAAGCAATGGGCGGCGAGTATCGACAAAATGCGGGCTTTGCCGGTAGAGCACATTGCGCCTAGCCATACACGCCCGCTGCATGGGGCGGAGGACATTCAGCGGGTGCTGACCAACTATCGCGATGCGATCCGCTTTGTGTACGACCAGACCGTGCGCTACATCAACATGGGACTGACACCCGATGAGATCGTGGCTCGGCTCAAGCTGCCGCCCCATTTGGCCAGCGAACCTTATTTACAAGAGTTCTACGGTACGGCGCGCTGGTCGGCGCGGTCGGTCTTTGCTGGCAACCTAGGCTGGTTTGACGGCAACCCTAGTCAGCTGGACCCCTTAACGCCCATGGATGAAGCGCAGCGCATGGCCGACTTGGCTGGAGGTGCCGATGCCTTGCAAGATCAATTGGAGGCCGCTTTGGATGCTCAGGATTGGCAATGGGCGCTGCAACTCTCTGACTGGGTGCTGAGGTTGCAGCCAGAGTCCACCAATGCCCGGCAGGCGCGAGTCGGTGCCCTGCTGGCGCTGGGCGAAGCCGCAACTAACCCGAATGCTCGCCATTACTACTTGATGAGTGCCTTGGAACTGGGTCAGGGCCTGCGCCTCAAGCCCGTCAATAGTGGCAGCGTAGACATGGTGCGGGCGCTGCCCATGAGCGCCGTCATGGATGCATTGGCGACGAACCTTAAGGCGGAGAAAACCCTGGATGTGGAGATGCGCGTGGGGCTGGAGTTTAGGGATACCGGCGAAGCCTGGACCCTGTGGCTGCGTCGTGGCGTCTTGGATCCGGTGCCGCGTCTGCTCAGCGACTTAGACATGCGGGTGCAGACCGAAGCACTGGTCTGGAAGCAAATGTTGGGGCGGCAAATCAACCCCGCAGTAGCTATTGCGAGTCATATGGACTTTGAGAAGGGGAACGCCATTGGCTTTACACGATTTCTGAGCTGGTTCTTGCCGGAGCGCCAGGCGCCAGAGCCAGCTCCACTGGCGGCCTTGGGGGGGGATTGAGCGCAGCCTGGGCCTGAATACTCGCAAGAATACGATGCGCCACCTCCAGCGCACGTAGGCCTTCGCGCCCGTCTACTGGGGCATGCAACCCCAGACCTTGTTCGGCGCGCAATGCGCTGCTTACGAAGCTGCCGAGTTGTTCGGCCAATGCGTTGTGCTCGCCAACTTCAACGGCCTGATGATTGATGCGGTTGCCCTCTTTGCGAAACACCTCCGCTTGTCGGCTTTGGCAGTCCAGGCGGAGGTAGGCCTGATCTTGAAAGACCCTTAAGGTGCGCATGGTTTTGGTGGACACCCGACTGGCGGTGAGATTAGCAACGCAGCCGTTGGCGAAACGCAGCCTTGCGTTGGCCAAGTCTTCATGTGAGCTGAGTATGCATACGCCCACTGCGTCCACGTGGATGAGTGGGCTGTGCACCAGGCTTAAAATTAAGTCGATGTCGTGAATCATGAGGTCCAGCACCACGCCCACCTCGGTGCCGCGCGGCGGCAGATCCGGTCGAGGCGGCGGAAAACCGGCTAGGCGGTGGGCTTCGATGAATCGGGGCTGCTCCAGATGCGGTTGCAAGGCTTGTACGACGGGGTTGAAGCGCTCGATGTGCCCGACCTGGAGTAGACGGTTGTTTTGCCGGGCCAGGACGACCAACTCCTGGGCATCTTCTAATTGGGTGGTCAGCGGTTTTTCTACGAGGACATGGCAGCCGGCCTGGAGCAATGCGCGCGCTGTCGCAAAGTGATGATGAGCGGGAACGGCCACGCTCACGGCCTGGGCATCTGCGGCCAGCTCCGCCAAATTGGTATAGGCGCGAACGCCGAGCTTGCTGGCAATGTCTGCACATCGCTGGGGGCAAGTGTCGAAAACACCGCTTAAGCTGGCGTTGGCGCATTCCTGATACAGACGGGCATGGTGCCAGCCCAATGCGCCGACTCCGACGACTGCGGTTTTGAGCATGCTTAAGCCTCCTTAAGGGCGGCGACCACCATGTCGCCATCGATGCCGAGTAGGGGCAGGGCCAGTACCTCACGGGCGGCGAGTTCGGTCTGGGGGAAGTCTCCTGTGTGGTATCCCCAATGCTGGAAGCAGGGTTGTTCATGCAGGCCGCTGGGGTAATACACGGCGCTGGCGATACCGCGCCGACTCAGCAGGGTGCGTAACTCCTCACGGCGCGCTTCGGGGACCCGAACCACGTATTGGTTGTAGCTATGCCAATTCCCTGCGGCCGTGCTTGGCGTGCGAATCCAGGGGTGCTTACTCAAGGCTTGGTCATAGCGATGGGCTTGGGCCCGCCGTTGCTCCAGCCACCCGTCCAGGTAGGGCAGCTTCACCCTCAACGCCGCGGCTTGTAGGGCATCCAGGCGAAAGTTTCCCCCCAGCAGGTCATGGCTATAAGGCCGCGCTGAGCCATGATTACGAATATGCCGCAGCCGCTGTGCAAGTTCTGGGTCTGAACACATCACCGCACCACCATCGCCCAAGCCACCGAGGTTCTTGGCCGGGAAAAAGGAGGTGGTGGCGGCTAGGCCAATCTGTCCGCTGCGCTGCCCATGATGCTTGGCGCCCAGGGCCTGGGCTGCGTCATCCACCAGCCAGATGCCGGCGGCTTGAGCCAGATCTTCCAAGCGGCTGAGGTTGGCACACTGCCCGAATAAGGAGGCACATAAGATGCCGACGGTGTTGGAACTGATGGCGCAGGCGACGGCCTCAGCATCGATGTTGTACGTGATTGGGTCGATGTCGACGTAGACGGCCTTCAAGCCGAGTCGTGCTAGGCAACCGCTAGTAGCCACGAAACTAAAGGGGGTGGTGATCACCTCTGCTCCGGGCGCAAGATCCAGGCTCATGAGCAGGGCTAGCAACGCATCTGTACCAGAGCTCATAGCAATAGCGTGGGGCACGCCGCAGTAACGGGCGAGTTCGGCCTCAAAGGCCTCCACTTCGGTGCCGCCAATGAACTGCCCGGAGTCGACGACACGCTGCATGGCTTGCAGCAGGGCTGGCCGCAATGGCTGGTGTAAGGCTTGCAAGTCCAACAGCGGTACCTGCATTTTTGTCCCTCCCATCACACAGGTATGGTCCGTATAAAGACCCACCTTGTGTAACAGGGGTTCCGGCGCGCTAGGCTAAGCTGCGATGAAAAAACCAGCAGCGAGCGTCAGTTCCACATTGAGTGACGGTGTCGCCGCCCTGAGCTGTGGTTTATGCGGCGGCCTGGGCGTGACGGACTTGGCGTAGCGCCGTCCCGCTGAGTAATTTGCCATGCCGTGCATGGCTTACCGTGAAGCTGGGCTTGGCGCCAGGAAAGAGCCAAAAAGGCATCATCTCTGACGAGGGAAACATATTGGGGTAGCGCGGGTCGCGGCTGCTGGGGCCGGCAATGGTTTTTTCCGCCACCATGGAAATGTATTGATCCACGGAGTTCTCTAAGGTGTTGCCGTTGATAATGACTTCGGTATTCAGCGCCTTTGCGTAGTCAGCGACGCCAGCGGCAGCGCTCAAACTTGGAGCATAAGCATCCACCGAGATGCCGTTTTCACTGATCACCCATAGCCCCTCGTCGGTATGCACCACGATGGAATGATTGCCTTCGGTATGGCCAGGAGTGTGGATTAAGGCGACCCCATCTCCGAGCATCACCGAGCCTTCAAAACGCAGCAGACGATCCTCGGCAATGCCTTTGGTGCCCTGGGGGCAGTACCAATCCGCCTGATAAGGGTTGAGGTCAGCGGCGCTGGCCCATTCCTGTGCGTGGACGAGTAGCTTGGCCTGGGGGAAGAAGGCTTCATCATCAGCACTGCCCAACCAGCGTCGCAGATCCTGCGTATGCAAATGGTCGTAGGTAAGGTAGTCCACGTCTTCAGGAGCCAAGCCCAGTCGGTCTAAAACCTGCGGGACTGTTGCCTGGCGCTGAACGATGCGGTCGATAATGAACTGAGGTGTGCTCGCCTGGACGCGTTTAAAGAAGGGTGTTTCACCATTGCGCTCATGGTCGGATGGCGACACCAGCAAGGTTTTTACGCCCTCTGAGCTGTCGAACTGCACCACAAAAAGTCGATTCTGCAGATGCACATACTCCACCCAGCGTTCGCGGGAAAAGGCGTTGCGGAGGCCATACCGGCTGGGGTAGGGCACCCGGATTAGGTCAAAGGACTCAAAGTAGCGAACCTTGGGGCCAGCTAACATTTGCTCGCGAAAATCCTGTGCACAAGCGCGCGTATCTTCCACACGAGTTTGCTGCCCAGCGGCTGTGCGGCTGTGGTCAAAACTACGCAGTGGTTGCATCAGAGCCATGGTGTGTCCTCGGTTGACCGGCACGAAGGGCGGGTACTGATCCGGTATCGCGGCTCGACCTGCGAACCAGTATCGACATGAGCTTAGGGCCTTATGCGACCAGCTTCCAGTGCAAGGTGTCGCCAGCACAGAAGGGGCGGATGCTGTCGCCGTCGCTGAGCTGGATGTGCATTGGAGGCGACCACTCCTGCGCGCGCAAGGTGATCTTGCTGCTATTTTCCGGGAGCCGATAAAACGCCGGCCCATGCAAGCTAGCGAAGCCCTCAAGCTTGTCCAAGGCCTGTTCTTCGGCAAAGACCTGGGTATAGGTCTCGATAGCGACCGGGGCGGAAAAGATACCGGCGCAGCCACAGTCGGACTCTTTGTCGCTCACCTTATGCGGCGCGGTATCGGTGCCGAGGAAAAAGGCAGCATCGCCGCTGGTAGCAGCCTCGCGCAGGGCTTGGCGATGCTCTTCGCGTTTGGCGATGGGCAAACAATAGAGATGTGGTCGAATTCCGCCACGGAACAGATCGGTGCGGTTGATCATTAAGTGATGCGCAGTGATGGTTGCGGCCACTTTGGGACCAGCGGCGCGCACAAACTCCACTGCTTGACGGGTGGTGATGTGCTCAAGCACGACGCGTAAATCCGGGTGGCGCTCAATGAGTGGCTTGAGGATGGTGTCGATGAACACAGCCTCTCGGTCAAAAACATCCACGTTATGGTCGGTGACCTCGCCGTGAATGAGCAGCGGCATGTCAATTTCTTCCATGCGCTCGAGCACGGCCTCGATGTTGCGCACATCGGTGACTCCGGAGCTGGAATTGGTGGTGGCATTGGCCGGATACATTTTGGCGGCCGTCCAGGCTCCGGACTCGAACCCTCGCGTGATCTCTGCGGGATCAATGTCGTCGGTGAGGTAGGCCGTCATCAATGGCTGAAAATCAAGTGCTGGGTCTAGGGCTTCGCGAATGCGATTGCGGTAGGCCACGGCAGCTTCCACCGTTGTCACAGGGGGCTTCAGGTTGGGCATGATGATGGCCCGGTGAAACTGTTTTGCGGTGTAATTCACCACATCCTTGAGCATCTGCCCATCGCGTAGGTGCACATGCCAGTCGTCCGGACGGGTAATGGTGATGTCTTGGGTCAAGGTGGCCAATCCTTTGCTGATCAATACTGAGGCCCATCCAGCACAGACGGGCCCAAACACTTAGTATGCCGGGGCCTGTCAATGTTCCGTGGCCCCAACCGCCTGCAGAGAGCCGCCAAGGCTGCAGCTGCTGTGCAAAGGCATTGATTCGACAAGGCGGATGGGGCTGTGAATTCAAGCAAAGAGAATCTATGGTCAGCGATCTCGCCTCCGTCATCTGGCACAACCTGCGCCAGACTCCCATGCTGTCACGCATCTTTTATGTGCCGTTCTGGGAGTGCCCTTATCGCTGTGATTTCTGCTGCGTAGATTCCCTGCCCGGTCGGCCTCCAGCGGATTTGGATGTGGGCGAAGACATGCTCTTTGACCTGCTGCAAGAGTTATATCGGCGCAGGGGTAAACCTCTAGGGCTGCATTACTATGGCGGCGAGCCACTCATGCGCCCAGAGTACTTAGCCCAGGTCGGCGAGCGAGCCATGCGCGACCCTGCCGTGAGTAAGCTGTATGTGTATTCCACGCTCAAGCTCAAAGGCATCGATCAGCTGCTAGAGGTTGTTCCCCGAGAGCGTTTGCGCATTGTGGTGAATACCGATACGGTGGACGAATTTGTTCGCGCCGAAGTTACCAGGCTGGACGGCATTGCCGAGTACTACACCAACCCCACGGTATTCCATACCGGGCGGGGGCGCGCCGGTTGCGAGGGCTATCAAGAGGCATGGTTTGAGCGCATCTTGCCGCGAGCGTTGCCAGGCAGAAGCTGCTTTGCCACCGCCTCGGGTATGTTGGTGAATGGGCCGCATCACAGCGTGCATTTATGTTGTTTGCCGCAGTCTCCGGAGGTGGGTCGCTTGGGCATGCCCGCAGCTCAGGTGGTTGACCAGTACCTGGCGCGACTGAAGACCTATCACAAAGAAGCCTTGGAGCAAATGCGCCGTGACAAACTCATGCACGCCTGTCAGACCTGCGAGGCAAACTCCAGCTTCGAGTCCACACGGCATGGCCCAGCCGCCGAGCAGCCCCTGACCTTCATGCCGGCTGGCTCACCCTAAAAGTAGCCGCGAGCGCTCCTGAGGCTGTTTGACTGAGGTCCTGGCGACATTGAAGTGTGAAATCAGCCGCCTGCGCCGGGCTTGGTTCTACTAAAACTCCCAGTAGCTGCGCAACATCACTCCCACGGTACGTGGTGGGGCATGGCTGCCAAAACGGGTGTTCTCGAAAAGGGCCGCGGCGGCGGCTTCGCGGCGTACGAGTTTGTCGCTCAAATTCTGCCCGCTCAAGATCAGGTCTAGGGGCAGCGTGGCAGGACGCAGAACCATTTGCGCATCCCAGCGCAGATACCCAGGCTGCTCATGCAGGGGGTCTAGGTCCAGGTTCAAAAACTGGCGGCTGCGCCACTCCGCCTGAAGGCCAACACTGAGATCAAAACCCGGTAGTGGCTGTCGGTATTCCATGCCCATGTGGCCGCTGTAGCGGGGCGCCCGTGGCAAGGTGCGGCCTGAGAGGTCTTGCGTGGTTGAGTCACTCCCGGCTGGCGCGGGCGCATTGCGAAATTCACGGTAACGCGCGTTCAAGGCAGCAGCAGCAAACTCCAATTTTAGTTGAGGCCATGGTCGCCAGAGCAGGGCTGTTTCCACGCCCTGGCTTTGCGCCGCGGCGGCGTTGTCGACAAAAAAGCGGGTGCCGTCGAAGACCGCCACCTGTAAATTATCGAAGCGGGTGGCGAAGGCCACAAGTTCGGCGCGCAATCCACCGCGCTCCCAACGTAGCGCAGCCTCTAGGGTGGTGGAGTCTTCTTGCTCAAAGATCACCTGGTCCCCTTGGGCCGCTAAATTGTTGAACCCTCCTGCTTTAAAGCCTTGCGCTGCCGTGAGGTAGCCACTCCAGCCTGAATCAGGTGGTGACCACAGCAGCGATAGCTGGGGCGTAAACGCGCTGGCGAGGACTTCATCCTCCACATCGTATGGCGACTCCCCCAAAAAGGTTTGGAAGATCAGGCCGCTGTTGTCATAGTCCAGTACCGCTCGCCCTGGTTTGCGCTCGTAGGTATAGCGTAAGTCCGTGCGCAGGGACCAGCTCCTGCTCAGTGGGCGTTTGGCGGCAATCAGTCCGCTCATGGTGCGGATTTGCTGGTCGAGAAAATGACGGGATGTATCGCTGGCCAGATTATTGATGGGGCCGAGTGCTGCAGCGAGTGGGGCCAGCACCGCGTTGCCCAGGAGTGGCACTCCACGGCTCAGTCCGGCCAGACCCTCGGGCAACAGGCCAATGTTCACGCGCAGCTGCAGATCGCTATGGAAGGCGTAGAGACCCATCGTGATATCCCATAGCCCCCATGTGTGTTGTCTGCGTAAATCCAAGCTGTATTGGCGATAGTCTTCCGTGGAGGGAAAGGTCAGCAGGGGAATCGCGGTGAAGTCGGCATCAAAGTCGGCAATCACCTGTTGTTGGTAGGCATGCGCTGAGAGCTGCCAAAAGGCGGCGCCTCGACGCCACTCTAGGCGCCAATGCGCGTCTTGGCCGTCGATATCACCCGCCGAGTTGGCATTGTCGGTAGCGGTGCGCCTGTCGGCTGGGTCGGTGTTGGTTTGTGCGTCGTATTGTTGATAAAGCGCGAGTTCCTCATCGCTGGCAGCTATCAACTCAAAACCGTCCCCGGTCTGACGCACGGCGGCATGGCTCAGACTCAGTTGCATCAGCAGTTCTGGCTGCGGCTGCCATTGCCATTTTGCGCGCAGAGCTTCGCCCGGCCGGCCCAAATCTTCGCGTTGCAATGTGGTGTTGAACAAATAGCCATCTTCCCGTTGCACCAAGCCGGCGAGTCGGAATTGATGCCGATCCGACGCCGCCAGATTGGCGGCGACACGATATTCTTCGCGATCACGGCTGGCGCCTAAGACTGCGCCCTGAACGTTGCTCCATGACTCAGGGTCACGGGTACGCAGGTTTATTGCCCCGGCGATGGTGTTCTTGCCGAGCAGCGCTCCTTGAGGCCCACGCAAGACTTCGACCTGGTCCAGGTCATAAAAGCTAAATAGGGCAAGCTGTGGGCGTCCGTAGTAAACACCATCAATGAACACGCCTACGGATTGCTCGGCGCTGCGAACCTCACCTGTACCCAGGCCACGCATGACCAAGTAGGTGTTGGTTGGTGTGAGATTGAGTTGGGAGTTGGGTACCCGGCGGCTCAGATCTCCAATGCGCTCCAGTCCACGTTCCTGTAGCTCCTGAGCATCCAGTACCGTGGCTGCTGCTGGTAGCTGATCGACTGCCGTTGCCTCCCGGGTGGCGGTCACCACCACCGCGTCCAACGAGGTTGACTCCGCTGTTTGCGCGAGACAAACCAGCGGCAGATGAACGCCGTAAAGCGCAAGCAGGAGACGGTGCAGAGCAGGCATAGGGGTCGGTGCAGGAGATGGGGGACGCGCTGCGGAACTCGCCCCAAAAATTCTGGGTTGCCGGGGGCTCACTCTAGGCGCGTTGTTGATTGTGCCTGCTCGGGCCCTGTTCAGTGGTCGCGAATCACTGCTTCAGGGTCCAAAAAAAGAAAAAGGCCCCGCAGTTGCGAGGCCTGTTGATGCGCTTAATCAGGCGAACTCAGCCTCGGCGGCGCAATCCTAAAGTGGCCAACACCAGCAACAGGCCGCCCAAGCCACCACCGCCACTGGACTGGGCAGAGCGTGCTTGCGCGGTACGCTGATCTTCGTCGGCAGCAATAAAGAAGCCCATGGCGCCATCATCGGGCGGGTTGTCGGCAAAGAAGGCCTCGAGGTCAGCATCTGGTGAGGGCTGACCCAAGTCTAAGGTTGCGACCACTTCATAGGTAGAGCCGGCCACGGCGAAATACACCATATCCAGGCGAATCTCGGACACGCCACCGGTGACGGCCAGCGTGATGGCTTCGTTGGGGTTGTTGGCATTCAGCTCTGCGGAAGAGCCAATTTCATTGCCATCTGCGTCATAGGCGTAGAAGTCATAGTCTTCAACTTCCAGGCCAGTGGGGTTCGTCCAGGACATCTGCAGGCGCAGAATGGCCGTGGGGTACACCTCGGTCAGGTTGTCCGGGACATCAATGGTGAGGTCAAAGCGGTCACAGGTGATCCCTGGCTCGCAATTAATCCCCGTTCCGGTCTCGGCAGCGATAGCGGGCGTAGGGTTGACTCCGACCACAGGGCCTTCGCCAAAGCTCAGCTCAGTTTCATAAATGGTCAAAGTGCCGCTGGAAGGCGTAGCAGCGAGTGCGGTCAACGGACACAGCAGCGCGATGGCCGCGAGGGGCGCGATTTTCATGAGGTTCTCCTTTGTAGATGCCGACGGTTCTCAAGCTTCGGCAGCCTGCAATATCGCCCTCAATGTAAAAATTGTCCAGTATCTGGTTCCATTGCGCGCTGAGCGCTTCGGGAGCTCTACGCCTTCTCGGATGCAGACCTAGGGCTGTGATACCAGGCCGTAAGGAGCCAAGCACAGTCACCGGAATCTGAGATTCCGGCGCTGTGCTTAGGATTGTGGTTTTTAGGCGTAGAGGTCGTTGCGGTAGACCAATACCGGGCAGGGCGCTGCGCGCAGAACGCGCTCGGCGGTCGACCCTAGAAGAAAGCGGTCTAAACCGCGTAAGCCCTGTGAGCCCATAACAATCAGATCAGCAGCGAAATCTTTGGCGAGCTCAGCCAGCTTTTGGTGAGGGTGCCCATGGGAAATCACCCCCTCGGCTTGCTCGGATAGCTCCGTTTCGGCCAGCCATTGATCCAAACTTTTGCGGGCTTGCTCTTGACCAGCCTGCAAGAAGTCATCGTGGTAATACGGAGGTAATGGGGCAGGATCAACCACATGAGCGGCGATCAATTTGCTATTGGCTGCCTCAGCAAGCTGACCGGCATAGCGGAAAGCATCATGCGCCAGAGCAGAAAAATCGACGGCTGCCAGAATCGCGCCTAGTTCTTCTGGTGGCTGCGCGTGTTTGCTGCTCACTACCAGCGTAGGTACGGGGCTGAGCCTAGCCACTTCAGCCGCAACGCTGCCTAGCGCAAAATGCGCTAAACCCTTGTAGCCATGGCTACCTACAACAACTAGGTCCACCGCATTGTTCTTGGCGTAGTCCGCAACAGTGGGGGCAACTGCAGGCTCGCGCACGCTGGAATAGGTACAGGGAGCGTCGAGCTCCGCTGCCAATTTGCTCAGGGCTTTATCTGCTGCTTGTTGTACCTCCTCGATTTGCTCGGCGGTTTCCGCAAACGCCAGCCAGCTGTACTCAATTTGCAGGGGCGTTTGCACATAGAACAGGTGTAATTTGGCTTGGTGTCGCCGCGCCCAAGCTGCCGCATGCTCGGCGGCATGGCGACTAGCGGGGGAAAGATCCGTTGCCAGCAAAATATGAGACACAGTAGACATGATCACCTCCAAAACAGTGCGCAATGGCGAGTCCAGTCACGAGCCTGCCCGATCCCACACCCATGGTTCATGACCTACGTCAATTTGCAAAGTTCGCCGCTGGGCCCAAGTTCTGCGGCCGCAAATGGCTGAGCTCTTGGCCGGTGCATAGGGTGCGCAGCCGACCTACAACCAGGCCCTGAACAATGCAAAGAGCGCATTGCGGAGACGCTGCGCCAGAGGTCGTCTGCGCCATGTTCGCAGGTTAATTTCTAGGCTGTGGTGAAGATCCTGCTCAAAATGCTGAGCCAATTCGGCATTGATGGCATGGTCCCAAACCAGCACGTTGCATTCGTGGTTCCAGCGAAAAGAGCGTGCGTCCCAATTGGTGGAGCCCACGAGCCCCCAATTTCGGTCGGCCAGCATGGTTTTGCAGTGGAGCACCGCCGGTTGGTACTCATAAATTCGAACCCCTTCACGCAGCAGTTGGGTATAAGCTGCCTGCCCGGCGTAACGTACCCAGGGGACGTCGGTGGGGCCAGGGAGTAATAGGCGAACATCCACCCCCCGCTGTGCACAATCCGCCAGCATCTTGAGCAACCAAGGCTGCGGTGCAAAATAGGCATTGCTAATCCAGACACGCTGCCTTGCGGCGCCCAGTAAGCCCGCAATGGCGGCATGCATTTCCTGTTGTCCACGTCCTGGCAGGGTGTCCAACAGCAGCGAGCGCGGCCCCGCTTGGGCTTTGCTTGTACTGCTGGGAATGAGTACGCCATCGCCGCCGGCGAGTTCCCAACTCTCGAAAAATAGCCTAGCCATGTCCACGGCGAGACTGCCTTGTACGCGGATATGCGTATCCCGCCAGGGGGGCATGCCATCACGCCCATAATGGTATTCATCGGCGATATTCATACCGCCCGTGTAGGCGATTTGGCGGTCTACGATCAGCAGCTTACGGTGATCAAGAATGGGTAATAAGATTCGTGGTGCCGACCGTGGCCGTCGAAACAAGCGAAACTCGGAGCCTGCATCAGCCAGGGCCTCCCAGAACGGCGGGCGCAGTCTGGAGCTGCCCCAGGCGTCAGCCAAAATTTTCACGCTGATCCCACGCCGAGCGGCTAAGCCGAGTGCGCGGGCAATTCTCTGGCCCGTTTGGTCATTCCGGATGATGTAGGACTCGAGCAATATTTCGGACTCAGCTGCAGCTATGTTGGCCAGCATGGCCGCGTAAGCGCAGCGCCCAGCGGTGTAGAGCTGCAGCGGATCCCCATGCCGCCAATGGCTCTGATCCAGGCGGCTGAGTAAAACAGCGAGTCGCTGTTCGCGCTCATGCTCAGGCCATTGGCAGGCTTGTTGATACACCGGCTCAGCATGAAGCTCGGCCGGAAGCCGACGATTGGGGCGAGGCCGCAGCCGCAGCATAGGTTTGCGGCGGACTGCAGTGCTGTGGGAGACCTCCGTTTGAGACTGCCGTGGCCCGCTCATGCCATGTCCCTTGATGAATTGACCCAGGTCAAGATGCCGTGTCCATGATCAGGGTACAAGGGTGTCAGGCTCGCCGGAGACACAACCATGCCCAAGCTTGACCACATCTTTGTCATTGTCAACGCGGAAGATCTGCACTCCCCAGCGTTGCAGCGTGCCGCTGCCTTAGCCCAGGCCAGCGGCGCGCGCCTGGAGCTGGCTGCCTTTGCCTACGAACGCTCCATTGCTCATTGGGGGCAATGGGATCAGTGGCTGATGAATGTCACCATCCGGGACAGCTTAGATGCCCTGGAGTCGGCATTGGAGTCCCGATGTGCGGAGCTTTGCAAGGACGGAATCGAGGCTGTGGGCAGCGTTTACTGGGGTCACCCTTTGCATGCCGCAATGGCGGCACAGGTGGCCCGTAGTCAGCCTGATTTGGTCATCAAGGATATTGGTTATGCGGCCTGGTTAACCCGCCATGTGTTGACGCCCTTAGACGCTCAGTTGTTGCGTTTATGCCCAGCGCCGTTGATGTTGGTACGCCAGACAGAGGCTCTGCCGCAGCGAGTGCTGGCCGCCGTGGACCCAGTGAACCGACATGACAAGCCCCGCGGGCTCAATCGCGACATTATCGGTATGGCGCAAAGCATGGCCGAGCTCAGTCAGGCGGATTTGGATTTAGTCGCCGCCTACGATGCGATGCCGCCCTTGCCCTACACCACCCTGGAGCTGTCGCGGGTTGAACGCGTGTACCAAGATCAGCTGAACCAGGCGCGTACGGTATTCGCTGAACTTGCTGCCGCGCAGGGTATTGGTGCCGAGCACTGCCACTTTTTGCAAACCAGCGTGGTCGAGTCAGGCTTGCAAGACTTTGTGAGCCAACATCAGGCGGATTTGCTGGTTGTTGGTACCACCTACCGGAAAGCACTTCGTCAGGCCATTCTCGGCACGGTATCGGAGGCTTTGCTGTACACCGTCGACTGTGATGTTTTGGCTGTGAAGCCCGAAGGCTTCGCCGCAGATTTGCCGCGTTACATCGACATGCAGGACCCGGACTTGGTGCGAGATTTGCGCCGGGTGCGGGATAAGGCTCAGGAGGCCGCTGTGGCCTCTTAAGCATGCCCTCCAGGCACTGCCAGTAGCAGCAAACCGCTGGCGCTGGCGGCGCCTAACAGGGGCAAGAGGTAGCGTCCCCAGTGGCGCTTCTCTTGGCGGAGTAGGGCGACCAAGGCGAGATTCACCATGGTGAAAATCAGCAAGATGAGGGCGCTTGTGAGTTGCGCCAGTAGCACCAAGCCGCCAATCATGGTCAAAGACATGGTGAAACCCGTGGCAACAACAGTAGCGGCCCAGGGAGTATGCCGCCCAGGGTGAACACTGGCCAACCAAGCTGGCAGCTGACGCTGTTGGGATAAACCGTAGAGCACCCTTGCGGCCATAATCAGCTGGGCCAAGGCGCCATTGGTAATTGCCAGCAAACCCAAAACAGCAACGATAGTTGCTCCGGGGTAACCGCTGTATTCCAGCAGAGTGACCATCGGCGCAGCGGAGGCGGCCAGCTCCTGCACCGGTAAAGCGCCTAAGGCAGTAATGCAGAGCAGCACATACAGCATGGCGGAAAGCGCCATCGATAGGGGAATGGCAATGCCTAAGGTCCGTCCAGGATGGCGTGTTTCTTCGGCCAAATTGGCCAAATCTTCGAAGCCAATAAATGCATAGAAGGCTAAGAATGCACCGCTAAACCAGGCGGTATTGCGCAGCCCCGGCCACTGAACAACAGCCTGCGGCCATTGCCAATGTCCTTCGCCACCAACAACTGCCAGCACAATCGCAAGTAGGCCCACAACAGTGGAGATTGCGAGCAGGCCGACCAAAGCCGCTGACTCGCGAATGCCCCAGGTGGCGACCGCGCCCAGTGCCGCCAGATAGCCCAGGGTAACGAGCGGAGCGGGCAGTGCTATGAGGCTGCTGAGATAGCGGGCAAAGCCATGAGCCATGGTGGCAGCCGAGACCATCCCACTCAGAGCCACGGCTAAGCCTATGATCAGGGTCAGCGAATCGCGTGCAAAAGCAGCGTTGACGTAGGCGGCTTCGCCTGCACTACGTGGGTGCCGCGCGGCTAACTGCGCATAGCTTAGACCAGTAAGCGCGGCAATGGAGGCGGCCAGAACAAAGGCGGCCGGGGCTGCAGAGCCGCTCACCCCAATGACTTCGCCGATGAGCACGAAGATGCCGGCGCCGACAATGGTGCCCAGTCCATACAGGGTCATACTCCAAGGACCTAGGCTGCGGCGCAGGGTTGGGGCTGGACTGGGCTGACTCATAATTACCAATGTGCCTCAAGTGGGTTGAGCATGCAGACGCTGTTACCCAGTTTGCGCCTGGCTGCATAGACTGTGCTCTAGACTGATCTACATGCGCCGTCCCTCGCAGTGGCCGGGCATAGGCTAGGGAGCCGAGTATGAGTGCGTCGGATGCAGAGCGCTGGCTACAGCCTCTTTGGGTGACCCGCATTGCCATCGCCAGCGCCATCGCCTTGGCACTGCTCAAGGCTGCGGCAGCGATGTTTACGGGGTCCTTGGCCTTGCTGGGAAGCATGGCGGACTCCTTAATGGACGCCGTGGCGTCAACCGCGTTATTGCTGGCCATGATCTACGCAAGGAAGCCTCCGGATGCCCAGCACCGTTTTGGTCATGGACGTATAGAGCCACTGGCCTCTCTGGCACAGTCCGGACTCCTCACGGGGAGCGCAGTATTAGTGGCACTACACGCCATAGAACGCTTGTTTCGGCCACAGCCATTGCATCAGCCCGGATGGGCCGTGGCAGTGATGCTCCTTTCCATCGTGTTGACCTTGGTGCTGGTCAGAGTGCAACGGCGGGCGGCTTCCGCCAGTGGTTCTGTTGCCGTGACAGCCGATGCCGCACATTACTTGGGCGATGTGGTGGTCAACGCAGGCATCGTGCTGGCCTTGCTGTGCAGCGCGGTGTGGGGCTGGGTGTGGATTGACCCCCTCGTAGGGCTGCTCGTGGCGATCTATTTGGGTTTCTTGGCTTGGACGGTCGCGCGTCTAGCCTTGGTGCAGTTGATGGATGAGGAACTGCCTGCGGATGAGCGGGCCGATCTGGAGGCGGTGCTGCAGGCCACACCAGGGGTGATGGGCTGGCATGACCTGCGCACCCGGCGCGCAGGTCCACAACGGTTTTTGCAAGTGCACTTAGAGGTGGCTGGCCACTTAAGCTTGGAACAAGCGCATGCGATTACCGCAGATGCGGCTCAACGCCTACAGGCACGCTTCCAGAGTTTGGATGTGGTCATTCATGCCGACCCCATTCCAACACGGCCCTGACACGCAGACCGCTAGGCTTTTTGCCTCAGTTCACGGCCCTGAGCCACGGCTTCGGCCAAATGATCGAGTAGCGCGGCGGAGTCATCCCAGCCCAGGCAGCCATCGGTGATGCTCTTGCCGTACTCCAATGCATCCGGAGAGTCGGTGCCGACCCGCATTTTCTGCGCCCCATGCTTGAGGTGGCTCTCAATCATCAGCGCAAACACACCGCTATGACCGGCGCGGATATTGCTCGCGATTTCTTTGACCACATCGACCTGGCGGGCAGGGTCTTTTTGGCTGTTACCGTGGCTGCAGTCCACCATGACACGATCGATGAGACCAGCCTCTTTAAGCACGCCACAAGCTTGGCTTACTGACTGAGCGTCGTAATTGGGTTCTAAGCCACCGCGGAGAATCAAGTGTCCATGGGGATTGCCTAGGGTCCGCACGATGGCCACATGCCCACTCTTGTGTACAGACAGGAAATGATGCGGATTGGCCGCCGCCTGAATAGCCGCGACCGCGACGCTGATGTTGCCCTCGGTGCCATTCTTGAAGCCAATAGGTGCGGAAATCCCCGAGGCTAGTTCGCGGTGAATCTGACTCTCGGTGGTGCGAGCGCCAATAGCGCCCCAGGAGACCAGGTCACCGATGTACTGCGGAGAGATGGTATCGAGAAATTCGCTTCCAGCCGGCAACCCCATTTTGTTGATATCAATGAGTAGCTGCCGGGCGATGCGTAACCCCTCGTCGATTTTGAAGCTTTGGTCCAGGTAGGGGTCATTAATCAGGCCCTTCCAGCCCACGGTGGTGCGCGGCTTCTCAAAGTACACGCGCATCACAATTTCCAGGTGCTGTGCGTGCTTTTCGCGCAAAGCCACCAAGCGCTGGGCGTACTCCAGCGCCGAACGGGGGTCGTGGATGGAACAAGGGCCAATCACCACCAGCAAACGATCATCCTGGCCGGAGAGGATGTTGCGCACATTCTGCCGGGTGCTTGCTACCAGATCTTCAATGGCTGAGCCCGAAATGGGGAAAAAGCGAATGAGGTGCTCAGGCGGTGGCAGGGTCACAACCTGGTCAATTCTTTCGTCGTCGGTCTTGCCGAGTTTGTCTACGCTCATGGTCTGTATCTCTTGGCTGCGGCAGGGTGGCATTCATCAGAATCGACCATCCTTTCATTCGTCACCGCCTTTGGGGCGATGGTGATGGTCTGAGTGTAGTGCCGATGCCCGACTTTGTGGCCTAGCGAGATCGTCGGGTCTCGCCAGATGGCTCCCGCTCCTCGCCTCCTTCGCGACTCCCAGGAGCAACACAGGGCTATTTAATGGTTCATCGCGGTTTAGCGGGATACTGGCTCAGGTCTGCAGAACTTGATGGCTTGAGCATTTACCCTCCTCGTAGGTCGGCAGCTGGGCTTAAGCCAGCTCTGTAGATGACAGACGGCGCCTCGTTGCTGCACTCGCGGCGTGGAGCGTGTTGGTCCGTTAGCGCCGCTGTTCCTCGCGCCGCTGCGCGGTGCCCTCCGGCGGCTTGTGCTTGATGTGGTCGGCTTGACGCGACGTCGTGTCGCGGCAAGCCTTAATCGGCCGTCCGTGGCCGATTGACCACAGTCGCGACAAGACGCCTACGGCGCTCGGAAATGCGGCCCTAACGGGCCAACACTCCAACCTGCCACCACCGGCTCTTCAGAATAGCCTCATCCTCAATCCTCAGATGCGTGATGTTGCTCCAATCAGAGCCAAGTGAGGCCGAGCTGCCGAGCAAAGGTCACCGGCTCAATCCGCAGTGTTCGGCGAAGAAGCATTTTTGTCCGCTGACTCAACGCAGCGTCATCTCGTCCAGCAAGAACTGTGCGTCGTAGACCGTCCGCAGGGTTTCCACAATGGCGGCCGCATGCACGGACACGGCCCGGTTGCGGCGCTCGTCAAACCAGAAGGCCCCGCCTAGAGAGTGGATGTTCCCGTCAAACACTAGCCCCACAATTTCGGCATGGCTGTTGATCACGGGTGAGCCGGAGTTGCCGCCAATGATGTCGTTGGTGCTCACAAAGTTGAAGGGGGTGCTCAGGTCCAAGTCTGCTTTGGCCTGATGCCAACTCTGCGGCAGAGCAAAAGGCTCTGCGCCGGTTTCGCGATTGAAGGCACCGCCAATGGCGGTAAAGGGCGCAATGGTTTTGCCCTTCTCCTCCCAGCCCCGCACCTGCCCATACGACAGACGCAAGCTGAAGGTGGCATCCGGATACACGCTGGTGCCCAGCATGGCGAAGCGTGCGGCAGCAATCTTGCCGGCGTTCGCCGTCTCCACGGCTTTGACCTCATTGTCGTAGGTTTGGCGCAGGGCGCGGGCCGGCTCATCAATGAGCTTGGCCAAGACGATGAAGGGATCATCGCTGTTGGCGACGGCTTGGCCGCCATCGGCCCAGAGCGCTTTGCGGTACTTGAGCTGGCCCAGCTTGGTGTTTTGCACCAAGCGCTTGGCCACCGTTTCCGGAGAGTCTTTACCCAGCACCGCCTTCACCACCGGGTGATCTGGCGAGAGGTACTCCCGCAGTTTGGCCAACGAAAAGGACAGGGTCACTTCTTCGTACTCAGGGTAAATCGGCGCTTCGCTGAACAACTGCTGCTCCACGCGTGGCAGACGGGCCTCACTGAACTCCTCCAAACGCTCGGCGTTGGGCTTGGTACGCTCCTGTGCGCCACGCACCAGCGCCCGAGCATGATCGAAATAGGTGCTGGCGAAGCCGGAGCCCGCCTCCAGCATGCGATATTCCCAATAGATGTTGCGCAGGGTGGTTTGCGCCTGCTCGATTTGCTCCCAAGCATCGCCGTACAGCTTGCGGCGCTTGCGGGATTTTTTGACGTAGGCCTTCAGGCGCGCTTCTTCCCGGGCCTTAAAGGCAAAGACCTCCGGGTCTTGCAGCGCTTCCAGCATGCCTTTGCGGGCCTTAATGCCGTTTTCGATGCCGAAGAGGTCGCCCTGCGAGATGCGCGCCTGCTCGGCGCCTTCGGCTGCATAGCGGGTGAGATACCCCCGCCATTCACTGGCCAGCATCAAACGCTGGGGCAATTCCAGATCACGCTGGGTGGTCAACTGCGCCACGGTCAGACCGCGGCGCGTGGTACCAGGGTGGCCGGTAATGAAAACGGCTTCTCCGCCCTCAGCCCCTGCAGGCTGGATGGGAAAGTACTGCGCGATCGACGCCGGTTTGCCGTTGGCATACACCCGCAACAGGCCCATATCCAGGTTGTAGCGGGGAAAGTTGAAATTATCCGGATCTCCACCAAAGAAGGCGGTGGCCTGCTCTGGTGCGAATACCAATCGCACATCATCAAAGCGGTGGTATCGATACAGGTGATAGCGCCCGCCTTGGTACAGCTTGACCACCTCGCACTTGCCGCCCGCGGGGGCCTGCTCAGTACAGGCTGACTCAATCGCGGCAAGTTCGGCCTTTTCCGCCTTGGCAAAGGCTTCCTCTGTTTTGTCTTCGGTGGCCGCGTTCACCTCGGCCGTCACATCGCTGATCTCTTCCAGGCGACTGACGGACATTGCCGGACAGCGCAGCTCCTGTGCCGGCTCGCGGGCCAGGAAACCCTCGGCAATGTAATCCTGGTTTTTGCTGGACAACTGCTGCACGCAACGGCGCACACAGTGGTGATTGGTGAGTACCAAGCCCTGGCCGCTGACAAATGAGCCGGAGCAGCCATTCTCCAGCCGCACCGAGGACTGCATCAATTTGTCCACAAAAGCCTCGTCGGCACTAAAGCCGATCTCTTTTTGCATGGCCTTATTGGGCAGATTATCCAGGGTCCACATGCCCTCGGCGGCCCACACAGATAAGGGCAGAAACAGTGATGCCAGCCCTATCAAGATCATTTTCATCATCGGTTCTCGTTTCATTGCTGTGTTCAAACGGGGTTGCATGCAATTGTGCGCCAGCTAGTACCGAACTGGGTGACTATCCGCTCCTAAGGGGTCGCTTGGTGTACTGTCGGTAGGCGGATAACGACGCTGTGAGCGTCTTAGCGTGGCGACGATGCCGGAGGGTAACAACTCGGGCAGCCTGCAAGTCGTCTGGGCATGCTTGGCATGCCTTTCGCTTCAGCTAAGGGACGAGGCTGATCCTCCATGTAGACAACAAGCGGTGTAGGGGAGCATGAGTGATGACGATTAAGAAGATTCTGGTGGCCAATCGCGGCGAGATCGCCATTCGGGTGATGCGCGGGGCTGCCGAAATGGGCATTCGCACCGTGGCGGTTTATGCCTTTGAAGATCGCTTTGCTCTGCATCGCTTTAAGGCTGATGAGAGCTACCAGCTCGGCCCGGCCGGCCGGCCCGTAGGCAGCTATCTAGACATTGATGCGGTAGTTCGCATTGCCGTTGAGGCCGGTGTGGATGCCATTCACCCCGGCTACGGTTTTTTGTCAGAAAACCCCGACTTTGCTCAGGCCTGCGCCGACGCCGGTATTGCCTTTGTCGGGCCTAGCCCGGAGGTGCTGCGCACTCTCGGCGATAAGGTCTCCGCGCGCGCGGTGGCCGAAGCCGCGCAGGTGCCGGTACTGCCCGCCTCGGCCGAGTTGCCGCGGGATATGGAGCAGGCTCAGGCCTTGGTCGACGCCGTGGGCTATCCGGTCATGCTCAAGGCCAGTTGGGGCGGTGGCGGGCGCGGCATGCGCCGGGTGATGGATGCCCCCAGCCTGGCCGCAGCCCTGGAGTCCTCCCGGCGTGAGTCCGGAGCGGCTTTTGGTAACGATGCCGTGTACGTGGAGAAACTGGTCCAGCGGGCCCGGCATGTGGAAGTGCAGGTGCTGGGCGACAAACAGGGCCAGTTGGTGCATTTGTTCGAGCGGGACTGCTCGGTGCAGCGCCGTAACCAAAAGGTGGTAGAGCAGGCGCCGGCCCCCTACCTGAGCCCGCAGCAGCGCGAAGAGCTCTGCGCTTCAGCCATCCGGCTCTGTGCCCATGTGGGCTATTCCCATGCGGGCACGGTGGAGTTTTTGCTGGACGACGACACCGGCGAGTTTTACTTCATCGAAGTGAACCCCCGTATTCAGGTGGAGCACACGGTGACCGAGATGATCACCGGCGTGGATATCGTCAAGGCCCAGATTCTGGTCACCGAGGGGGCCTCCATTGGACTGCAGCCGCAGGGCAGCCGGCCCGGACTACCGACCCAGGATCAGATTGAGTTTCGCGGGCACGCCCTGCAATGCCGGGTGACCACCGAGGATCCCGAAGCCGACTTTGCCCCCGATCATGGGCGCCTACTGGCTTATCGCAGCCCGGCTGGTTTCGGGGTGCGTCTGGATGGTGGCACCGCTTATACCGGCGCTGTGATCACACCGCATTACGATTCCCTGCTCACCAAGGTGACGGCCTCGGCACCCACGCTGGGTACGGCCATTGCTCGTATGGATCGGGCGCTACGCGAATTTCGCATTCGCGGTTTGGCCACCAACCTGCAGTTCTTGGAAAACGTGATTAATCACCCGCGGTTTCAGTCGGGTGAGGCCACCACGCGTTTTATTGACGACACGCCGGAGCTCTTTGAGTTCCCCCAGCGCAAAGACCGGGCGACCAAGCTGCTGCGCTACATGGGCGAGGTTATCGTCAACGGTCATCCGGAAATGCGCGATCGTTCGCATCCGCCGCTGCCCCTGGCCGAGCCCCGGTTGCCGCTGGTCGATACCCGTCAGGCCCCGCCGGATGGTTTGCGCCAGCGCCTGCAAGAGCTGGGCGCGGCAGAGTTCGGGCAATGGCTGCGCGCACAGCCGCAGGTCTTTGTTACCGACACCAGCCTGCGCGATGCCCACCAATCCCTGTTTGCGACCCGTATGCGCAGCGCCGACATGCGCGCCATTGCACCGGCCTATGCCCGCCTGGCGCCGCAGCTGCTGTCGCTGGAATGTTGGGGCGGGGCTACCTTTGATGTGGCGCTGCGCTTTTTGCATGAATGCCCCTGGCAACGCCTGCGCGACCTGCGTGCGGCTATTCCCAATATCCCTTTCCAGATGCTGCTGCGGGCTGCCAATGCCGTGGGCTACACCAATTACCCCGACAACGTGGTGCGTTATTTTGTGCAGCAGGCTGCGGCTAACGGCATCGATATTTTCCGCGTCTTCGATTCGCTGAACAACGTGGATAGCATGCGCGTGGCCATGGATGCGGTCATCGAATCCGGCGCCGTGTGCGAGGGCACCATTTGCTACACGGCCGATTTGTTTGATGCCAGCCGGCCCAAGTACACCCTGGAGTACTACGTGTCGCGGGCCAAGGCCCTGGAGGCCGCCGGCGCCCACATCATCGGCATCAAGGACATGGCCGGCATCTGCCGCCCCAAGGCCGCCAAGGCTTTGGTGGAGGCGCTCAAGCAAGAGGTGGGCTTGCCGCTGCACTTCCACACCCATGACACCTCCGGGCTGGGTGGGGCCAGCATCTTGGCCGCTATCGATGCCGGTTGCGATGCCGTTGACGGAGCCTTGGATAGCCTCTCGGGCCTGACGGCTCAGCCCAATCTGGGCAGTGTGGTCGCCGCCTTGGAGCATTCGGAGCGGGCCACGGGCTTGCAGTCGGCCAAGCTGCGCCAGCTCTCCGATTATTTCGAGGATGTGCGCCGCTTCTATGCACCATTCGAGCCCGATATTCGCTCCGGCACCGCGGATGTGTATCGCCACGAAATGCCCGGCGGGCAGTACACCAATTTGCGTGAGCAGGCGCGCAGCATGGGGCTGGCCTCGCGCTGGACTGAAGTGGCGCAGGCCTATGCCGATGTGAACCAGTTGTTTGGCGACATTGTGAAGGTCACTCCCAGCTCCAAGGTGGTGGGGGATTTGGCTCTGCTGATGGTGGCGCGCGGCTGGACGCCGGAGCAGGTGGCCGACCCCGATGTGCCCATCGACTTCCCGGCTTCGGTGGTGGCCTTGTTCAAAGGCGACTTGGGCTTGCCCTCCGAGCCCTGGCCGGAGGCGCTGCAGCGCAAGGTGTTACAAGGCGAGGCGCCGCGTAGCCGGCGTCCCGGTGCGGATTTGCCCGAGGTGGACCTGGAAGCCGCCCGCGCCGAAGCGGCCGAGACCACCGGCGAGGCGGTGACGGATACCGACCTGGCCTCGTATCTGATGTATCCGCAAGTGTACAAGGACTTCGTGGCCCATCGGCAGCGCTACGGCGATGTAAGCGTTCTACCCACGCCCGCCTTCTTCTACGGTCCCACCGGCGAAGAAGAAGTGCATGTGGACATAGACCGCGGCAAGACCCTGCTCATCCGCCTATTGGGTCGCAATGACCAGGAAGAAGAGGGCATCAGCAAGCTCTTCTTCGAGCTCAACGGCCAATCTCGCATCGTGCGCGTGGCTCGCGCCGGCTCCGACAAGGTGGCGGAACGGCCCAAGGTCGACCCCAAAGACCCTGGCGATGTGGGCGCCCCCATGCCCGGCGTCGTCAGCAAGGTGCTGGTCAGCGAAGGCGATGTGGTGAAGCAAAACGAGCCTTTACTGGTTCTCGAAGCCATGAAGATGGAAACCGTCGTCACCGCACCCTGCGCCGGTACCGTGCAAGAGCTCAGCGCTGGCGCTGGCAGCTTGGTGGAAGCGCGGGAACGCTTGCTGCGCTTGGTGCAGGATTAGGCCTTGGCAGCGCTCCTGAGGTTGGGGTCTTGGTCGCAGATTGACGCAGATTGTTTTGGAGCCAAGCTTCTATCGGGTGCGGACCATGAGGCCTTAGTTCCCGAGGGGTGTGATGGTTTCGCCGAGATCTATGTGGGCCCGCGAGCCTGCGGCCACACGCTCGCAAGAGCAGTTGTGCCAATGCGATGCCGGAGTGTCGCCGCAGATTGACGCAGATTCCTGCAGGGGCGAAAGCTTGCAACGCTGAGGCGAGGCTGCTGTGGAATTTGGGGCTGGCTAAGTCCGCTCAAGTCTGCATGGAGGCGGAAACTCGCTCTCAAGGGAGCGGCTCCATAGGTATGAGCCGCCACTTGGATCAACTGTTCATGAGCACCCTTCGCGACACAGCAGCCGTACGCCGTGCATTGATCAAAGGGAATCAGTATCAGGTGCCACCTACTAATCTGCGTTCATCTGCGCCAATCTGCGGCAAAAAATGCATCTTTAACGCGAGCTATGAGCTGCGCAGATCATAATGTTCAAAGCGCAAGCCGCCATGAACGGTACTGCGGAGAACTCCTCTAGTTGCTGCCGCAGATGGGTACGGACTCGAACACATCAGAGTTTTAACGGCAAAGCCTTCAGTCAAAGCAATAATCTTTAGAGGCTGCAGAGCGGCTTGTGTGACGCGCATGCAGGTCACTAAAATGACCATAGTCATGACTATGGTCTCTTTGATGGAAATTTCGGCAACACAGTTCAAGGCGAAGTGTCTGAGGCTCATGGATGAGGTGGCTCAGTCAGGAGAGCCTTTGGTGATTACCAAACACGGTAAACCTATCGTCACGGTCACGGCTGCAAAGCCAGTTCCAAAGCCGTTATTCGGTGCCGACGCGGGCTCCATCGACATTGTCGGAGATATTCTTCAGCCGATTCCTACGCAATGGGATGCGGCGCGGTGATCCTGCTGGATACCCACGCCCTCATCTGGTTGCGTAGCGGCGACAGAAAACTGGGCGCCAAGGCGCGTAGGGCCATTGAGAAAGCGCACGCTCAGGGTGAAATCTTGGTTTCTGCCATTTCTTTCTGGGAAGCAGCGATGCTGAACGACATGGGGCGACTCAAACTCAACATCGGCCCGGCAATCTGGCGTCAGCGAATTCTCGATGATGGCGTAACCGAGATTCCAGTTACGGGGAGCATTGGAATCCGGGCGACTGAATTGCTCCAATATCATGCCGATCCCGCAGATCGCATTATTGTCGCGACGGCGCAGAGCTGCCAAGCATCTTTATGCACAGCGGACGGCCAATTATTGAGCATGAGTCTGCCGATCGACACTATTGACGCGAGCGTCTGAGCAAAGACCGCAAAACCTGCGCTAGGCACATGCAGCGTGAATCAAGTCTGATAAGTACTTATCCACCTGCATCCGGAGTACGCCAAGCATTGACTGGGGTGAATCGACTTCAGGTGCCACCCACTAATCTGCGTTCATCTGCGCCAATCTGTGGCAAAAAACAACCTCGATCCCCGCTCTAACCTTTCCGATTGGCACCGGGTTTGAGCATAAGCAGCCCTCGGCTCTTCATTACTTAATCTGCGGAAGACGAAGTCGCCAGTGTGGAGTCGCCTCCGTCTGCAGGTTGAGCGGCGCTTGTTGGCGGCTGAAAGTCGCGCATCACCCATTTGTCGACGAAGGCGCAGGCGACCAGATCACCGGCCACATTCACCGCCGTTCGGCACATATCCAGCAGTCGGTCCAGGCCCATGATCAGAGCCACACCCGAGGGTGGCACGCCAATGCTGGTGAGGATGCTGGCCAGGATCACGATGCCCACACCGGGTGTGGCCGGCGAGCCGATGGAAGCCCCCACCGCCATAGCCACCACCAGTGCCAGGCCGCCTACGCCAATGTCCACGCCATGGGCTTGGGCCAGAAAAACTGCGGCTACGGATTGATACAGGGCCGTGCCATTCATGTTGATGGTGGCGCCCAGAGGCAGCACAAATTGGGCAATGCCTCCGCGCAATTGCAGCTTTTCAGTGGCCACCCGCATCGACATGGGCATCACCGCGGCGGAACTGGATGTACTAAACGCCAGCAACAGCAGGTCACGGGTATTGCGAATAAAGGCTAACGGCCGCATTCCGGCGCAGAGCCGAAGTAGCAGCAAATAGCCCAGCATGACCAAGGCCAGGCCAAAGAGGACCGTGGCGGCGTAAATCCCCAGGCCCAACAGGGTTTGCCAGCCGGTGCGGCTCACCAGTTGCGCCATGAGACCGAATACGGCCAGCGGGGCCAGTTTCATAGCCCAGCGCACCACGGCCATACACACTTCCTGGATGGCGACCAGCAATTCCATGATGGGCTTCACCGTGGCCGGCGGCAGGGACAAAGTCGCGACTGCGACCACAAAGGCGAATAGCACCACTTGCAGCATTTGTCCTTCCACAAAGGCGTGCAGGGGGTTGCCCGGCAGGATGCTCAGCAGCCGAGCCGGCACATCCTGCAGGGCGGGTAAGCCCGTTGCGGCGGTAGATGCCTTGGGCAGGGGCTCAGCAACCACCAGATAGCTACCCGGCTCAATCCAGACCGCCACCGTGATGCCTACAGCTGCAGCCACTGCGGTGCTCAGGCAGAAAAAGCCAATGGTCCATAGCGCCAGACGTCGCAGTTGGCCTCCGCCTGGTCCGGCTGCCAACCCACGCACGATGGAGGCGAAAACCAGCGGCACCACAATCATTTGAATGCTGAGTAAAAACAACTGACCGGGGAAGGCCAACCAGTTACCGATGGTCAGGCTCAGCGAGGGGCTGAGCCAGCCTGCCGCAGGGCCGATGGCTAAGCCGACCAGAACGCCGGCAAACATGCCCACCAATACTTGGGCCCACAGTTGCGCTTCCACCAATTGGTTGAGGTAGTCGCTCATCGCACCCAGAGGGCGTAACCGAAAAGTAGAGCCTTTGGTCTTGGTCATGACACCCCTCCCGGGCATGGCGACCGATCAACCAAGAGCTTAGCGAAGTCGCTCGCTCAGGTGAGAGCTGCAGGCTTCAAGCGGGTTTTGAGCCACAGATTTTCGCAGATGGACGCAGATATTTGAGTGGCAGTGACCTGAATCGGTGGGCGAGAAGCGCTTCAAGAATGAGATGCGGGCTGCTACCACCGCTGAGCGCTATGCGGATAGTTCGCTATGGCCTCCGATGACATCAGTCGGCGCTTGGATAGCGACTTCCAATCTGCGGTCATCTGTGGAAACCGATGATCAGAGAAGCCTTTATCTTCGCTGTCAATCAGCACGGCTCTATCCCCGCGGCCAGCGTTCCCACAGCCACCAGCTCGCGAGCGCGGCGACGGCCAACGAGCCGCCAATGCGAACTCCGGTGCGGTACAGCCACGTGTTTCGCAGCAGGTAGAACAGCGGGACCACTGCAATAACAATGGCGAGCTGCCCCAGCTCCACCCCCAGGTTGAAGGCCAGCAAGCTGAGCAAGCGCAAATCCGTAGGCAGCCCCAGCTCCCCAAGCACCGCGGCAAAGCCAAAGCCATGGATGAGGCCGAAACTAAAAGCCAGTACCCAGACTCGCTGGCGTACCCAGCCGGTGATGTTGTTGATCGCCGCAAAGACGACCGAGGCCGCGATGAGGGTTTCTACCCAGACAATGGGTAAGGACAGCCACTGCAGCACAGCCGCACTCAAGGTGATCGAGTGGGCCAGCGTGAAGGCTGTAACCGTACCGGCCACGCCGAGCAGGGCTGGTTTGAGCGCCGTCACTGGTTTCCAGCCGCGCTCCGCAGGACGCAGTACGCTGGGAATCAGCAGGCTCAGAAGAAACAGGATGTGGTCCAATCCAATCCAAATGTGGTGCACGCCTTCCACCACATAGTCGTAAAAGGTTTGCCAGGCGCCATGGGCGCCGGGGCTAAGCTCTACGTAGTTCCCACCCGGTTGTAGTAACCGAAGTTGGGGGGAGTCTTGCGTGGGGTGCTGCACTCGCAATACACCGCGATGACTGTGGTCCAGCTCCTGCAGAAACTGGTACTTCAGGTGCGTTACAACGCAATCGTATTGCGCCTGCAAGAATGCGTGCCGTAGGCCGTCGCGATCAATGAGTTGTAGCGGAGCGAAGTCTCCCGTGCAGGGTGAGTCAGCACTGAGCAGCTGCAACTCACGCTGCGCCATCGCCACTACAAGATGTTGCTGCGAATTAAGCTCACCCCATTGCAGCTGGCCATCGGCGTTGCTGTCTAGGTCGATGGCTAGCACCAAATCCTGCAAGGCGATAGCCCATTGCAAATTGGCGCCTTGCTCCTGGAGTTCTAGTTCTATAAAGCTGTCGCTGGGCCGGTGCGCGAGGGAGCATGTGGCCCATACAGTGAGTAGTAGCAGGACCAGTCCCCGGCTTGCCAGTCGATTCTGAGTCATGGTTGCACCCTGCTGGGCAGGCGGCGGTCTTCGTAACCCGTGCTCTGCAGCCAACTTTGTAGCTGGTTCAAAGCGGCATCATCCTCGGCGGCAACAGCGGCTTGGGCGAGGACGAGAGTGTCTGCAGCCTCGCGCTGATTTTGCCAGTGTGACCAGGCCGCATCCAAAGCTTTTTGAGCCTCGCCCACGGCTAGCCAAAAGCGCGCTTCTTCCCGCCCGTGGCGCTGGCTGGCAGGGCGCGTTTGTAGAGCGCGCCAGAGCGTAATCAGTTGTTCAGAAACTGGTTTAGCTTGAGGGTCTTTGAGCGCGTCTAAGGCTAAGAAACGCGGTACAAGAATGGCAGGGTTGGTGCTCGCGTCGGTGTTCTCGGGTTCGGTCAGTTCAAGGATTGTTAGCCACTGTTGCTGGCTGATGAGCCAGTCCAGAAATTGGTGCAAAAGCTGTCCGTCGCGGAGATGCTGGCTAGGTATGGAGGACCAGCCCTGTTTTAGGCTGGCGACGTCGCCGCGGCGCTGAGCCATGTCTACCCATTCACTCCAAAACCAGCTTTGAATTGCTGCTGGCTGCGTGATCGTTTGTGGGCGTAGAGCGTTGAGCTGCTGCCAGGCGGAATCAAGCTGACCCTGTAGGCTGGCCATGCTGTGCGTGCAAACCGCGCGAATATAAGTGGTATCGGCGCCATTCAGGCCTGCACAGGCTTCGGCGGCCTGGGCAAATTGCCCCTGCACGCGGAGGATATTGGCCAGCTCCAAGTGGGCTTGGGGGTTGTTGGGTTTGGCCTGCAGAACCTGCATCAGCAGCTGCTGGGCGTAGGCAAAATCGTGTCCGGCTTGGGCAAGCTGAGCGCCGAGTAATGCTGTAGAGGGTGCAGTGTCGGGACGATCTAACCAGGGCTGGAGTAATGCCTGTGCCCGGCCCAGCTGGCGTGGGTCGCCGCTCTGCCTGTATTGCCGGAGTAGTAGCTCTGCCATGGGGCGAGCCTGCACCAGCGGAATCTGAGTCGATTGACTGCTGCGCAGTCTCTGCACTTCGGCAGGAATGTCGACCAACATCAGCTGGTCGTCATCTGGGAGGTAGGGCTGCGTGAGGCCAATGGCTGGCCAGAGCAGCAAACAAAGAAGCCACCCCCGCACATTGCGGAGGTGGCTGATAGTCGCGGTCACGGTGTGTTGTTGATCGCTTGAGGCTGGGTGTCTTCGGCGGTGTCGTTAAAGCTGAAGGCACCGTTGTTGACAGCAAAAGGTTCGGCAGTGTCATTTGGCTGCTGAGCCGTTTGCAGTACCTCAGAGGTCGTGCTGACCACCGGAGTCGGGGTGACCACCGGAGTCGGTGTTGCAACCGGGCCATTGAGGGTGCCATCCGTTTCCGAACACGCCACCAAGGCCCCGCACAACAACGCTCCGCTTAGGCTGAGTTTTACAAACCTAGCCATGGCTTAGCGTCCTGCGACTTCGTTGGGCGAACCTGGAATGGGGTCGGCAAGGTAGGGGAAGCCTGCCTTGTAGTCCATGGGGTTCGGGCGAGCGCCGTCGGTGTAGCTCAACTGCCGCGAGGCTGCGGAGGCCGGGTCTTGATCTTGGGGAATCAAGACGCCCATGGCGGCGCGTAGAGCAATATCAACAACATCATCAACCGGACGACGACCGTTGGGGAAGCCAGCGTTGTCACCGCCCAGCACGCCTAAATCACTTTGATCACCCATGGGGGTAGGGGCAATGGCTGTGTTTAGCCGGAGCATTTCGGAGAGCACTGTGTCCATGCCCGAGGCAGGCCGTGTGACGTCCGGAATACCGTTAAGAAAGACCCAGATGAGGTCGGTGCGTGGGAAGACATCAGGGGCCTTAACGCCAGCACTACCGAATAAGATCTCCAGTAACTCGGGTAAGGATGGTGTCAACACATAAGGTGCGAAGTTGGCGGCGTCATTCGCCGGCTCTGAAGCATTGAACAGGTCCTTATCAGGAAGGCCAATGACAACCTCGTTAACCAGTGGTGAGCCCAGGCGCGACACCTGTGTCCATGCGCCTCCGGCAACTTCAGCGCCTGTTGGGTTTGCGATCGCGCTATTGCCGTCTGTGCGCTGTGGTTCAGGGTTGAGCACGCGTGCTTGACGCAAGCTTGCGGTAGTCCAGCCACCAATGACGGGGTCGCTTCCGTTAGTCAAGCATGCTGAGGGAAGCTCAAGCGCCAAGGAAGTGACGTTCTTGTCGGCGATGATGTTTGCTTCGAGGTTGCGAGCGTCTTGGCCGGCAGGGCCAAGCTCTTCGACCGGCACAGCGATGTTCACTAAGTCGAAGGTTTCACCGAGGTTGACCACAAAGCCTTCACGGCGTTGGCCCACAAAAATGCGTGCATCACCGTCGCAGCCAGGGATTTGTACGTCGTGCACAAAGCTGGCGGCGTAAGCTGGATAATCGGGAATCGATTTGTTGCCGATGTTGTCGATGGGCTTGGCGAATACGGTGTTACCGCTGTCGTCGGAAACAGGGCTGCTGGAGCCCGTACGACGATCTCCACGCACCACATTGACCGTGTAGGTCTCAACGACATTTTGCGCACTGCTGTCCATGGCGGTAATTGCGCCAATGTTGGCCAGCGGCACTGCCACATTATTTTCGGCGCCTGCTTCCCCGATGGGTAGGGACAAACCCTTTACTTCAGTGTTGAAGCGGAACTGGAAGGTGATGTCTTCCACGCCGTCGCCACTGTTGTCGATGTGAATCTCGTAGAGCGCGTTGGGGTCCAAGCTGAAGTAGTTAGGACCGCCGTAAGCGTCTTGCAGGGGCAGATAATTGGCGATCAGCGTGACCATGTCATCACGTCCGGTTTCGTAGCTGCGGAACATGTAAAAGTCCGTTCCGTCTACTTTAGGCGCCGTGGTAATAAATGGGGCCTCGCGGTGGCTAGAGGCCTCGCTGAGGCCGCTTGCCATTGAAGCAGCAGCTGCTGCGAAGACGGCCGTCTTCTTCAGGGTGTTCATACATCCTCCGGTGTACGCGCTAGGCGTTTGTTGGTGAGTCACACAGCTATTCGCGCTGACTTCGGCATTGGATGCACTGAGGCGTCGCGTTATTGGCACGTGGCTTGCACGACGGTGACCTGTTGCGCCAGCCTTATTTGTCAATAAACCGGCGTTCGGATTACTGTTTACTTCCCCCATGCGGTTGTCATGCGCCGCAGATTTGGACTGGAGAACACCATGAAATTTAAGATCCCCCTGGGGTTGGGAGCTGCTGCCGCTGTCGTATCGACGACGTGGTATGTCACCCAAACGGCCCCGGGCCTCTCAACGGGCGAAGCTGAGCAGTGCCCCAGAGGCTTCTCTGTCGTAAACACGGCGGAGTACGCCCGCGAATTTCGTCCATCACTCACCGACTCCCAATTGGCGGGAATCGAGGAGCAGTATGGCGAACAGTTTTGTTTGAACAACAAGCATCCGGAGCCTGTAGGCGAGATTCTGGCGGCAAACGACGCTTTGACCGCTGGCGTTGGTCCGGTACCAAAAGGTGCTTATCGCAAAGCAGTCGAAGCCAAGCAAGCCATGAAAGCCCTGCAACCCAAAGTGGCGGGTGCTAGCGGCACGTGGACCGAATACGGCAGCGGGCCCTTGCTCGATGATCCCGAGCGCGGCGGTCTAGGCTTGGGCATTCCCACTGCCATGGGTCGTGTGGACAGTTTCGCCTATGACCCTGAAGCCAATCGCTTGTTCGCGCTGATCGGCACCGGCGGGGTCTGGATGTCCGAAGGCGACACCGTGCAGGAACTGGGTGATTTCTGGGAGCCCATTGGCGACAACATGCCCACGCTGATCAACGGCGCCGTGGAGTGGACTCCGGCTCGCGGTGGTCGTCTGGTGGTGGTTTCCGGTGAGCACCTCATGGGTGGCAATACCTACTCCGGCTTAGGAGCATTTTGGAGCGACGACCTTGGCGCGACCTGGAACCAAGCCAATGGCGTGCCCGATGGGGCGTTGGGTTTTGAAGTCGCCGTAGACGAATCCAACCCCGACATTGTGTATGTGGCGACGTCCAAGGGCTTGTTCCGCTCAACCGACGCGGGCTCCAATTTCGTCAATGTGAATCTGCCCACCTCGCCGGAATGCGCGGGTGTAGAAGATTTCGGACCCTGCCAATTTGCCAACTTTGTCACCGACGTCATCGTCAAGCAGCCTGGAGGAAGCACCGATGAAGTCGGTGGGGAAGTTCTGGCAGCTGTGGGCTATCGTGCGGGTCAGGCCACCTTCCCGGATGGCACCGTGCATGCTCCCGGCAATGGCTTGTATAAGTCCGCGACCGGTGAGCCCGACAGCTTCACCAAGCTCGATGTGTCTGGTGATGGGCTGAGCAACATCGGCTTTGCCCCGCAGGAACGCATTGGCCGGCTGGAACTTGGTGCGGCTTACGGTCCAGATCAGGATCACAACATTGTTTACGCCATCCTCGGCGACGCGGTGCTGTTTAACGGCGGCGTACCCGTACTTGATGCTCCCGACGGCATTATCCCCAACCCCGGCGTGCCCAACTCCACCTCGCTCAATGGCATTTATGTGTCGTCCGACTTCGGTGATAGCTGGATTCGCATGGCGGATGATGTGGAGATTGCTCTGAATCCGCTCTCCGGCTCCACGTTTGCCGCCCTTGCCGCGATTCAGGCTCCAGGGGTTCAGTCTTGGTACAACATGTGGATCCTGCCCGACCCCACACGCACCGATCCGCTGGGTTTCCCGACGAGATTGGGTTTTGGGCTGGAAGAAGTGTTCCAGTCGCGGACCACGGATCTGGTGGGGCAAAACGGGATCGCCCAGCAAGGGCCCAGCGATTACAACGTCATCGGCACTTACTTTGCGGGGGATTCCTGTTTGGCCTTGAGTCTGGGCCTGCCGGTCTGCCCCAACAACCGGCCTATTACCACCGAAACCACCACGCACCCTGACCAACATGACGCGTTGTACATTCCTACCGGAGATGGCGGCGTTTGCCTCTTCGCAGGACATGACGGCGGCGTCAGTCGTCAGTGTGTGGCGGCCGGTGAGGAGATGGACAACTCCAAATGGGGTATCGGCAACAACGAAGGCTTTGATACCCTCTTGCCCTATGGTTTGGCGGTCGCCAACGACGGTCGCATCTGGTTTGGTTTGCAAGACAACGGCTCCGGCTACATCGACGGCCAGACGCGTGAGCGCATTCAAAACCTGGGTGGGGACGGCTTCTTTGCTTCGGTGGACCCCAACAACAGCGACTATGCGTGGTTGACCATTCAGGTGGGAGCCTTGAACGTCACCACGGATGGGGGGCTGAGCTACACCGCAGCCAACCCGCCTATCAGTTCACCGAGTTTCGCTAACTGGTTCACGATGGATCCCACCGACCCGCTGCACGTGATGACGGCCGGGCCGGAAGTGGTGGCGGTAACGCAGGGTCCGGCTCTGGATTGGCGCGAGGTGTTCAACCTCGGTACCAACGCCCGTACTGGCCAAACCAACATCATGACCCACATCGACCTCTACGATGGCCAAGCCTATGTGGCCTTCTGTGGTCCTTGTGATCTGCTAGGGAACTGGGAAACCGGCATCCAGAATGGCCTGGCGACCAACGTAGGTGGCGATGAGCCTCCAGTGAAGGGTGAGCCGGATGGCTGGCACTTCGCCGCCGCAGCTGGGTTGCCGAACCGGTTCATTACCTCCACGGAAATCGATCCGGACCGCCCGGAAACGGTGTATGTGACCTTGGCGGGTTACGCTAACCGCACCTGGATTCCGCCGGGCAGCTATTTGGATCCCAACACCGAGCTCGGTGAGGGCAATGTGTATGTGAGCACCGATGCTGGTGAATCTTTCCGCGACATCAGCGGGAATCTCCCAGCAGTCCATGCGCGCAACATCATCAAGCGCGGCACCCAGCTCATTGTGGCCACCGACGTGGGTGCCTTTATTTCCAGTGATCTGAACGGCAGCACCTGGGCCCCTCTGGGGGATATCCCCAATGCGCCCATGACGCAGGTGGTGTTGAAGCCGGACAACCCCAACAAGCTCTACGCCTCGACCTTTGGACGCGGCATTTGGGAATACGACTTCTCGGCTGACGGCATCATCGACGGTGGCGACAGCACCGGCGGTGTGGTGAACCCGCCTGCAGGTGGCAGCACCGGAGTCCGTGGTGGGGGCGCGATGCCGGGCATCTTGCTCATCATCTTAGGCCTCGCCGGACTTGGGCGTTCGCGGCGTGTCTTAGGCTGCGCTTAGATCCGTGTAATGACGCCCTGCCATTGAGCGGGCGTTCACTACGAAGCCCGCGGCCTCAAAGCCGCGGGCTTTTTTTTGCTCGGCGGGGTAGCGTGGAATATAGCCAACATAGTTAGTTGAGCGGCCAGCGCGCCTGTGGTCTGAAAGTCGAGCAACAATAGTCTCAGTCGTCAGGGCAGAAACCAAAAAAAGGCAGGTTGAGTCTGCCCCAGCACATATCTCGCTAATTCTCCACGCCGCTACATGTCACATTCGGCCTGCACGCTTGGTTATGGGCCCGCGCTGGGCCAAGTCCATAGTTCTCCTAGCTTGAGAACGGGGGCTTGCTCCGCATTCAGGCCCCGTTTCTCACGGGCTGCTCGCAGTGCTTGGGGTGGCTGGGCCACAGGCTCACGGGTGAGCTTAAAACTACCCCAATGGATGGGCAGCATCACCTTGGCGCCAAGATCCGTGAAGGCCTGCAGGGCCTCATCCGGGCTCATGTGCTGATACTGCAAAAAAGACTCCGGGTAATAGGCGCCAATCGGCAGCATGGCCACGTCGATATTGGGAAAGCGCTGCCCGATTTCGGCAAAGCCAGGGAAGTAACCGGTATCGCCTCCGAAAAAGTATCGTTTTTGGGGGGATTCCAGTACCCAGCCGCACCAAAGAGTGCTATTCGTGGGTTGGCCAATGCGACGGGACCAATGCTGCACCGGAACGCAATGGGCCGTCCAGCCGCCCACCTCAACTGATTCCCACCAATCCAGTTCCTGCACTTGATGACGTCCTCGCTCGTGAAACCAGTCAGCGAGGCCCAGCGGCACGAGCCAGGGTGTGTCCGCGGGCAAGGCCAATACCGTTTTTTCGTCGAGGTGGTCGTAGTGGTTATGGGATATGAGAGCAAAGAGCAGAGGAGGGATGTCTTCAGGGGCGAGGGCTGGTGCTGTTTTGCGTTTAATGAGCAGGGCGCGCTCAGTCAGGTGCGGATCGGTGAGCACATAATCGTCGCCTTCTCCGATGAGCATGGTGGCATGACCGAGCCAGCGCACTCCTTGCCCATGGCCGGCGACAGGATTGACCCGCGGAACCGGCCCAAATTCTTGTCCGGCAAAGCGGTTGGGCTTGAACAGCTCGCGAAGCAATGCGCCATATTGCACTTCAAAAGGCTCCCAAGGGTTGAAGAAGCGACCCTGATGCTGGTGGCTCGCCTCCAGTGCTGCGGGGAACTCCGCCACTAGAGGAGGTTGGGAGGCGCAGCCGGCGACACACATCAATCCCCCGACCAAGCCGAAGCCCAGGCAGCGGCGCAACCACGGCATCTTTTTGGTTTTGACGTAGGGCGAATAATGCATGTGTTGGACACTAGTCATGAAGGCGATACTGCCATGGGCTCTTCCTGGCTGGCCTTGTTTTAGGCCTGCGCGGCGCGTGAAGCACCCTGTCTCGGCGGGAACTCCATCGATCCAGGCATGATGGAACGATGAAAAACCAAATTCCTGTGCTCCGCCTCAAGCCACGAGAGCAACATAAGCTGCGACGGGGCAGCCTGTGGGTGTACTCCAATCAAATCGACACCAAGGTCACGCCGATTAGGGAGCGTGCCCCAGGAGAGTTGATTGACTTAGAAGACGCGCAAGGGCAGTGGTTGGCGCGTGGCTACATGAATCCGGCCACCTTGATTGCCGTTCGCATCCTCTGCCGTGAGCCCGTGACCATTGACGCCGACTTTTTTGCGCAGAGATTGCGCCAAGCCTTGGCCGCTCGTGAAGCCGTATACACCGCGCCCTTCTACCGATTAGTCCATGGGGAGGGGGACTATTTGCCCGGCCTGGTCGTGGACCGCTTCGGTGATGTGCTGGTAGTGCAAGAAAATACGGCGGGGATGGCCGCATTGCGCGATGTATGGCTGCCAGTGTTGCAGGAGCTGACCAAGGCAAGTGCTGTGCTGTTTCGCAATGCAAATCCGGCGCGGCAGCTGGAAGGACTGCCAGAGGCCGATGAGTGGGTGGGCGCAGCTGTTGCCCATGTAGAGGTCGAAGAAAGTGGTGTGACTCACCGCTGTGATCTGGGTGCTGGGCAAAAAACCGGCTGGTTTTATGACCAGCGCCCGCATCGTGAGCTCTTCGCAGGCATGGCTTCCGGGCGCCGTGTGCTCGATGTCTTCAGCTACCTCGGGGGCTGGGGTCTTGGCGCCGCTGCGCATGGTGCGCAGAGCGTGGATTGCATAGATGCCTCAGCCGTGGCCACGCAAGCTTTACTTCAGGCGGCCAGGAATGCGGAGCTCAGTGTGCAGGCCCACGCCGAGGAGGCCAGCAAGGCACTGCGTCGTATGCGGGATGCTGGCCGGCAATTTGACTTGATTGTGGTGGATCCTCCGGCGCTTATTAAGCGCCGCAAAGATTTCGCCAAAGGCCGAGAGCATTACGCCCGTTTGAACCACTTGGCCTTACAGGTGTTGGCCCCTGGAGGAGTCCTGTTCGCTGCGAGTTGTTCCCACCATATGCCGGCCGATGAGTTGCTCGCAGTTGTGCAGCGAGAGGCATCGAAGCAAGGTCGTCAGTTCAGTGTGTTTCATCGGGGCGGAGCGGGGCCCGATCATCCGGTTCATCCGGCGTTGCCGGAAACGGCCTATCTCAAAGTCTTTGGCTTGCGCGAAATCATTTAAAGCCTAGTTGTACAAGGCACAGCCTGCGGGTCATAGGCGGGCCGGCTTATGCCGGCTCGCGACGCGGTTCCGGCGGCCCATCTATGCGCTTTGGCTTTGCGCCACGGGTGTCGACACACTGGTGTCGACATGGTCTGTAAGGTTGATAGCAAAGCTCGCGGAGCGGGGTAGTTGCTCTTTATCAACCATGCGTAACACGGCGTCGATGGTCTGCTGCGTGAACTCATGCCCACGGGGCAAAACCAGCACCCCACGGTCGGTAAGAATGTCTGCTGCGAGCATCATGCCTGGCCGCAGAGCGGCGTAGTTCACACGGTGGTCGGGCTGATCGGTAGGCAGAAAGTCTTGTAACTGGGCATCGACGATGGCAACCCAGTCTTCCAGTTTGGGGTGCTTGGCATAGGCTGCGGTCGGCGCGGCAATCTCTGCTAAGTCATGCACCTGCGTATGAATGCGTTGCAGCAAGATGGCACCCCGAATGGCGCCCAAATCACCGAGTTGGTCGCTAAAGCCATATTGGTTACGCACCATGAGCGCCACTTGTTCCAAGCGCGGGATGCGGCTGATGATCTTGGCGCTCGCCATGGCGACATCGCGCCGGTCCGCTTTGGTTTTGGCGGCTTCGCGGCCGATTTGACCGATTTGGCTGAGCGCTGCGGCGGCATGGAGTGTCCACGCGACCTGCGGGTCGGCCTCGATGGCGGGGTCTTGCAGCAAAAATGTGACTGCGGCCTTGAGTCTTTCCGTCACTCCGGATGCCTCCGGGCTAGCCAAGCACAACACATCCGAGAGGGTTGCGACGGTGGCATGCAGCGTGGTGGACAACACCACGTGCTCAATTTGGGTGGCCTCATAGGCTTGGATGCAGGCTTGAATGTGCTCGGCGAGCTCATCCTGAGGGCAGGGTTTGAGCAGGAATTTGTGGATGCCGCCGCTATTCACGGCCTCTGCTGCATCGCTGAGCTCTGCCTGGCCGGTGAGCAAGATTCGCTGCATGTCCGGGCGGCGGTCGCGAATCTGCCTGAGCAGTTCGGTCCCATTCATTTGTGGCATTCGCATGTCCGCCACGATGACTTTCGCGGCGCTGTATTGCTCTAGCTCGTCGAGCAGCTGTGCCGGGTTCTCGAAGGTGGCTATATTGAAGCGCTCAAAATAAACGCGCTCGAAGGTGGCCAGAATATGTGGGTCATCATCAACAAAGATGACTTCGGCATGGTCAGACATCAGAGGTCTCCACAGCGGCAGGCTGTGCTAATGCTAGCTCCAGAAGGCTGTTCCCTTCGGCGCTGTTGTGAATAAAGTCATGATCTAGATCCTCAGCGTTACTCAGGCTCACTGCCAGGTGCACGCGCAGCAATGCGTTGAGGTCAAGGTCCGCGGGGGCGCGCTGCGGTTGGTGATGGTGGCGCACCAGGCTGACAATATCGCTGGGAAGCCCCCAGCATTGCAGGAGGTATGCGCCAATGGCAGCGTGACAGTCTGCGTCGGGCTGATCGGATGGCGCCCACTGCTGATGTCCATTGCAATGCAGCACGATGCGTCCAACATCGGCGAGTAGCGTGGCTGTGAGCATGGCTTGGTCGCATTCAGCCGCGCACAAGACCTTCGCGATGCCAACCGCTTGTATGGCGCGTCGACTAAAAGCGTCGAGTTCAGTGGAAGCGGTGAAGACATCTTTGCGAAAGATGCCCGCGGCCAGCAGTAAAGTTTTCAGGGTCTGCGTGCCCAAGCGCAACGCTGCCGTATGTAAATCGCAAATGGGATCGGCGGGCCGAAAGTAAGCTGAGTTAGCCATGCGCATCACCATTGCCGTCATGCTGGGATCTCGTCCGGCAATGTCGACGATGGCTTCTAGGTCATCATTGTCAGCGCCCAACTGCCGCATCATGTGTACGGCTGACGGTGCCGGTGGCAGTCGGCGTAAGCTACCGATCAAACGGGTGACTTCGGGGTCGTGTTGCTCTTGTAGATAGCTTTCCTGCGCCTGGATAAGAGCAATCAGCGCGTCGCCACTATAGGGCTTGACCAAAAATTGCTGAGCCACCTCCAAGGTTGCGATGGTGAGCTGGTCATCGCTATACCCCGACAAGATCACCCTTAAGGTGTTGGGGGAGTCGCGCATGAAGGCCTCTAAAACCTCCGCCCCAGACATGTCGGGCATTCTTAAGTCGCTGAAAACAATGTCGTAGGAGGTGGCGCGCATGGATTCAAGCGCCTGCTGGCCAGTGGTGCAAAATTCAAGCATCCAGTGTTCGGGGGCGAAAGCCAGTGAGCGGGCAATACCTTGCAGGACCAAAGGCTCGTCATCGAGAAACAATACCTTCATGAGCTGGCTTGGCCCTGCGGAATCCAAATGCTGAAGCGAGTGCCCTGGCCCACGGTGCTATCGACCTCCAGGCGGCCGCCCAGGCGGGTCTCGACTGACGTTTTTAATATGGCGAGCCCTTGACCAGTTCCCTGGCCAACGGGTTTGGTGGTGAAAAAGGGTTGAAAGATGCGCTGCTTAATCTTGGGGTCGATGCCGCAGCCGTTGTCGTCAACGCCTAAGCAAAACCCGGCGGACTCGACCTGCGCGCGAATATCGATTTGACCACGGTGGTAGCGGCCGCGATCAATCTCCGTCTGAATGGCATGTGCCGAATTGATCAACAAGTTGAGCAGAATGGTGTAAAGCTCCTGCGGTTTGGACTGCACCTGCATTGACTCCCCCTCAAAATGCGTGCGCACCTGCGCGCAGTATTTCCACTCATTGCGTGATACCAGGCAGGCTGTGTCGATGACCTCCTGCAAATCGACCTCGACCACTTCCTCGTCACTGGCCCGCGAGAGTCGTTTCATGCCAGCCACAATCAAAATGACCCGCTGCAAGCCTTCAACAATTTGCCCCAGCGCTTCGGGGATTTGCTCGCGGATGAACTGACGGCGTTGCGGGCTACAGTTGCGGTCCTCAAGCAGGTGCCCAAAGGCTTGCTGCAAAAAGCTGGTGTTGTCTGAAATATATTGGATGGGGGTGTTGATCTCGTGGGCGATGCCCGCTGCCAGCTGGCCAATGGCTTCCAGCCGTTGGGAATGCTCCAAACATTCTTGGATGGCTTCCAGTTCGTCGCCGACTGCTTGCAATAGTTCGGCGCCGGCTGGGTCCTGAGCCAGCAGCGTACTCAAGCCCCGAATGCGGCTTAGGTCATGAGCATGTTGAGGGTTCGCGGCTTGATGCAGTTGCTGCAGCACTTCTGCCAGACGCGTTTCTGGGGGATGCTCACCCGTGGCCGTATGCGCCGGCTCATGAGGCGTGTCTAGGCTGGCGTGGGGAGAGGCGGACATCACATGCGAAACCTGAAAGGGCAGACGGTGACTCAGGTGTATTGAGCGCACCGCAAACGGGCCCTTGACTGATGCACGCTCTATGCCGTGGTGCGGGCCTCGCGCACTAAGCTCTCGGCAGCCGAGGCTAAGTGCTTGTTTTGTAGTTGGTGAGTCACCGAGGGTTGCCTACTGGCACTTCTCGGGCTATAGTACGAAGCCCTGGTGCGGGGTGGAGCAGCCAGGCAGCTCGTCGGGCTCATAACCCGAAGGTCGCAGGTTCGAATCCTGCCCCCGCTACCAACTTATTTGACGGTGCAAAACAAAGGGCCCCGATTAGGGGCTTTTTTATTGTCTATTCTCCGGGCTCGCTAGGCGGGCAAGGGTGAGGTAATTTGCCGCTGGCACGTGACATTGAAGCGTTAATCGCCCCGACCATAGAGGGCCTGGGCTATGAATTGCTGTGCCTGGAATTTGCCCAGGCGGGTCACGACACCATTTTGCGCGTTTACATCGACCATGCCAACGGAATTGGCTTGGAAGATTGCGAAACGGTGAGCCGCGCGCTCAGCGCCCAGCTTGAAGTTGAAGACCCGATTCCGGAAGCGTACCGCTTGGAAGTCTCTTCCCCGGGTTGGGATCGGCCCTTGGTGAAGGAAGAGCACTTTCTGGCGTTTGTGGGCAGTGAGGCCAAGGTCAAGATGGCCGTGCCTTTGGATGGGCGGCGCAACTTCCGTGGCTTCATCTTGAGTGCAAGCGATGGTCAGGTGCAGCTGCTGGTAGACGGCACCGAATTCTCCATTCCGTTGGCGGATGTGGACCGGGCGCGCCTTGTGCCGGACCCGAATGCTCCGCAGTCGTCATAGTTTGATTGAGGTTGCTCGCGATGAGTAAAGATGTCCTGAGAGTGGTCGAAGCGTTCTCCGCGGAACGCGACCTAGAACCGGAAGATATTTTCCTGGCCATGGAGGCCATGCTGGTTGCGGCTACCCGCAAGCGCTATGGCGAGGATTTCGACATCCGAGTGACGATCGACCGGGATACCGGCGACTACGAAACTTTCCGCCGCTGGCTGGTGGTGGATGACGAAGATCCAGAGTTCGAAGGCCCTACGCGGCAGGTGTTATTCGAGCGTGCACAGCAAATGCAGTCGGATATCGCTATCGGCGATTACATTGAAGAGCCTTTGGAGTCCATCGACTTCGGGCGTATCTCTGCGCAAGCTGCAAAGCAGCACTTGGTGCAGAAAATCCGTGAGTTCGAGCGTGCCAAGGTTGTCGAGCTGTATGAGAGCCGGATTGGCGAGTTGGTCAGTGGCGAGGTCAAGCGTATTGACCGCGGCAACCTAATTTTGGACTTGGGCAACAACGCGGAAGCCATTATCCCGCGCGAGTGGCAAATCCCCCGTCAACCGGTGCGTCCACATGACCGCATTCGCGGCTACCTAAAAGAAATTCGCACGGATGTTCGCGGGCCGCAGTTGTTTGTGAGCCGCACAGCGCCGGAATTGATAATGGAGCTGTTTAAGCTGGAAGTGCCGGAGATTGGCCAGGGTTTGATCGAGCTTAAAGGCGCAGCACGTGATGCTGGCTCGCGCGCAAAAATTGCCGTGCAGGCCAAAGATCGGCGCATCGACCCTGTGGGCGCTTGCGTTGGGATGCGCGGTTCGCGGGTGCAGTCGGTGACTAACGAGTTGGCTGGCGAGCGCGTCGATATTGTGCTTTGGGATGCCAACCCTGCGCAGTTCGTGATCAATGCCATGGCACCAGCCGATGTGGACTCCATCATCGTTGATGAAGATAGCCACACCATGGATATCGCGGTGCTGGAAGACAAACTGGCGCAGGCCATTGGCCGTGGTGGTCAAAACGTTCGTCTGGCCTCGGAACTGACTGGCTGGAAGCTCAATGTGCTGTCCGCCGAAGACGTGCAGGCGCGGCAGGAAGAAGAAACCGGCAAGGTTCTGCAACTGTTTGTTGAGCAGCTGGATGTAGACGAAGAGCTGGCCACCATTTTGGTGCAAGAAGGGTTCACCACCTTGGATGAGGTGGCCTACGTGCCGGCTGAAGAGATGTTGGAAATCGAAGAGTTTGATGAAGACATCGTCGAAGAACTGCGCAATCGTGCGCGCGACGCCCTATTGGCGTCCGCCATTGTTCAGGCCGAACAAGGCGATGTACAAGATCCTACCGAGGACCTGCTCAACCTCGATGGTATGACCCCCGAGCTCGCTCAGGCGCTGGCTGTGGCCGGCTTCCCCGACCGTGAGGACGTGGCCGAGGCGGGCACTGATGAAATTGAAGGCGTAGGCGGGCTGGATGCTGAGGCAGCTGGGAAGCTGATTATGGCAGCACGTGCCCATTGGTTTACCGATGAGGACCCCGCCGCCGCAGTGACGGAGAAATAAGCATGGCTGTAACCACCGTACGAGACCTAGCAGAGCAGACCCGTACGCCGGTGGATCGGCTGCTGGCCCAACTGGCAGATGCTGGTGTCAAGATCGATAACGCGGATGCAGAGATCAACCCCGACCAAAAACGTCAGTGGTTGGAGCATTTGCAAGGGCAGTCTGACCGGCCTTCCCTCAAAGTGGGTGGCGCGCGCAAGCTCTCCATCAAGCGTAAAGAGCAAAGTGAGCTCAAGGTGACGCCTGGGCGTGGTCAGCGCACTAAGACTATTAACGTGGAGGTGCGCAAAAAGCGTGTTGTGGTGCAACCGCCACAGCCAGAAGCAGCCCCGGCAGCACCAGAGCCAGTCGCGCAAGAAGAATTGCCGACTGCTCAGGCTGAGCCAGACCAGGACGCAAAGGTTGCGGCGACTCAGGACACAGCCAAGCCAGCACCAAAGCAGGAGGCTACGGCGCAGGCCAAACCCGAGCCCAAGGCAGATGCTGATAAAGCACCGGTAGAAGAGCAAAGCGCGCCTGCTGAGGCGGCCGCGCCGTCCGAGGACGAAGCGAAGCCTGCTGCCGAAGAAGAGGCCAAGGTCGAAGTGAAAGAGCCGGCTGCCCCGGCTGAAGCTGTTGCTGAAGAGCCTGAGGCTGAGCCTGAAGCTGCCGCGAAGAGTGAATCAGCCGCTGTGGATGAGGCCAAGCCAGAGAAGCAGCCCCAGCCTGCGGAACAACCCGCGAAGGCTGCTGATGAGCCCGAGCAGGACGCGGCCAAAGCGGCTGAAGCGGCGAAGTCTGCAGAGGCCACGCCGGCCGATGAAACCAATGCTGCTCCCGATGCCGGCGAAGATCCAAAGTTACGCACAGAAGTGAGTTCGCTGCGTAAGCGCGTTCTCGAGAATTTAAGGCGTGCCAAGGAGCAAGAGGCGGGCCTGACCAAGGCTAAAGAAGAGCTGGAACGCGAGAAGACCAAAGCGGGCAAGTTGGCGAAGGCCAAGGCGCGCGCCGGTGGTCGGCGTGGTGCGAATGAACAGCTGCATGTGGCTGCGGACAAACGTGGCCGGCGCCGCAAGGGCGGCCGCCGTAACGACAATGTCAAAGTCGAAACCACGCACAAGTTCGAGCGTCCAACAGCGCCGGTGGTGCGCGAGGTAGAAGTCCACGAGAACATGACCGTGGGTGATCTGGCTTCTGCCTTGGCGGTCAAGGCTGGCGAGCTCATTAAAGTGCTGATGGGTATGGGCGTCATGGCCACCATCAACCAAACCTTAGATACGGATACCGCTCAGCTCGTGGTTGAGGAAATGGGTCATACGGTGAAGCGTGTGGCCAGCCAAGACCGGGAAGAAGAACTGCTAGAAGAGCTCAAGGTCGAAGATGCGACGGATCTGGTTGGGCGTGCACCGGTGGTCACCATCATGGGGCATGTCGACCACGGTAAAACCACCTTGTTGGATTACATCCGTAAGGCCCGAGTGGCCCAGGGTGAGGCCGGTGGCATTACCCAGCATATTGGCGCTTACCGCGTCCAAGCGGGTGACGGTACCGTGACCTTCCTCGATACACCGGGTCACGCGGCATTCACCCGCATGCGTGCCCGCGGCGCGGCCGTGACTGATGTGGTGATTTTGGTGGTTGCGGCAGATGACTCTGTTATGCCCCAAACCCGTGAAGCCGTTGATCACGCGCGCGCTGCGGGTGTTCCGATTGTGGTCGCGATGACCAAAATCGACAAAGAGAACTCCGACCCCGACCGGGTGAAGAATGATCTGTCCAAGCTGGAGCTCATTCCTGAGGATTGGGGGGGTGATAGCCCCTTCATCGGTGTCTCAGGCATCACTGGTGAGGGTGTAGACGAGCTGCTGGAAACCGTGGCCTTGCAAGCCGAGATTCTTGAGCTCAAGGCACGTGCTGACGGTCCTGCCGAAGGCGTTGTGGTGGAATCATCCATTGAGCGTGGGCGCGGTAGTGTAGCGACCGTGCTGGTTCGCAGCGGCACTCTGCGTAAAGGCGATCAGATCCTCGCAGGCCAATATTTTGGCCGGGTGCGTGCGCTGTTTGATGACCAAGGCAAGCCAGCCACGGAGGCCGGCCCTGCAACACCTGTGCGTGTACTGGGCTTGGATGGCACCCCGGATGCTGGCGATGAAGTATTGGTGGTGTCTGACGAGCGCAAGGCCAAAGAACTGGCCGAGGTTCGCGCCGCCAAGCTGAAGGAGTCGCGTGCACGCTCCAATGAGCGACGTTTGGCTGGGGATTGGACGCAGCAGCTCAGCCAAGACGAGGCTCGGGTGCTCAACATCGTGCTTAAGGGCGATGTTCAAGGCAGCGTGGAAGCGCTCATTGATTCCCTGACCAAGTTGTCCACGGATGAAGTGTCCATCAAAGTGGTTGGTGCAGGCGTGGGCGGCATTTCCGAATCGGATGTGGACTTGTCTCATGCCTCGGAAGCGCTGCTGGTGGGCTTCAATACCCGTGCTGATGCTGTCGCTCGTCGCCGGGCAGGTGAGCTCGGCATAGAACCACGTTATTACTCGGTCATTTATGACCTGATTAATGACGTTCGCGATGCAGCCTCCGGTCTACTGGGCACCGAAACTGCCGAGAAGATTGTTGGCGTGGCGATGGTTCGCGATGTTTTCCGCTCTTCCAAATTCGGCGCGGTCGCCGGCTGTTTGGTCGAAGAAGGTTCGGTACGCCGCGGCTTGCCAATTCGTGTGCTGCGCGACAATGTCGTTATCTTCGAAGGCGAATTGGAATCGCTTCGCCGCCATAAGGACGACGTCAATCGGGTGGAATCCGGCACGGAGTGTGGGATTGCGGTGAAGAACTACAACGACGTTCATGAGAACGACCGCATCGAATGCTTCGAGCGTGTTGAAGTGAAGCGCACTCTGGAAGAGTCAGCCGAGGCGTGAAGCATTCTGGAGGCGGGCGGCCGCGGCGGTTTGCCGAAGAGCTCCAACGTTCTTTGGCGATGATCCTACAGCGTGGGGTGGGTGATCCCCGCCTCACGCTGCTGACCATTACGGAAATTGACGTCAGTCCGGACTTCGCCAATGCAACGGTTCGGGTCAGCCACTTAGACCCAAACGCCGACTTGGACGAAGCTGTAGAGGCCTTACGCAAGGCGGGAAGTCATTTGCGTCACGAGTTGGCCCAGCAAGTGCACGCGCGGCGTGTGCCACGATTGCATTTCGTCGCCGATCGACTGCAAGAAAAGGCCTTCGCCCTCGAGGCCAAACTTCGAGCAAGTCGGGCGCAGTCTCCTGCCGATCCTCAGGACCCGACGGACCCCGAATGAGCCGTCGGCGCCGCGGAGACGATATCTGCGGGCTGGTCATACTTGATAAGCCTGCGGGAGTCAGCTCAAACCATGCACTGCAAACAGTGCGCCGGGCTCTGAACGCGCGCAAAGCTGGGCATGGCGGCAGTTTGGACCCCTTGGCCGAAGGCTTGCTGCCCATTCTTTTGGGCGACGCAACTAAGCTCAGCGCGTACTCGCTAGAAGGGGATAAGACCTACGAGTTCGTCATGGAGTTTGGGCGGCGGACAAGTACCGGCGATCTGGACGGCGAAACCGTTGAGGTTCAACAAGCGCCGCCTCCTTCCGATGCCGAGCTGGCGCGTGCAATCGCTCACTTTCAGGGGGCGCAAGAACAGATTCCGCCGATGTATAGCGCGCTGAAGCGGGACGGAACGCCTCTGTATGAACTGGCTCGTGCCGGTCAGGAAGTGGACCGCGAAGCGCGCTCAATACATGTGTATGAATTGAGCCTGCTGCATCGTGATGGCGCCCAAGCCAAGTTGAGGGCCCGTGTGAGCAAGGGGACTTACATTCGGACCTTGGCGGAAGATATCGCCAGATACTGCGGGCACTGCGCCCATCTATCGGGCCTGCGTCGTACAGCAGTGGCAGGTTTGCCTGAGCAGATGGTGGCCCTGGATGCTTTTACTCAGCAGGGCCCAGACGCACTAAGACGCCTGGTGCTGTCGGTAGGGCAGGGCTGGCCGCATTTGCCGCGTGTACACATTGGCATCGACGCTGAGGCGGACTTTGGGCATGGCCGCAGCGTGCTACTGCCCGTAGATTCGTCTGCGCGGCCCAATCAGACTGCGCTCATACTGAGTGCATCGGGGCGTGTGCTGGGTACTGCGCGCGTGGAGGGCCAAGTGTTGGCTCCAGAGCGAGTGTTCTCAGCTGAGGCTTGGCAGGCGCCACTAGCCTCAGGGTCTAAAGCCGGGCTATAATGCGAGGCTAATCGACCAATCTAATTGCTGAGCTCCAGCAAGATAGAGGTCATCATCATTATTGTCATGGTTAGATTCGGTGAATTGAGCTGGGCTAACCCATTTTGGAGTGTAGGTTACATGGCATTGTCCGCCACCAATAAAAGCGACTTGATCGCAAAGTATTCGCGTAGCAACGGTGATACCGGCTCGCCCGAAGTTCAAGTTGCCCTGCTGTCTGCCCGCATTAACGAGCTGACCCCGCACTTCGCAAACAACAAGAAGGATCACCACAGTCGCCGCGGATTGCTGCGTATGGTGAATCGTCGGCGCAAGCTGTTGGATTACTTGAAGCGTAAAGACCTCACGCGCTACCAAGAGCTAATTCAAAGCTTAGGCCTGCGCCGCTAAGGTCATTGAGAGAGTTTTCAAACCCCCGCATTCGCGGGGGTTTGTGTTTGTTCAGTTGGAAATAGGTACGGAAGAGATAAGTGCAAGCCACCATTAAGGAATTCCCGTTCGGCGACCATACGGTTCGTTTGGAAACGGGCAAAATCGCCCGCCAGGCAACGGGCGCTGTACTCGTCAGCATGGGCGAGACCGCTGTTTTGGTCACCGCGGTTGGACGTAAGGACGTCAAGCCAGGTCAAGACTTTTTCCCGCTCACGGTGAACTACCAAGAGCGGTTTTATGCTGGCGGGCGGATCCCCGGTGGCTTTTTCAAACGTGAAGGTCGTCCAACCGAGAAGGAAACACTCACTTCTCGATTAATCGATCGTCCCCTGCGGCCTTTGTTCCCTAAGGGCTTCATGAACGAGGTTCAGGTCATCGCTACGGTGATGTCCTTAGATCCTGAAATCGATCCTGATATTCCCGCCATGATTGGCGCCTCAGCTGCCTTGGCTATTTCAGGCTTGCCCTTCCAAGGGCCTATCGGTGGTGCGCGGGTTGGGTTCGCCAATGGCGAGTACATGCTCAACCCCAGTCGCACGCAGCTTGCTGAGTCCGAGCTGGATTTGGTGGTTGCCGGAACCAAAGATGCCATCTTGATGGTGGAGTCCGAGGCCAAAGTTCTGAGCGAGGAGCAAATGCTCGGGGCAGTGCTATTCGGGCATGAAGCCATGCAGGTGGTGATCGACACCATCAATGAGCTAGTTGCCGAAGTCGGCAAGCCCAAGTGGGAGTTTGAACCCGCTGCTGAAGATGTAGACCTTAAAGCCAAGGTTGAACAAGCGCTGGGCGACAAGCTCTCGCAGGCCTATGCGAATCGCGATAAACAGGAACGCCAAGCGGCGTTGTCTGCTGTTCGCGAAGGTCTGGTTGAGGCTCTGTGCTCTGGTGATGAGCCTGAGTATGACGCCGGCGCAGTTCTAGGCACCTTTGCCAAGCTGGAAAAGGCCTTTGTGCGCAGCCAGATTCTTGAAGGCCAGCCGCGTATTGATGGCCGCGACACGCGTACCGTCCGGCCTATCAATGTAGAAGTGGGCGTTCTACCGCGTGCGCATGGGTCGGCCCTGTTTACTCGTGGTGAAACCCAGGCCATCGTCGCCGTTACATTGGGGACGGGCCGCGACGCTCAGCTCATCGATGCGGTGGAGGGTGAGTACAAAGACAGCTTCATGCTGCATTACAACTTCCCGCCTTACTGCGTTGGCGAAGCTGGCTTCATGGGTGGACCTAAGCGCCGTGAAATTGGTCATGGTCGTTTGGCTCGCCGCGGTATTGCGGCCTCTTTGCCAGCGCTGGATAGCGGTGAGTTCCCCTACACCCTGCGCGTGGTGAGTGAAATTACCGAGTCCAATGGCTCCAGCTCCATGGCCAGTGTCTGCGGTACTAGCTTGGCACTGATGGATGCCGGCGTGCCGGTCAAAGCACCGGTGGCTGGTGTCGCTATGGGCTTAATCCTGGAAGGCAATCGCTTCGCGGTCCTCACCGACATCCTGGGTGACGAAGATCACCTCGGCGATATGGACTTCAAAGTGGCGGGTACCGCAGAAGGTGTGACTGCTCTGCAGATGGACATCAAGGTCGCCGGTATTACCCGTCAGATCATGGAGCAGGCCTTGTCTCAGGCACGCGAAGGCCGCCTGCACATCCTCAATGAAATGGCCAGTGCTATTGATGCACCTCGCGAAGCCATGTCGGATTATGCGCCGCGGATTACCACGATCAAGATTGATCCAGATCGCATCCGCGACGTGATCGGCAAAGGTGGGGCGACCATTCGCTCTATCACCGAAGAAACCGGCACCACGATCGACATCGACGACGATGGCACGATCCGTGTTGCTGCGGTCGATGGTCGCGCAGCCGATGCAGCCATCAAGCGTATTGACGAGCTCACCAAAGATATCGAGGTGGGTGCAGTCTACGAGGGTAAAGTGGCCCGGATTATGGACTTCGGTGCTTTTGTGACGCTGATGCCTGGTAAAGATGGCTTAGTGCACATTTCACAGATTTCCAACGAGCGTGTGGATAACGTGTCCTCGGTGTTGTCCGAAGGTGAAGTTGTCCGAGTCAAGGTGCTAGAAATCGACAAACAAGGCCGAGTTCGGCTGTCGATGAAGGCGCTTCTGGAGGAGCAGCAGGACTAAGTCTATGTTGGCATCTATGCCAAGATAGTGAAGATCTGCAAGGAAAAGACCCCGCTCTGCGGGGTTTTTTTTTGGGTTCGTCGCGGAAGCAATGTGGCGTGCTGCGGGCATGGCTCGGTGGCGCTCAGAAAAGCCAGAGCTCACTCGAAAATGGCCGTACTCAACCGCGCAGAAAAATTGCCCTTGCATAACGCGGTGAAAGCCCCCGTGCAGCTGACCAAAGATAGCGCGCATTAAAAAACCCCCGGGGTTGCCGGGGGTCAAGGTGCGAGAAAGACTTTGCGTCTTTCTGGAGGAGACTCGGTTTAACGTGCAACCCTGTGGTTCACGTCGTATGAGTATTTACTCATGTTGCGGTGCAGTATAAACAGGTTTTGTGCAGTGCGCAAGTGCAGCGCAGCAAAAAACACGTGTTCACAAATGCTCTGGACGCTGGCGATATAGGCCTAAGCAAGAATGGCGCAACGCAGTCCCGCGCCCCTCATGCAGCCCAGAAATTCGAGGTGAATCAACATTTTCGCCTTATGCACAGTGCGTCATGGCTTGCCTCGCTATGCTGCAGAGCGGCACAGAAATGTGACACTATTCTTCAACGTTGCGTCAGACCATGGTCGCAGGTGTCAAATACGTTAAGGACGTGTTTGGCAACTGTTCCGGCGCGAAATGGCCTCGATGAAGGCTGCCCAACCCAGGAGACATGACAGGTATGACAACGGCTGCAGCTGTATCGTCCGCGGTGGACGCCCCCCGCATCCCGCTGTTGATTAACGGAGAGTTCCGCCAATCGCAATCGCAAGATTGGCGTGAGGTCCGGAATCCCGCCACGCAAGAGGTGCTAGCGATGGTGCCTTTCGCCACCGAGGCTGAGCTGGATGAGGCGGTACGCAGTGCTCAGAAGGCCTTTCAGACCTGGCGCAAAACGCCCATCGGGACGCGTGCGCGAATTTTCTTGAAGTATCAGCAGCTGATTCGTGAGCATATGGATGAGCTGGCGCTCATTTTGAGCAAGGAGCAGGGTAAAACGCTACCAGACGCGCAAGGCGATGTTTTTCGGGGCCTAGAAGTCGTTGAGCATGCTGCCAATATAGGCAGCCTACAAATGGGCGAACGAGCGCACCAGGTCGCCGGCGGTGTCGATACCTACACCATCATGGAGCCGCTGGGCGTATGCGCCGGGATTACTCCCTTCAATTTTCCCGCGATGATTCCCTTGTGGATGTATCCCATGGCTATTGCCTGCGGCAACACCTTCGTTCTCAAGCCTTCAGAACAAGACCCCATGGTGACCATGCGCCTGGTCGAACTCGCCATCGACGCGGGCATTCCTGCTGGTGTGCTGAACGTGGTTCACGGCGGCGAGACCATCGTTAATGGAATCTGTGATCACCCATTGATTAAAGCCGTTTCCTTCGTTGGCTCAACGCCGGTTGGCACCCATGTGTACCAGCGGGCCACGCTCAACGGTAAGCGGGCACAGTGCATGATGGGGGCGAAGAATCACGCGATAGTTCTGCCCGACGCCCACAGGGAGCAGGCGCTAAATAACCTTGCTGGCGCCGCTTTCGGCGCCGCAGGCCAGCGCTGTATGGCGGCCTCTGTTGCGGTGATGGTGGGCTCCGCGAAGGAGTGGATCGCTCCCCTGGTTGCCAAGGCCAGGGAGCTTAAGGTGAATGGTGGGCAAGAGGCAGACACCGACCTAGGACCATTGATCTCGCCTCAAGCTTGCGGTCGCGTGCAGTCCTTGATTGAACGGGGTGTAGAGCAGGGCGCCACATTGGAGCTGGATGGGCGCGACCTGCAGTTGCCGCCACCCTATGACCAGGGCAACTTTATTGGTCCCACGATCTTCTCCGGGGTGAAGCCTGGAATGGATATATACGACCGAGAAATTTTTGGCCCGGTTTTGGTGATCTGCGAAGTGGAATCATTGGATGACGCTATTGCACTCATCAATGCCAACCCCAATGGCAACGGGGTTGCCATCTTTACCCAGTCTGGTGCGGCAGCGCGTAAGTTCCAAGACGAAATCGACGTCGGGCAGGTGGGCATCAATGTTCCCATTCCTGTGCCAGTTCCGCTGTTCTCCTTTACGGGGTCGCGGGGCTCGAAGTTGGGCGATCTGGGCCCTTATGGCAAGCAGGTGATCTTGTTTTACACCCAAACCAAAACCGTCACGGAGCGCTGGTTTGATGACGAAGCCAGCACGGGAGTAAACACCACCATTAGCCTGCGCTAAGGCCATGAATTTCGAACTATCTGATGATCAGCGCGCGTTTCAGGATGCGGCGCGCAACTTTGCCCGCAAGGAGTTCGAGCCGCATGCCGCGCGTTGGGATGAGCAGTCCATCTTCCCGCGGGAGGCCATTGCGCAGGCCGGTGCCATGGGCTTTTGTGGGCTGTATACCAGCACCAGCCATGGTGGCATGGGATTGTCGCGCCTGGATGCCCATCTCATTTTTGAAGAGCTGGCACGCTACGACCCTTCCACCACAGCGTTTATCACCATCCACAATATGGCCACATGGATGGTGTCTCAGTGGGCCCAAGCAGAGTTCGCCCAGGAGTTGGTGCCGAGTCTGGCGAGTGGGGAATTACTCGCGTCTTATTGCCTTACCGAACCGAACGCCGGATCAGATGCCGCTTCGTTGAGGACGCGCGCTGAGGTTGATGGCGATGATTACCTCATTACCGGGAATAAGGTGTTCATTTCCGGTGCGGGGGCGACCAACTGGTTAGTGGTCATGGCCAGAACCAGCGATGATGGCGCTCGCGGTATCTCCGCATTTGCCGTGGATGCCCAAAGTGCGGGTATCGAATACGGCAAGAAGGAGGCCAAGCTGGGCTGGAATAGTCAGCCTACACGTGCCATCGCCTTCAATCGGGTGCGGGTACCAGCGCGTCAGCGTCTTGGTGAGGAAGGCGATGGCTTCAAGATCGCCATGAGAGGGCTGGATGGTGGCCGTATTAACATCGCCACATGCTCTTTAGGCGCTGCTCAAGGTGCACTGCAGACCGCCCTGGACTATGTCCGCAGCCGTAAACAATTCGGTCAAGAATTAGCCCAGTTTCAATCGGTGCAATATAAATTGGCCGATATGCTCACAGAGCTAGTGGCAGCGCGTCAGATGGTTCGCCTAGCGGCGGCTAAGTTGGATGCCTCCGCAGCGGAGGCCCGTGTGTATTGCGCCATGGCGAAACGCTTTGCAACCGATGTGGGTTTCACGGTGTGCAATGAGGCCTTGCAACTCCATGGCGGTTATGGATACATCAAAGAGTACCCCCTAGAACGCCTGCTGCGGGATGTGCGAGTGCACCAAATTTTGGAGGGTACCAATGAGATCATGCGTCTTATTGTTGGCCGCCATGCCCTGGATCAAGACAACCTGGATGGATTCGTATGAGTGATCAACTCCCTGTGCGCATCGACGGCAGCACAGCCATTGTGACCATCACCAACCCCCCGGCAAATACCTGGACTCTGGAGTCTTTGCGTGCCTTGCCGGGTGTGCTCCACAAGATCGCCCATAACCCTCAGGTGCGTGCACTCATCATCACCGGTGAGGGGCCAAAGTTCTTCTCCGCGGGCGCCGATCTCAAAACCTTTGCCGAAGGTGGAAAGCTCGCCGGAGCATCCATGGCGCAGGCTTTTGGTGCAGCCTTTGAGGCCTTGGCGAGCTGCCCTCTTCCAACGATTGCGGCGATCAATGGCTACGCGATGGGCGGTGGTCTTGAGGCCGCATTAGCGTGTGACATGCGGATCGCCTCGGACTCCGCCCAAATGGCCTTGCCCGAGGCGTCTGTTGGCTTATTGCCCTGTGCTGGCGGCACTCAGTGGTTGGCGCATCTGGTGGGTGAAGGTTGGGCAAAGCGGCTCATTCTCTGTGGCGAGCGCATTGACGCCGCCACGGCCGAGCGGATTGGCCTGGTGGAAGAGGTTGTTGACGCGGAGTCGGTGCTGCCGGCTGCGCAGCGTCTTGCCGCTAAGGTCAGCAAACAGTCTCCTGATGCGGTCATGGCGTCCAAACGTTTGATCCAGGCCGCGCGCGCGCCGGCGCAAGCGGCACTCCCGGCCGAACGGGAAGCCTTTCTTGCGCTCTTCGATCGGCCGAACCAAGCCGAGGGTGTTACGGCTTTCTTGGAGAAGCGCCAGCCGCGCTGGAGCAAAGGCGCATGAGTATCTTGCAGGTCCAACACCAGGATTTGGGCCAGGGGCGTCAGCTTGCCATCCTCAGTCTGAATAACCCCAAGACATTGAACGCTCTGTCTTTGGATATGGTGGAAGAACTGCAGCAGGCTTTGGATCGCAGCGCTGCAGACCCTGCGGTGGTGGCCGTATGGCTGGACGCCACCAGTGACAAAGCCTTTTGTGCGGGCGGGGATTTACAACAGCTTTATGCGTCCATGCAGGAGTATGGTGAAAAGCCTAACCCCTACGCACAACAGTTCTTCGGTCAGGAATACCGCCTGGATTACACCGTGCATACATTCCCAAAGCCCTTGGTGGTTTGGATGCATGGCATCGTCATGGGCGGAGGAATTGGCTTGGCCTGTGGCGGCGCAAACCGCATTGTTACCGCCGAATCTATGTTGGCCATGCCAGAGATTGGGATTGGCCTGTTCCCGGATGTTGGTGGGAGTTGGTTTCTCGGCAAAATGCCCGGTGGTATCGGTCGCTATTTAGCCTTGACTGGCGCACGCTTAAATGCCGGGGATGCCATCTTTGCCGGCTTGGCTGATCTGCATATTCCACACGAGCAAAAAGACACGGTTATGCGTGGATTGGCTGGCGTAGAGTGGACCGCAGATACCCAGCAGGACCAGATTTTGCTGCGTCGCTACCTGCACGCACAGTCTGCGCTCGCGCCTGCAAGCAGCCTCGCTGCGCATTTTCCAGCGTTGGCGAACATTGCCTCATTGCCCACCCCGCTGGAAGCCAAGGCAGCGCTTGAAGACTGGGCCGACAGCGAGCCTTGGGCGGCTCCGCATGCCAAAGCACTGTCGCGCGGTGCGCCGAGTTCGGCGGCTTTAGGTTGGTACTTGCAGCAGCGCACTCAGCGCGCCGACCTGGCCACAGTCCTGCGCACAGAGTTTGCAGCAGCTTTGGGTTGCTGCGCCTTGGGTGACTTTGCCGAAGGCATACGCGCCTTGATCATCGACAAAGACAAAAACCCACGCTGGCAAGCCGCAGGCTGGGATCAGGTAGGGCAAGAGCTCATCGAGCGTTGGCTAGAGCCGCGTTGGGAAGGGCCGCACCCTCTGGCAGATCTCGGGCGCCCGCACTAATTACTCTTAGGGGAGACAAGGAACATGTCGCATATTGCCTTTATTGGTCTGGGGAATATGGGTGGGCCAATGGCCCAGAACTTGGTGCAGGCCGGGTATGCCCTGCAAGTTTTCGATCTGGTGCCCGAGGCCTGTGAGCAAGCTAAACAGGTCGGCGCGGGAGTGGCTGCCTCAGCCCAGGAAGCGGCCAGCGGGGCCGATATCGTCATCTCAATGCTGCCAGCGAGTGCGCATGTGCAAAGCCTTTATCTGGGGCCAGATGGCCTGTTGCAGACCTTAGCGGCGGGCACGCTTGTGGTGGACTGTTCCACGATTGCGCCCCAAACCTCGCGTGATCTGGCCCAGGCGGCTGCGCAGCAGGGCTTGGATTGCATTGATGCTCCCGTCTCTGGTGGAACCGCAGGAGCGCAAGCCGGAACGCTGAGCTTTATGGTCGGTGGTCCGGAGGCGGCTTTGATACGGGCAAAACCCTTGCTGGACGTTATGGGGGCCAATGTTTTTCATGCCGGGGCGCATGGCGCCGGTCAGGTTGCGAAGATTGCTAACAACATGCTGTTAGCGATTCATATGGCCGGTACTGCTGAGGCTCTATCACTGGGCGTAGCCAATGGCTTGGATCCGGCGGTGCTGTCGGAAATCATGCAGAAAAGTTCAGGTGGGAACTGGTCCTTGGAGAAATACAACCCTTGGCCCGGTGTGATGGACGGCGTTCCGGCTTCGCGCGGCTATAGCGGCGGTTTTGGCAGCGCCCTCATGCTCAAAGATTTGGGCCTGGCTGCTAGCGCGGCTACCGCAACGGGGGCGGCGATTCCTCTGGGCGAGTTGGCGCGGAACCTCTATGCCCTACACAGTCAGTCGTCGGCCAGCTTGGATTTTTCCAGCATTCTCAAACTCTACCGTGAAGACTGAATCGGCGGAGCAACCCAAGCTCAAGGTCATCTTGGCGCATAGAGTCCGGTGACATGGAAAGCTTGTATCCGAACCTAGAGTTCATCGTGTACACACCCCAAACCCCAAAAGGAATCGGCGATGAGCTTCGGTGGGAGCATGATGATCATCACAAGCCCATCTAGTGTCCTGTCTCCGAAGTTCGTTACATATCAGAGCCCCTCAAATCGTTCGATACAAGGCGCGCTCCGCCGGGAATGGTCATTCCCTTGCCAAGGAGCGCAACGCGGTAGCGGGCGATTTGAGGGGCTCCCTGCGGGCGAGCCAGAACGCGGCGTTCCGCGGTGTTGCGCTCGCTTGAAATGGAACAACCATTCCTGCGCGAGCGCGCCTAGCGGCACACCGCGTTCTGACTCGCTGATATGCAACGAACTTCGGAGACAGGACACTAGGTGACACAAAAATTTGAACACCCTGCGTCCCTGAGAACATGGGCCGACCTTAACCGCAAAGTATTCGTAGGGCCAGCGGAGCAACGACACGGTGTTTGGATGGTTGCGATAGGCTTTGCGTCGCAACGAATGGAGCCGCGATGCCACGGCTACCGTACTGTGCAGGGAGATACGGCATGATCGGAATCATCGGCATTGTGTTGTCGCTAGGTTTGTTGATGTACCTCGCCTACCGCGGCGTGTCGGTGATCATTCTGGCCCCCGTGCTGGCCTTGATGGCCTGTGTCTTCAATGGCGGTGTGCCTCTGCTGGCGACCTACACGCAGGTGTTCATGTCCGCGATGGGCGGTTTCGCCATCAAGTATTTTCCCATCTTCCTGCTGGGTGCGATCTTCGGGAAGTTGATGGAAGACACCGGCTGCGCGCGTGCGATAGCCAAGCTGTTCATTCGCCGGCTCGGTGCGCGAAATGGGATTGTCGCCATTGTCCTGGCCTGCGGGCTGCTCGAGTACGGCGGCGTGTCGGCTTTTGTCGTCGCCTTTTCGGTGTACCCCTTGGGCGCCGCGCTTTTCCGCGAGCTGGATATTCCAAAGCGCCTGCTCGGCGGAACCATCGCGCTCGGGGCCTTCACCTTTGCGATGACGGCGTTACCGGGAACTGCGCAGATTCACAACCTCATCCCGATGCCGTATTTCCAGACCACCGCCTTTGCCGCGCCACTGCTGGGTTTGGTTGGTGGTGCCTGCATGCTGGGTGGGGGCGTGCTGTGGCTAAACTGGCAGCGGCATCTCGCCGCCCAGCAGGGCGAGGGCTATGGCGAGGGGCATACGAACGAACCCACTGCGACCAGTGAGCAGCTGCCGCCCGTTGCGCTGGCAGTCTTGCCCATCGTGCTGGTGATCGCCGTTAACTTTGTGCTGGTCGAGTACGTGATCCCAACCTGGGATACGGCCTATCTGGCTGAGGCAACCTACGGTGGAACGGAGATCGGCAAGGTGCGCGGTCTGTGGGCGATGATTCTGTCTCTCGTCGTCGCCAACCTGGCCGTGATTCTGATCCACCTGCGATCGATCGATAGACTCACGGACACCTTGCGTATCGCCGCCAATGGCTCACTGCTGCCCACATTCAACACGGCATCGGAAGTGGGGTACGGGGCGACAATCGCGGGGCTCACTGCGTTTGCCCTGGTTAAGAATGCGGTGATCAACATCTCGCCGGGCAATCCACTGATCTCGGAGTGGGTTGCGATCAACACGCTCGCCGGGATCACCGGTTCAGCCTCCGGCGGCTTGTCCATCGCCCTCGCTGCGCTGGGGGAGACTTACAGCCAGTTGGCGCAAGAGGCTGGCATACCGCTGGAATTGATGCACCGCATCGCATCGATGGCCAGTGGCGGGTTCGACAGCCTTCCGCACAATGGCGCCGTGATCACGCTCTTGACGATCTGTGGTCTCTCGCACCGAGAGGCCTACAAGGACATCGCTGTCGTGTCCGTGCTGATTCCGGTGACGACGACGGGCTTGTGCGTCCTGGTGCTAAGCGCGATTTACTGAGGGCACGTTGGGGCTGGTCAAGCCGAATCTCACCGCTTCCGGTGTAGCCATCATCGCAGCCGTCTACACGGATTTACTTCTCTGCCCCTACGGATTCTGAGTACGGTGTGCTGAGCGGCACCTCCCGGCACGCGACTAAACAATGCCCGGGATGACTCTGGGGGGCAGGTCAGGGCAGCTCGGATCATTGAACGGGTTATGACTAGCAACGCTGGGATTGGGCGCGTAGCAGTCATTGCTTGATCGCTACACTGTAGGGGGCTAGACTTGTTGATATCAATGATATCGGTCGTGATGACGATGGCCCAACTTATTGTCAGAAACCTCGAAGACGAAGTCGTGAGAGCCCTCAAGATCAGCGCCGCCGAGCATGGGCGCTCCGCCGAGGAGGAGCATCGGGAGTTGCTTCGCTCGGTGCTTTTGCGAAGTCACAAGGATAAGAATGATTTCAAGTCCCTGTTGGCTGGTATCCCTAGTGGAGACGACGAAATCTTTGAGCGTCCACGAGATACAGGACGTGATGTTGCACTGTGAATTACCTGATCGACACCAACATTCTCAGTGAACTGCGCAAGCCACCAGGCCGTCGCAATCAAGGTGTTGAGCAATGGTTCGGGCAAGCCGACCCAGACTCGCTGTTCCTGAGCGTACTGGTGGTCGGCGAAATACGTAAAGGAATCGAAGCTAGAAGAGTGAGCGACCCGGTACAGGGTGTGGCCCTTGAAGCCTGGCTGAGTCGCATCATCGACGGATATTTCGATCGGATCCTTCCCATTGATTTGAATGCAGCACAACTATGGGGACGCGCTCAATGTATCCGTCCGTTCCCCGTTATCGACGGTCTCTTAGCAGCTACTGCGCAGGCACGCGGCATGGTGTTGGTAACACGAAACGTCAAAGATCTTGACGGCTGGCCGGTCCCGGATTTGCTGATGAACCCGTTTATCGAGTGACAGCTAAAGGCACTAACCAGCCTGTCGCGCTCAACGACCCTTTGCAAGTGCTCTGCTTGCTCAAGATCGGAGGCGTCATGATCATACTCAATGTTGCCGTTATGTCGGCGGGTTGGTGACAAAACTGCTGACATAGGGATTGCGCGCTGAAACTCCCGTCCTGGCGCCCTTCCAGGCGATGTCACCAGATGCCCTCCCGAGCGCTATTTCCAATTCTTCCTCTACGGGGCTCTGGCGAGCATAACCTGCAAGCAATTTTTCTCCGCGGTGAATGACACCGCAGCGTGAATCGTTGAGTTGCTGACGCTGCATTGCCCTGCCATGCCGTCAATGACCGGATGAGTGGTTTGCTACCGCCGATGGCATTTGCCTTGGTCGCGGCCTTTGGCAGCATGTTCGCGGGGCTGTGGTATCCCTTTGGTGTTCGCTGTAATCACCACGGTGGTGGGCTTCCTGTTGCTGCCCGAACCCCGCTGAGGTTCCATGCACAATTAAACCGGGCGGACAAGACAAGTTGGCTTGGTGACCCCACGTCCGGCTCGCACAATGGCGATGCCGGTGGGGGTCTGTAAGCCGGGCCAGAGTGCCAAAGCTCGGTGACAGCCGGATGACAATGGGCCCATGTCTTGAGTGGGCCTGGTTCGCGCTTGCGAGCAACACAGCAGCGCCAGCCTGCGTCAGCTTAGCCTGCGCGTGGCTTCTTGCTGGCGGGCGTTGTGTCCGCGTCTGCGTGGTCGTCCTTGCCCGCAGTATTGGCGTCGCGTTTGAGGCTAATGCTGGAGACAAACTCCTGGCGTACTTTACGCCACAGCGGGAGGTTGTCGTCTGCAAGTTCCTTGAGCGACTGCAAGGGGTTGCCGGCACTGCCGACTAACTTGCGAACTTGGTCTTTAAATTGCGCCTGTTGGTCGGAGAATAGCTCTAACGACAGCTCCAAATAATGGCTGACGCTATTTTGCATGGTGTCGCCGTAAAACCGAATGATATGCAGCAGCACGTCTTTGGAGAGGATGGGCGTGCCTTTTTCTTCCTGCTCCATAATCACTTGCAGCAAAATGCTACGGGTGATGTCTTCCTTGGTCCGCTTATCCTCCACCCGGAACTCGACATTGTTGATGACGAGGTCACGAATCTCTTCCAGGGTGATGTACCGGCTGATGACGGTGTCATACAGACGACGGTTGGGATACTTGTTGATCAGCCGGACCGAGGGCGAATTCCCGCGGCGACTCAGGACCTTAGCCATTCAGCTGCTGCACTGCACGAAAGGCGCTAGTGTGCCAGATGCCGCAGGAAAAGGTGTTTCTGGTTGCTCTAGGGCCCATTGCAGTTGCTCGCCCACAGGCGCTGTGGCGAGCTCTGCCGGGCAGGCGTAGCCGAAGGCTTGCCAAAGCGAGTGTAGCTTCGTGGGGGCATCGTGCGCGCGAATCCCTGTAGCACCCGTCGACTTGCTGAGCTTATTGCCGTCCGAGCCTAACAAGATGGGATGGTGGGCGTATTGTGGAACTGGGGCACCGAGCGCTTGAAGTAGCAGCATCTGGCGACCCGTCGATGGCAACAAATCACAGCCTCGCACGACATGAGTGATGCCCTGCTCAGCATCGTCGATGGTCACCGCAAACTGGTAGCTGTAGTCGCCCGTACGGCGGCGTAGCACGGGGTCGCCACATTGGGCGGCAACATTGACCTGCTGTGGCCCCTGCCAGCGGTCGGTCCAGCTTAGCTGAGCATCTTCGGGTAGGCGAAAGCGCAGTGCATGACCCTCCATAGGCAGCTGCTTATCGCGACAAATGCCGGGATAGCAGGTTTCGCCTGCGCGCCGAAAGAGGGCGAGGTCGCGCCGGGTACAGGCACAGGCATAGATCCGGCCTTGCTCCCACCACTGCCTGACTAGACTTCGGTAACGGTCGCTGCGGGTGGATTGAGCCGGGAGTTCGGCGTCCCACTCCAAACCAAAGTCACGAAGCTGCTGGCGAATGAGGTTCTGAAACTCTGGTTGACAGCGCTCAGTGTCGACGTCTTCGAAACGTAAGAGCCATTCCCCGCCCGCGCGCCGAGCATCCAACCAAGACACCAGAGCCGCAAAAAGCGAGCCCTGGTGCAGTGGACCAGAAGGAGACGGAGCAAAGCGACCGCGGTAGCGCATGGATTCCGGCGCGCAACATGCTTAGCGCCATAGGGGCGCGCGGCGGTTTAGCGGCCTAACTGACGCTCGCGAATTTCCTGCAGGCTCTTACAGTCCACGCAAAGATCGGCCGTGGGGCGTGCTTCCAGCCGACGAATGCCAATCTCGGAGCCGCAGGAGTCACAGAAGCCAAACTCGTCTTCATCTAGACGGCGCAGCGTTTTTTCAATTTTCCGAATTAACTTGCGCTCGCGGTCGCGGGTCCGCAGTTCCAAGCTAAATTCCGATTCTTGGGTTGCGCGGTCTGTGGGGTCTGGAAAGTTGGCCGCTTCGTCCTGCATGTGGTGCACGGTGCGATCCACTTCGGCCATCAAATTTGATTTCCACGCCTCAAGAATCTGCCGGAAATGCGCACGCTGTGCGGCGCTCATGTACTCCTCCCCCTCGGAGGGTTGATAGGGGGCAAAGGAGCCCAGTTCTGGGTTCGGCGTGCTGGTGCTCATGTGTGTTGCGGTCAGAGTCAGTAAATGGAAACCGCGCATTGGTAGCAAATGTAATGCCGAAGCGCAAGCTCGCACTGCACAAAAAAACCATTTCTGCGCGCCACGCAGAGCCGCGCTATGCTGCACGAACAGCGCTGCACGACTCTGGTGGAATGGATATTCGGCTTGAAGCCTTGTTGTTTGATGTCGACGGGACAATCGCCGATACCGAAGCGCTGGGTCACTTGCCCGCTTACAACCAGGCGTTTACCGAACTAGAGTTGCCCTGGACCTGGGACGCCGATCTCTACCGCGACGATCTTCTGTTGCAGCCTGGGGGGCAGGAGCGCATCCGTCACTTCGTGGCGGCACATAAGCCGCCTCTGGGGCAGCACGCCGATGCTGCGGAGCGCAATCTTGCGGCCTGGGTCAACCAGGTCCATGCGGCTAAGTCGCGCATTTTTCGGCAAAGGGTGGAATCGGGGTCGGTGCCGCTGCGCCATGGCATCGGTCGTATCATTCGAGAGGCGCGTCATGCGGGAGTCCGCGTAGCCTTGGTCACCAATGCGTCTAGGCGCAGCTTGGAGCCCTTATTGGCGCATACGCTGGGTCCGGACCTGCAGCAGCAGCTCAGCCTGATCGTGAGCGGCGAAGAAGTGAAGCGTAAGAAACCCGCGCCGGATATTTATCGCAAAGCCCTAGAGAAGCTGCATGTGCCGGCGCATAACGCGGTGGCTATCGAAGACTCTGCCATGGGTCTGACAGCCGCGGCGCGCGCCGGATTGGCGACCTTGATCACCATCAATGCAGATACCCGTGAGCAGGATTTCACGGCCGCAGCAGCGGTGTGTGATGGTTTGGGGGAGCCTGACCATTCTTGGCGTGTCGAAGGCTTGAACATGCAGGAGTTCGGCTATGCCGATCTCAAGGCGCTGCAAACCTTGCTGCGTCGATACCACAGTCAACGGCCGCATTCCGACTAGCCTTCGGCCATCGTTCCATGAACATCAAACGCACCGCAGAATTGACCTGCGGTGCGCTGGGAGGCTGATCTTTAATCGAGTGCGACCCGCGGCGGTGGGGTCCAGTCGGCGGCGCGGTGTTCGGCAATGACATCCGTGTAGATACCGCCGCGCACATAGAACTCGGCACGTAGGCGCAGGTAGCGGGGCTCTAGCTTGGCCACAAGGTCATCCGCGATCTTGTTGGTAATGGCCTCGTGGAAGGCGCCTACATCGCGATAGGACCACAGATATAGCTTCAAAGACTTCAACTCGATGCAGCGCTGGTCGGCGATGTAGTCCAGATACAGCGTGGCAAAGTCGGGCTGTCCGGTCTTCGGGCATACGCAAGTAAATTCGGGCATACGCATGCGAATGACGAAGTCGCGCTCGGGCTTGGGGTTAGGAAAGGTTTCCAGATCCTGATTGGGGCTTGTGGACATGGCCAAAAAATAAGCTGTCAGCGGGGGAGGCGGTAATTTACACTAGCCCGTTTTTGTCAGGGGGTTGGCTTTGCGTCTTTCGGCCATTCGGCTTGCCGGGTTCAAATCTTTCGTCGATAGAACGGAGCTGCGCCTGTCCAGCAACCTCACGTCGATTGTGGGGCCGAACGGCTGTGGTAAGTCCAACCTGATTGATGCCGTGCGCTGGGTGCTGGGCGAGTCCAGTGCGCGTCAGCTGCGCGGTAGCTCCCTCGAAGACGTCATCTTCTCCGGGTCGCGCACGCGTAAACCGGTGGGGCGGGCCTCCATTGAGCTGGTCTTCGACAACTCCGACAACACTCTGGTCGGTCAATGGGGGGCGTACACGGAGGTGGCGGTACGCCGGGAGCTCAGCCGGGATGGGCAGTCGGTGTTCTACATCAATGGCCAGAAATGCCGGCGGAAGGACGTGACCGAGCTGTTCTTGGGCACGGGGCTGGGGCCGCGAGCAAATTACGCCATCATTGAACAAGGCACTATCAGTCGCCTGGTTGAAGCGCAGCCTGATGATCTACGCGGAATGCTCGAAGAGGCGGCCGGCGTCTCCCGCTATAAGGAAAAGCGACGGGAAACCGAGATTCGTATCCGACATACCCGTGAAAACCTGGAGCGCTTGAATGACCTGGTGAGCGAGATCGATGACCGCTTGGCCAAGCTCAAGCGCCAAGTGCGGGCGGCCGAGCGTTACAAGGAGTATCGCAGTCAGCAGCGTGGGCTGCGGGCCGCGCTTTATGGCTTGCGCTGGCGGGAGCTAGAGCAAGCCCAGCAAGGCGGGGATAACACCATCGCCCAGGCAAATTCCGCTGCCGACGCCACTCGTCAAGACCTCACAGATGCCATGGTGGCGGTACAAAACACCGAGCAAGCTCAAACCGCTAAGCAAGCGGCCAAACAACAGGCGGACGAGGCTTTCTACACCAGCCAAGCCGAGCTGGCACGGATCGACCAAGAGCTAGCGCATCAGCAACAACTCCGTAGTGTCCGTGAAGATGAGTTGAAGCAACTCCGCAGCGATGCCCAGCGCCAGCAAAGCGCCTTGGAGCAGGCGCGAGAGGAGCACAAGCGTGCGGACGCTGCTCTCCAGGAGATGGACGCCGAGCTGCAGCAGCTCACCAGCGCCGAGGAAGGCGAAGACCAGCGTCAAAGTACGGCGGCAGAGGCCTTGTCGGCGGCGCAGCAGTCCCTGCTTGAGGCGCGCCGGGCCGCTGAGGAGCCGCGCGCTAACCGCGCACGGGAGCAGGCTAGGTTGGAACAGCTGCGCTCCCAGCAGCAGCAACTACAACGACGCTTGGCACAGCTGGAGCAGGAGCTGGATCAGCTGCGTCAGAACCCGCCGCAGGGAAATCTTGAGGCGTTGGCCGCAGAGCTGAGCAGACTTCAGCAACAACGGGGCGACGCGGAGCAGGCTCAGGACCGCGCAACCGCCCGACTGCAGTCGGCGCGGGAGCAGCGTCAAGCGGCCCAGCAAGCGCAGCAAGCCGCGCTCGCCAGCCGTAATCAGGCTCAGGCGCGCCGAGATGTGCTGCAGGCCGAGCAAGAGCGTAGCCTGCGCGCCGCAGACCGTAACGTGGAAAAGCAGCTACGAGATCAAGGTATGAGCTGGACGCAGGTTCTGGGTGAGGTGCTGCAGGTGCCAGCCGGCCGGGAAACCGCTGTAGAGGCCGTTCTACGGGAGTGGCTGCAGGCGCCTCTGGTGGAGCGTTTGCCGCAGGCCCAATTGCCTACGGCTTCTGCGGTTATTACTGCCAGCGTTGAAACCTTGCCAGATGCACCTGAGCAGTGCTTAGCCTATGGCGTTCACGCGCCTGCTGCTGTGTTGGCCATGCTGCAAGACGTGGCTTTTGTGCCCGACGTGAATCAGGTTGCCGAGGCTTTGCAGCGGTATCGAGCCTGCGCCTTACCCAACGGAGAAATGCGCTGGGCGGGCGCTGTGCGTGCGGCAAGTACAGATGACGAATCCGGTGGGGTCTTATTGCGGCAGAAGGCCTTGCAGGAAGCGCAATCACGGTGGGAGCAGGCGCAAGCCAGTGCGGAATCTGCCGAAGCCAGCCTGCGGCAAGCGCAAGAAGAACTGAGCGCGGCGGAGTCAGCTTGGTCTGCCACGGGGCAGCAGTTGAATCAGGTGCGTCATCAGCTCAACCAAGCGCAGGCGCAGATTGATCGCGCGCAGGCCGAGCACGACCGGCACGGCAAGCGCTTAGAAGATTGTCAGGCGGCATTGCAGGCCAGCCAAAAAGATCAGCAAACGCTAGACGTCGAATTAGAGCAAAGGCAGTCGGCATTGCGCGCTGCCGAAGCCGAGCTAGAGCAACGTGAGGTGGTTGCACAACAGGCAGACCAAAGCTGGCGTGAGGCGCAGCAGCAAGCTCAAGGTCTGCAACAGCAGTTGCAGGCTTTGCGGCAGAAGCTCAACGCCCTGCGTGGGCAGCGTGAACAGTGGCTGCGGCGCCGGGCTGCGGCAGAGTCACAAGTCAGTGCGCGCACGCAAAGTCTGGAGAACCTGCAAACCGCCATGACGCGGGCAGAGCAGGCTTTGCAGGAGTTGCCTCTGGAGCAAAGTCGTGGTCATCAGCGCGAAGAGGCGGCGGCGGTGCATGCCGCCAAGGTAGACGCGCGCAACCAGGCTCAACAAGCGCTGCAGCAGGCCCAGCAGCAGCACCAGCAAGCGCAGAAGGCCCTGGAGCAGGCGCGGGCGGCGAATGAAGCTGCCTTGCAGGCTTTACAAGAGGCGAAGCTGGAGAGGGAAGGGCTACGTAGCCGCTTGGAGGCTTTGCGCGAGCAGATGCAAGAGCATGGCTTGAGTCCGCGGACTGCTCAGGAAGCCGTAGACGAGGACCACAGCTTGCGCGGCGTGCAACAGGCGCTGGAAGAACTTGAGAACAAACTCACTCGCCTTGGTGCAGTGAACTTGGCTGCGGTGGAGGAGTTTGCGGAGGAGTCAGCTCGGGCGGAGGACCTGCGCAAACAAGATGCCGATCTGCGCGCTGCTTTGGAGCAGCTGGAATCAGCGATGGCGCAGATTGACCGAGAAACACGAGCCTTGTTCAAAAAGACCTATGACACCGTCAATGCCAAGTTTCAGGAGCGTTTTCCGCGCTTGTTCGGTGGCGGCGAGGCGGGATTGGAGCTTATGGGCGACGATGTGCTTAGTGCTGGCGTGAAGGTCATGGCCCGACCTCCAGGCAAGCGGAACGCCTCCATTGCCTTGCTCTCTGGCGGGGAAAAGGCGCTAACGGCAGTTGCGCTGGTTTTCGCGTTGTTCGAGCTCAACCCCGCGCCCTTCTGTATGCTCGACGAGGTGGATGCGCCGCTCGATGATGCCAACGTGGTTCGCTTCTGTGATGTTGTGCGCGAAATGAGCGAACACGTGCAATTCATCGTAGTCACGCATAATAAGGTGACAATGGAGATGGCTGACGCTTTGCACGGGGTAACCATGCAGGAGGCAGGCGTATCCCGCCTGGTGGGCGTGGACGTGAGTGCAGCTGTTGCAATGACTGAAGAACCGGCTTGAGGCAGTTATGAACGAATTGCAGATGGTACTGCTGGTCGTCGCGGTTTTAGCCGTGGGGGGGATCTACTGGCAGGTGCGACGCCGCAGTAACCAGCAGGCGGTGTGGAAGCATCCGCCTAAAGAAAAGCAGATCTCGTTATTTGATGATGATGGCTTAGTGGGCAAGCCCCGGAAAATGGGTGACCGCAGCGAGCCTACGCTGGACGACAGTGCGCCTGCGATGCCGGCAGGCATTCTCGCAATTAGTATTCACCAGCGCCAAGCACAGCCGCTGCCAGCGGGAGAGTTGCACCCGGCCCTGGAAATGGCGGGCCTGAGTTTTGGCGAGCACGGCTACTACCATAAGCGGGGCGTTGATGGCCGCAACCTATACAGCGTGGGCGCTATCACCAAACCCGGCACCTTGAACCCGGACGAGGCGGACAATCTCAGCACTCCAGGTTTGGTGTTTTACCTGGAGCTGGACCAGTTGGCCTCGAGTGCTCCAGCCGTGTTGGAAGATGCCTTGACCACGGCTGAAAGCCTGTGTGACCGCTTTGATGCCGAACTAGTTGATGCCCAGCGTCAGCCGCTGACCATTGAGGGTATGGAAGCGATGCGCGAGCAGGTGCGAGGGCGCGCCCTTGGCTGAATCGGGCGCCGCTCCGGCGGCGGCTCGTGATCGACATGCGCAGCTTGCGCAGGCCCTGCGCCGGCACGATCATCTTTACTACGTCGAAGATGCGCCCGAGCTGAGCGATGGCGCCTACGATGCGCTGCGACGTGAGCTGGAAGAGCTGGAAGCAGATTACCCTGAGCTACTCACTCCGGATTCTCCTTCGCAGCGCGTGGGCAGCCCGGTAGAAACTAGTTTTGCGGCGGTGAAGCATGCCCAAGCCATGCTCAGCTTGGCCAATGCTTTCAGTGCGGAAGAAGTCCAGGATTGGGAAGTCCGGCTACGTAAACGGCTGGAGCGCAGGCCCACATACATCTGTGAGCCCAAGCTGGATGGTTTGGCCATCTCGCTACGGTATGAGCATGGCCTGCTCGTGCAGGCCGCGACTCGCGGTGACGGGACGGCTGGGGAGGATGTAACACCCAATGTCCGTACCATTCGCTCGGTGCCACTGCGTTTACGCGGTGAAGGCTGGCCAGAATGGATGGAGGTGCGTGGCGAAGTTGTGATGACACACGCCGACTTTGCTGCGCTCAACCAGCGCGCTGAAAGCGAGGGCAGCAAACTCTTCGCCAATCCACGCAATGCCGCCGCCGGCTCTCTGCGCCAAATCGACGCCCGCGTGACCGCACGCCGGCCATTGCAGTTTTTTGCCTATGGCCTGGGCGGGCAGAGCGCAGCAGTAGCCCCTAGCCAAAGCGCGCTGTTTGAAGTTCTTGCGCAATGGGGCTTTAAGGTTGCCGCGCAGGTCCGCCCGGCGCAGGATCTGACGGCCTGCATGGACTATTACCAATGGCTGCAAGAGCAGCGGCCGAAGTTGCCCTTCGATATCGACGGGCAGGTCATCAAGGTCGATGACTTCGCCGCACGCGAAGAGGCTGGCCAGGTCGCCCGCGCACCGCGTTGGGCCATCGCTTGGAAATTTGCCGCCGAACAGGCCAGCACAACGGTTGAGTCCATCGATTGGCAGGTTGGCCGTACCGGCGCCCTCACGCCGGTGGCGCGGCTCCGTCCCATCAAAGTGGGCGGAGTTGTGGTCTCCAATGCCACCTTGCACAACATGGATGAAATTCGGCGCAAAGATGTGCGCATCGGTGACACCGTCATCGTGCAGCGTGCCGGTGATGTGATTCCCGAGGTGGTTCGTGTGCAGGCCGAGTTGCGGCCCGCGGAGGCCGTCGAAGTGACCGAGCCCCAGTCCTGCCCGGAATGCGGCACACCCGCACGGCGAGTCGGCGACGAAGCCGTCATTCGCTGCCCCAATGGCCTGAACTGCCGGGCGCAAAAAGTCCAAGGCCTGATGCATATGGTGTCGCGGCGGGCACTGGATGTGGAGGGACTGGGCGATAAGTTGGTGGCTACCCTGGTGGAAACCGGGCTGGTGGACATGCCGGCGGACCTGTTCCGGCTCAATGCCGAGCAGCTACTGGGCTTGGAGCGTATGGGCGCCAAATCGGCTGCTAATGTGATTCAGGCCCTGGAGCAGGCTAAGCAAACCACCTTCGCGCGCTTTTTGTATGCCTTGGGTATTCGGGAAGTAGGGGAAGTCACGGCCCAGTTGCTGGCCGCGCACTTTACCCGGCTGGAGGACTTGATGAATGCCAGCCAGCAGGAGCTGGAGTCCATCCGGGATATCGGCCCCATTGTGGCGGCGCATATTCGCCATTTCTTCGAGACCGAGGTGAACCGCGCCATGGTCATGGAGCTACTGGAAGCTGGCCTGCACTGGCCCGAGGATGCGGGCGGCAGCCAGGCCACTGAGGACAGCCCGGTGCGCGACAAAACCATTGTGCTTACTGGCACCCTGGAGCAGCTCACCCGCGACCAGGCCAAGGTTCATCTGCAGTCGTTGGGCGCCAAGGTTACCGGCTCAGTCTCGGCCAAGACCGACCTGTTGATCGCCGGGCCGGGCGCAGGCTCCAAGCTCGCCAAGGCGCAGGATCTAGGGATCGAGGTCTGGTCCGAGGCGGAGCTGTTGGCCTTGCTGGAGCGGTTTGAGATTCCTTTGGCGTAGGCGCCCTATTCAAGAGCAGGAGGGGAAGTACAGGTTTATCTTCTAGCCTATGTGGCCCAGAGGCTAGTTGCGCGCGTCCTCAACTAGGCGGTTGACCCGGTCCCTTGAATGCTAGTGAGTGACACTTTAGTATCACTATATGCGGACCGAACTCGTCACCACATTGAAGCGTAAAGCCAGCGATTTGCTGAGCGAATTAGCGCGCGACAAACAACCCATCATGATCACCCAACATGGGCTCCCATCGGCGTATCTCGTAGATATCGAGAGCTACGAGAAGCTTCAAGACAAGATTAGTGTACTGGAGGGAATCGCGCGAGGGGAGCGAGCCGTCGAAGATGGCCGCACGGTCTCCCATCAAGAGGCCAAGTCCAAAATGGCCCGATGGCTGAGGTAATCTGGACTGAACCCGCACTCGCGGATTTGGATGCAATTGCAGATTACATTGCGCTGGATAACCCTGAGGCTGCGAGGTCACTCGTGGAAAATGTGTTCGCACACGTCGATCAACTCGAGTCGCACCCGGATAGCGGATCGCTGCCCAGCGAACTTGGCGGCAAGCGTTACCGACAGGTGATTGAGCCACCCTGCCGCGTCATTTATCGGCATTCTAAAGTGGATGGGCGGGTCTTCATTTTGCACGTCATGCGCAGCGAGCAACGGCTGCGTCGCACTCAACTCTGCCGAAATTAAAGGCTGATCTTGAGTACGCAGTCGACCCTCGCTCTACACGACAACACCAGACTTATGTCGTCCTTGAACCTGATGTGCGGGCAGACGACGTTCATATAGCCGTCATGGAGTAAGTGCATAGTGAGAGGTTAGGCACCGTTACTCCCCCTTATTCACGGTGCAGAGAACCCTGAGAACTGCTATGAAACTCCCCAAGGTATTGCGCCTGCTGTGCTGCGCGGCGCCAATCGTGCTGTTGCCGGCATGTAATGATTCCACCGAGGTGACATCGGTGCCTGATCGATCCGATGCGCCCGCCGTCTGCAAGGCCGCCCTGGAATGGCCGCATCTGCTGGGCTCCATGCATGAGCACAGCGGGTTCTCGGATGGGGCTGTGGGTACTACGCCTGCTGATTATTTTGCCGCTGGCGCAGAGCTGGGGCTGGATTTCATGGGCAGCGCGGAGCACTCGGATAACGCCCGCCTGCCGATCACCGCCAACGGCGACTGCGCCTCGGCGGACTTGCCAGCCTGTGTTCAAGCGTCGCCGGATGGCGTGCTGAAATGGGAGCGCACCGCGGACATGGCCGCGCAAGCATCGACGCCAGACTTCACTGCCTTCCGCGGCTTCGAGTGGACCTCTGATCGCTTCGGTCACATCAATGTCTACTTCTCCAGCTTTGACTGGAACGCCAAGACCACCACCGGCTATCTGATCTCCATGGAGGACTTCTGGCTTTGGTTTGGGCTGCCTGCGGATCTGTTGGGAGGGAATGATGGCTTGGCGGTGTTCAACCATCCCGGCCGTGAAGACACCTTGCATGCGGCCTGTGAAGAACTGGGGCCACTGGCTGAGACCTGCGGAACGGTTTACAACGGCGATCCGGCCTACAACTGGAACGACTTCGAATACCGCGCCGAAGTAGCCCAGCGGGTGGTGGGCATCGAAATGTATGGCAAGTCCGGCGATTACTACGACGGCGACAACGGTGCCCCAGAGGGTGGTTGGTACGCGCATGCCCTGAGAAAGGGCTGGCACCTCGGCCCCATTGGCGCCGAAGACGAGCATGGCCAGTCTTGGGCGCGTCCGGAACGGGCCAAAACCATCATGATTGCCCCGGATCGCAGCCCCGATAGCCTCAAGCAGGCCATGTTGGCTCGCCGCTTCTATGCCCTGGCGCATGCCTATAACGATGTGCGTGTGGAGTTCTCGGCACGGCCGGCACTGGAGACGGAGCCGCGCTGGCCCATGGGCAGCCGCGTCAGCCTTCCGGCCGGTCGCCAAATGACCTTTTCGGTCAATGTCTCGGGTGTGGCTTCGCCACGCATTGAGCTTGTGGGCGCGGGGGGCATCGTTGCCGCCGCTGCGAATGGTGCCGAGCTAACCTACGCCCAGGCCCCTGACCAGCCTGAGGAGCAATGGTTATTTGCCCGCGTGATTGACACCGCCGACCAGGATGGTGATGAGCGCCTGGATGAAGTGGTGGCGGTCACCGCGCCGATCTGGTTTGCTCAGGGCGAGGACAAGGCCTCTTGCGACGGCAGCGCTTTCACGCGCTAACAACATGGTGGGAACGGCGTCCTCGTGCTGACCACGGCAGCCGAAAGAATGGGGAGTTTTACAGCCTTGCCGGAACGCCTGGACATCACGCGTTCGTACGCCCATTAATGATGACGATCCATACTCTGAATATTTGTTTCGTTCGCTGAAATATCGAGCGGACTATCCCGTTGGTGGGTATATTGATATTGCTGGTGTTCGCCAAATGGTCGAGGCTGTTATACGTGGGTACGACGAGCGGCGTCGGCACACAGCGTTGTGATTCGTTTCGTCGGCATAGCGCTATTCCGGAGGAGATGCGGCGATTCTCCAAAACCGGAAGGCCGTTTCAAAAAGTGGCGTCAGTAAAGACCTGGCCGCGGGAAGAGATCAACCCGAAACTGGACCCTCATCGGTGCCGTTCGGCTGAATGATCCCGCGTTCGATCAAACAAGAGTTTCATAATATGAAGCTGAATGACAATGTGGACAACTTTGTTTGCCAGTACCGGAAGCGGACCACGTGCATGTTCGCCGCCACCGACTCGCGGTTAGGGTCCAATCATGGGGGATACGAACTGACGTCCGGTGATGAGTTCAATCAGATAATTATGAGCTGGCAGAAATTTCGCTGCGATAAACCTTCTTGGCATTGACATCCACGATCTCCCAAGCTGTTAACTGGCAACCACTTGCCTTGGATAGCCTTGATGCGGAATCAACCCAACTCGTCAGCTGGCTCTGATTCATCTCGATCTGTCTTATAGAAGATGTCGCTTTAACAACCCAACCCCCAGATCCCTCGTCCATTGCTGCAGACGAGGTGAAAATTTCCGCCAGCTCATGTAGCAGTGATTGAGCATCGGATTGAAGCGGGCATGCCGACTGAAACATAAATACCCACAAAGCGTGCTCTGCTAAATTTTCAGCATCAATCTGGCGCCATACTTCGAGAGCATTCGCCAGAATTATTGCACTTTGAGGCGGCACAGCGATAGCGGCATCGCGATAGCGATAATTATCGCTCGAACGATGAGTGTTGGAGGTTAGTATCGGAAATGAGAAACCCCTTCCCGCGCAGCCTGCCAATATAGCCAAAAAATGACGCCGACAAACGTCCTAGCGATGTTACAAGTGCCAATGCTGTTGTTATTTGATGGCTCCATCTTCGGTCTAATTCCTTATCCAGGAGAACGCCTGCTTTCCCCTTCGATCTTGGTCCGACTGACCGCGCGGAATGTACCCACAAACCTCATTCATGCAAACTTCTTCGAAAGGCGAGTCGTCTAATTGAATTTCACGCAAGTTGACAGATTGATCCATGCCGTATGCTGCTACGAACCATCCCGCATCAGCGCCCCCTTGACTGATGTCGAATTGGTATTGGCCCGGCCCCGCTGGGAATTCGCGAACCCCACCAGATGCCAAAACGTCCATTCCCTCGGGGTGGCTAATGACGGTGGCGCTGTACTCGTTGAGCGAACCGAAGTACGCGCCTGAGTTGTCGCTGTTGAGGCTGAGACTGGCCGAGGCGGCGGTTGTAGAGAGGTCACCGCTTTGGAACCCAACGCCTTCTGCGTTCGTGATGTCGCGAAAATAAGCTTCATCTCCCCATGTGGCGCCCACAACATCGAATGGGTCTTCACAAGTCACAGACCCCATGCGCTCGGGTCCTGAGTGCTCAGTGAATCGGTTGGATATCTGTGTGATGACGACATCTCCGCCGGGTGACTCGCCCGTGTACACCTCAAGGGCCTCTGAATAGATCTCGCCCATCCTCTCGATCGATCGCAGCCCGAGCGCATCGAGGTACAGTACTTCCGCTTCGCCGCTGAATCTCGCTGAAGAAAATTCTGACGGCCATATGACCTCTGGGAACTCAATCCGATTCATCGCCTCTACCCACGATACATCCGAAGCGTTTGATCGGGTCATAAAAATAATGGTGCATAGACCCTGGGTTTCGGGGAAGCGAAACCTAATGCGAGTGGATAAGCTGGATGATCCCGCTACGCTCATACTCCAATGGAACTCCGTTATATTGACTAATGGCTCAAAGGAGCGCGTGTTTCTATGGTCGCTAATGCCAGGCTCATATAAAGTCCCTCCTTCCACTCCCCCGAAACATCCAGTCAGAGAAATGGAAGCAATGATGGATGTCAGCACCAATACACGAGTGCCGTTTTGACTGATATTCGTTGAATGGCCCATCTATCTACTCCTCGCGAACTGGAGTTCGTAGCGCGCACACTGCAGCATGTTGGTTATAAGAATTATAGAGGGGTGAGCATTTATGCCCACCCCTGAAAAAAATCTGCCGTAATGAGCATGAGTCACTCAGTTGCAATTACCGGAAATCATTACCGTCGGCGGAGTCCACTCTATGCCACCGTCCGCGCAAACACGATCTTTAATGAATTCGTGGAGCATTGTGTTTACGACCAAAGGAGCTCCGCGGGTAGCGGTAACCTTTGCAATTACTGTCGCTCCAAGCCACGCCAGAAGCATGGGTTTTCCTGTGGATGGACAGTCGTAGACAGTTGGGATTTCTTGAATTTGCGCATGGAGTGTAGCGGCACCTCCGAGGCCCATTATGCTGAAATCACCAGTTTCATACTCTCTATTGCAATAAGTTGTGGAGCCGGAGAGGAATGGCTCATTAAGAAATGGAGATGGTTCGCCATCTTCGTCGACCGGCGTCCAGAAAAAGGCGGTCTCCGTTTGCTGTTCTGCATAAACTGAAGAATGAGATTCCGATAGAGGCTGATAATACCCACCATTCCAACAGAATGAATTCCACTCGTAGCGGGAATTTCTAACATTAATCCCACTCACGATCTTGTTTATCAAGGGAGTCGCTTCATTCAGCTGGTGTGCAAAGACTGCTTCGTTGTCTATAACGTCGACAGTGAATCCACAGGAGACATTTCTTGTGTCGGCCGCCTCATCCGCTGCAGTAAGAGGGTCTGAAAACAAGTCAGAAAGTTCTAGCAAGGCTTCCAGCTCCACGAGTTCGACTCCGGCTGTGCCCACCGAAAATCCCGCCGGTCCAGAGACACCCGCTGCAACCCCAATTGGCAAGACTGTGGATGCGGGTATAGTGAAGCCAGCTGCATCAGTTGAGGTGGATCTTACAGTTCCCACCTCCACGAGAGCGCGTCATTCTTCATAGTCGATCGCGCGATATACGTGCAATCTTCTGTTGCTTGAGTCTCGAGCACTAGAAGTATCCGTGAGTAGAAAACGGCACGACTCACCTTTATCGAGTCCTTCGATTTCGACGATCTCACTTTCTATGAAGTCAATGTCTCTACTTCCCAAATACTGAAATCCGTCAGCGTCGGATTGAAAAGGTATCGTCAATGTCGCGCCAGCGGCCAGATATACGACCCACGTTAATATTTCACTTCTCATGTGTTCCCTCCGGTGTTGATTATGAACGAGGTCTCTTACACTGAGTCCTCGCAGCTTATGACGGGATCGTCCGGCCTGGGCCGATGATCCGCATCAATCTAAAGTGAATTTTTTTCGGTGCGCGCGGTCCGGATCGGCAGGGAAACGCGGTAGCGCCAGACTTTCCCGATCGAGGACGTGCGCCGGAACGATGTGGAAATCTGACAACACGGCGAGTGTTACGGCGAGTGTTATGGCGTTGGGTAATAGTCTCGGGCTCACTTGCAGAAACCGGCATACAACAGCTCGTGCCACGGGTTCAAAGCATCGTTTCTGATGGGACCCACGATCACGCTCGGCGCACAGCTGCCGTGCGCTGCCCCTCCGCATTGACGGAGGCCTTATCAATGAATACGGCCTGTGCAACGCACAGGCCGAGGCGCACTGACCTCTGTTGACATCCTTCCTCATTGTTCTCCAGCCTTGACCCGCAAGTTAGCCGCGTCGTCATGGCTTTTTCTTTTCTACGACAACCGTGCGCGGCTGTCAATCGCTATTGGCATGTGTGGGTCGCCGCTGACAGCCGGGGGGGGCGGTTGAGTAGGGGCCCAGCTTCTGACTTCCAGAGGAAAGTAATTAAAGGATCGTACGATCGCAGGTCCGATTCAGCGCGTGACGGAGTACAGCGTTCGTGTACGCATCAAGAATGATGGCTTAGGCACAGGATTGAATTGCGTCAATGACGAAGAGTCAACCCGGCTTCCTTAATCGCCAACCAAGGAGCGCTGCGTCTGCGCAGCGAGGGCGTTGTGACCAAAGTCATCGTCTACACGATCGGAGTGCCCAAGGCCTGCGCTTAGCAGATTTTCGAGTTGGCGCATGGCGTCATCCTGGTGGCGCCCGAAGATGAGCTTCAGCCCCTTCGGACGTAGAGCGGCATCGAATGCTTGGCCCATGGGCAGCCGCGTGAGCCTGCCGGCCGGTCGCCAAATGACCTTCTCAGTCAAGGTCTCGGGTGTGGCTTCGCCACGCATTGAGCTGGTGGGCGCAGGTGGCATTGTTGCTTCCGCCGTGGATGGCGCCGAGCTGACCTACGCCCAGGCACCTGACCAGCCTGAAGAGCAGTGGTTATTCGCCCGCGTGATTGACACCGCCGACCAGGATGGCGATGAGCGCCTGGACGAAGTTGTGGCGGTCACCACGCCGATCTGGTTTGCTCAGGGCGAGGACAAGGCTTCTTGCGACGGCAGTGCCTTCGCACCCTAAGGAGACGCTGGGTAAATCGCTGCGCTTGCAATCTGACCCGCCGGAGATGCGCGCACTCCCCACATATCGCCCATATGCTGCGGGCGCTGTGCTCCGGTGGCGGGCCACTTTGCCTGGCTCGCGGATGTCTTCAGCGCCTCCATGACAGGGTGGTGGTAAAAGCCGTCTTGGTCTCCTAGCGCCCCGTTAATCCTCTTTAAGCAGCGCCAAGGCAGCGGCAGTCATGGCGCGTACGCCTGTGTCGATGGTCTTTGCGGCATCTGGGGCGAAGCTGGGTGAGTGCAGAGATGGCAGGCTTTGACCACCCTTCTGGGCTTGGGCGTAGCGCTGCGGTTCCACGGCGCCCACCCAGAAAATCAGGCTGGGGATCTTGTCGCTGGTCCGGCCGTATTGAGAGAAGTCCTCGCCGCCCATCACGGCGGTGATGGTTTGCACCTGGTCCTTGCCGATTTCGCGGCCGATGGCGGCCATGGCGCGGCGGGTGAGGTCGGGATCGTTGTAGGTGGCCGGGGTGTAGTCGGTTTCCACGGCGACGGTGGGGGCGGGTGCTCCGAAGGCCGCTGCCTGACCCTTGGCAATGCGGCGGATGCCATCGAGTAACAGCTTGCGGGTGTCATCCGCGTAGGAGCGCACCGTGAGCAGCAGTTGGGCCTGCTCCGGAATGATGTTGTGCTTGGCGCCGGCCGTTATCGAGCCCACCGTGACCACCGCGGGAGTTTGCGGGTCCACATTGCGGGCCACCAGGCTTTGCAGACTGGTGACGATATGGGCCGCAATCAGCACCGGATCCACCGTGGTGTGCGGGTAGGCCCCATGCCCACCCACCCCACGCACGGTGATGTCTACGCTGTCCACATTGGCCAGCGCCCAGCCGGAGGAATAGGACACCGTCCCTGCCGGCGTGGCGGCGGATACATGCAGGGCCAGGTTGTAATCGGGCCGGGGAAAACGCGCGTACAGCCCATCTTCCAGCATGGCTTGTGCGCCCAGGCCGATCTCTTCGGCAGGTTGGGCGATCAATACCAAAGTGCCGGACCAATCCCTGCGTTTGGCCACCAATTCGCGGGCGGTACCCACCCAGCTGGTCATGTGCACATCATGCCCGCAGGCATGCATCACCGGGCTGTCGACCCCGGTCCAGGTCTGACCTTCGACGGTGCTGGCGTAACTCACGCCCGTGTTCTCGGGCACGGGTAGTCCGTCCATGTCGGTGCGGATCAAGACGGTAGGTCCGGGGCCATTGCGCAACACGCCGACCACGCCATAGCCGCCCACACCCGGCCTTAGCTCACCGACGGCACTATGGGCTTTGTCGCGCACCCAGGCATCTCCCAACCCCGTGCTCACAGAGAATCCGAGTTCCTGGAGTTCATGGGCGAGGTAACGGCTGGTTTGAACTTCCTTGAAGGAGAGCTCCGGATGGGCATGGAGGCCGCGATACACTCGCATAAGGTCATCACCAGCCTGTGGCATGGCAGGGCCGGCCGCATTGCTGGTGGCCGCCGCCATGATGCCCAACAAAAGCATCAGCTTGGCGAAGGGCCTTGCTGGGGTGCGAAGAATAAGACCGAGCATGGGCACTCACCCAAATAGAACCCCCCTCAGCATAGGTGGCTGGACGCGAGCTGCAAAGCCTCGAGGCTATACTCCTCCGCCAACACGGGCAGGGCTGAGCGCCACGTCTATGGAGCTATGATTGGGCCAGTGCTTGGCTTGAACCCCTTTCCCTGCTTTGTGCTGTGCTGGGCGATTGAAGCAAGCAGCTATAGCCGACGCCCTCACCGGTCTTTTCATCCTTCCCGTCTGTCCAAGTGATTGCTGATATGGACGCTACTCAGGTGCTCGCCTTTGCCTTGAGCTTCTTTGTGATTGCCTTGAGCCCTGGGCTCTGTATGACCTTGGCGCTGTCGCTAGGTATCCGAATCGGGCTGCGCCGCAGCTTGTGGATGATGCTGGGGGAGCTCATTGGGATTACCCTGGTCGGTGCTGCCGCTCTGGCCGGCGTTGGTACTTTGCTCATGCAGTCGCCCGCTGTGTTTTCCGTCGCAAAGCTGCTGGGCGCTGCCTTCCTGTTGTGGTCGGCATGGGGCGCTTGGAATTCCCCTGCGCCCATTTCCCTGGACAGCCCTGAGCTTGTCGTCGGGGTTTCCCAACTGTTTTCCCAGGGCTTTGTGACCGCCGCATTGAATCCCAAAGCCTGGGTATTTTTTGCGGCGTTGCTGCCGCCATTCATCAACCCACAGCAACCGCTGTTACCGCAGGCCTGCGTCCTGCTGGGCCTGATGGTGGTCATCGAGTTTTGCTGTCTGCTGATCTACGCCCAGGGCGGCCGGGTGCTGCGCGACTCCTTGGTTCAGCGTGGATTGGGACAATGGCTTAACCGTACCAGCGCAGTCTTGATGGCGGGCGTCGCCATGTGGTTGATACTGAGTTGAGCGCTGCTGTGCGCGAGTGACCGAGGGAACTCTGTTGCTTGGATACCCGGTGGTTGCACCCTGATGCTCGGTTGTTGTCCAAACTGGATGGACGACTTCCAGCCTCGGTAATATCGAGCGTAGTAGCATGAGGACACCCAAGGCGGCGATGAGCATCTACATACCTCCAACGAACCAAAAACCTTCTGAGGAGTCGCAGGATCATGGCAACTCTTCCAAAGCACCAGCAGCGTCCACGGCTTCGGCCGCAACTGGGTCCGAGTTTCCTCCGCCTCGCGGGAGAGGGAAGCTGGTGCTGGGCTTATTGCTGGTGATTGTTTGTTTAGCGAGTGCAGGCGCTGGCTATGCTCTGTGGGACAGTGGCGTTTTCCGGTCCCAGCCAAGCTTAGAAGGGCATGAATTTTCAGAAATCTTCCGAACCATCTCCAATGCTGCTGAGCTGCGCGCCACGGTGACTCGCAAACTGGAGCTCGATCGGGCGTATCTACAAGAGGCCCAAGAGCGTAACGAGGAACAAATGGCCTTGACATTTCAGATGAGTGTTAAACAGTCCATCGAGGATTACCGCAACGCTGGCAGCAATTGGGCCAGTGCCCTGGTGACATTGCATCCGTTTTACTTGCGCCAGCCAGAGCAAGTCCAGGCTTACTTTGCTACGGCCAAAGCTGAGCTCAGCGCCACGCAAAAAACTGCCAAAGAAGCCATCGATACCTCATTGCGTTTGCTGGAATCGGTGCCAGCAAACGGCTCCGCTCAGGATTACTTCAGTGCGCAGCTAATCGCTGAGCCGCAGATCTGAAACACTGAGACCCAACCAGAGCCGCAACTCAGGAGAAACGCCATGCCCTATGCTCAGCTCCGATATACGCCAGCTCTGATCTTGGCGATTCTGTTTGCCTCCTGCGCTACCCAATCCACAAGTAGTACCGAAGCCTTATTTGCTGCCGCAGGGGCTCCCATTGCTACACCCAAAAGCTCGAACAGTGCCGGCATATTTGCTCTGGGCGGCGCCGCGGGATGCGCTATTGCGGCTGCGCTGGTGGGGGGCAGTAAATCTGCGGTCGGCACTTCAGCCGCAGTGTGCGGAGCCGCGGGTGCCGTGGTTGGTGGTCTCTCTGACCAGGGCCGGAATCAATACAACGCTCAAAAAGTGGAATACCAGCGGCGCTTCAACGCTGCGGAAGACGAGATTTACCAAGCCGACCTGCAGGCGCGGCAGGCTGAAGAGGCTATCGCACAAACTCGACGTGAGCTAGAGCAACTCAACCGGCGAACCCGCTCGGACCAGGCCTATGTGGCGCAAGCCGAAGAACTACGCAATACCCTGAATACACAGCGTTTGGCCTTGAGAGAGCAACGCCTGAATCTGCAAACCCGCAAACGCTTGGTCGATGAAGAGTTAGCGGCCGTGCAGGATTTGTTGAATGCCACCCCGAATGACCAGCAGTTACTGCAAGCCAAAGCGACCTTAGAAGCACAGCGCAACAAGTTGCTCGCCTCCATACAGCGTCTCAATGGCGTGGAGCAAAGCATTCAGGAAGAAGTTGCCAGCGCCGACCAAACCATCAACCGGAGGCGCTGATGCGGGTTGCACTACTCAGCGTGGTTTTGCCAATCATTCTGCTCGGTTGCGCTACCGATTGTGGGAAGAGCACCGCAGGGTGGAGTGCGGCTTGCGGGGTCAAGCATGCCATGGGCTCCAATACGCAGACTCAAGCCTATCTTGACGAGCAGCGGCAGCGTGCTGAAGAGCGCGAAGCGCAGGTGGCGGCCGCGCAAACACGCAGCCAAGAGCTGCAAGTGCAGCTACGAAGGGCACAGACCGAACTTGCGGCGGTTGAGCGGTCCACGTCCCCGCTGCGCCAGAAAGCCGCAGCATTACGTCAGGAAATGGGGAAGAAGACAGCGGAAATCGAGTTGATTCAGCAAGACATTCAGTCTCTGCAAAGCCAAATACAAGCACTAGAGGCTAAGAAAGATAAGGCCGATGCCGACTGGGCGCGGCGCCAAGCCCTCCTGGATGAGTTGGCCAGGCAGCAACAAACTATCAACGAACTGGACCGCTACATTGAGCAGCAGCTCCTGGATCGCGCAGCGGAAATTCTTCGCAATGCTTAGGCACTGGGCCTGCGCTGGGTTGCTTCTTGCGCCGCTGTGGGTTTTGGCCGCGCCTGTGGTCTTCGACGATGGAACCTACAAGGCTTTGCTGGAATCCGAGGCCTGCCAAGCCCCAGTGACCGTACGGGTCGAAGCGACATCACCAGACGATTTTGGCTATCTGAATCAGCGCTTCCAGGATGCCATTTCGCAAATTGCCACCAAGGCATGGCTACGCTGCCCCCAGGCCCGTGAGCTACACATACAAGCCATGATGTCTCCGGCGACACAGCCGGTGATGGAGTTCCCGGTGCGGGTGGCTGAGCAGTGGAGGATTACTCCGCCACAAACGACGGACCCAACCCGGGTCGCTGAACCCGCTGCGACTCCGGAAGCTGCGCCGTCGATGGAGCCCACCACAGCCATTGAGCCAGGAGCGGCTCAGCGCCCCAGTCCGCCAGCGGATGTTAAGGAATGGTCCGGCCGCGACCAGCCTGTGGAGGATGCCACTCTGGCGCGCGCGGTGGGCAAGCCTGAGCACATGGTTCAGGCGCTGTCGCCGGAAGAAAAACTAGCGCTCATGGAGCTTCTGGCCGCGCAAGCAGGTTCGCAGGCTGCTTGGCAGAAACTCGTCGCGCAGGCCCAGTCGGGGTCAAGGACCGCCAAGCTAGCTTTGGCGAATGTGCTGCTTAGAACCAAAGATCATGCGCCCATGAACACCCCCGAGTTTCTCCAACAGGTGGTGCAGATGCCCGAGGGCGTGGCTGAGCAAGGTTCCCTAGCCGCCGCACGCTACCTTTTGGAAGACCTCACTCAGGCGAGTGACGGGGCCCAGCTAGCTATGCTGCCAGAGATCGATGTAGACCAAAGCCACGATGTACTGCAGGTGGCGTTTGCCGAACTGGAGCAGACTCAGACGCCTGACAATCCTTCCGGAGCCGACGAGTCCCCGTCTGCCGACGCGGCAACGGCTGCCGCTAAAACAGATTCTCAGACGCCAGATGCAGGCGCCATAGCTGCTGATAGTGCCAGTGCGCCGCAACCCCCAACGTTGCCCCAGAACCTGCCCCGGGGTGGTATTCCGCCGCTACCGCCAGGCCGACCCTATGATCCCGACGTAGGCCCGGATAATCCCAGCGCGGGCAGCGCCACGACGGTCATTGACTAGCGCAACCGAGACACCTGAATGAATGCACTCAATAGCTGGCTACGCTGGTTGAGCGTTTTGCTCCTGGCCACCGTCGCCATTGGGACCAGCTTTGCCGTGAGCTGGACGAATCCCGGTTTGTCCAATGTGGTGGAGTACACCATGTATGGGGTGATCCTGGGCCTGGCTGCCACTCTGATCGGCCGACAGTATGGGGTGATGCGGATGCTGCAAAACGAAGCCGACCGGGCCGGCGATGTGGTTCGCGAACTTGCCCCCGCCATCGATCGTGACCGCGAAAGCACTGGTGATGGTAAGCCTTCGCAACATACCCGTGAGGCCATTCAAAGGCTGGCTCACAAGATCCCCAACCTGCAAGAGTCCACACCACGTGGCAGTCGCCGGTACTACTTTGAGCGCCACATCGCTGCGCTGGAATCGATGAGCCAGAGTGGCCACGAACCCTCGCAAGCTGTGCTCATTGAAATTCTCCATGAGCGCTTATCAGCGGACAATAAGGCGGTGGAACTCTTTGCCAGTGTGCTCATCACCTTGGGGCTCATAGGGACCATTTTGGGGCTGATGTTGATGATGAACAGTCTCACCGATGTGATGATGGCGAGTGGAGGCGGTGATGGTCTGTTACGCGCCCTGGCGGGGGACGAGGGGCCGCTGGCCGGGTTGGGAGTGGCCTTTATGACCACGCTGATGGGCTCTGTGCTGGGCGGTGTTGTTCTGCGAGTGCTAACGGGGATTGTCGAGCGTTCCATATCGGAGTTCGTGGCGCTGGTGGCCGAACTCAGCGAAGTTCACATTATTGGCCGCTTGAAGTAAGCCTATGGCGCGCAAGCCGTCTTCGCCAGATACCTTCTTTGAGACGGTGTCTGATCTGATGTTCGGAACCATGGCCATCATGGTCATGTTGATGTGCGTATTCATGGCCCTCAACCAGCCCCGAGACCCCGCTTCCCCTCCGGTGGAACCGCAGCCAGAAGCCGAGCTGCCAACCATTGCCCCCTTCGATATTCCGCAGATGGGCCGCCTACCCGAAGAACAGGCAGTGGCAGCTCTGGAAGAGCGTTTGCAAGAGCTCCAACAAAGCCTGGAACAGGCGCAAAGCCAAAAGGAACAGTTGGAGCAGGTCACGGCCCAGTATCAGGGCTTGGAGGGCAAAGAGATTCGCGATGTGGAGCTCGCAGTGATGATCGATGTTACCGGCAGCATGCAGCGTGAAATTGATCAATTGCGCGAGAGCATTGCGCTGCTGGCTAAGGCCATGCCGCGTATCGTCAAAACTTTTCGCATCAGTGTGGTCGCCTATCGTCGAGACCCGCAAAATATCGACGTGACCCGTGTGTTCCCCATGCAAACTATCCGCCAGCTCAACGCCGATGGTGGTAGCAGCCTGCGGGCCTTGGAAAACTTTGTAGCGCCCATTCGCGCCGAGGCGGGTAGTGCCCCTTTTGAGCGGGCCGCTGACCTAGCCCTACAACAGTTTTCGGCGGCGGAGGCTTTTGATGGCCAACAGGCCCTGTTTGTGATCGGCGATGTTGGGCCGTACGAAGACCAATATCGCGATCAGACCATCAGTGCTGCGAATCAAGCCAGTGCGACGGCGGTTCAAAATCGCATCAGGCAGTGGACCAGGGAGGGGCTCCGCCGGCGCGCCATCTGGCTGTATACGGGCACCGACGAAATCAACGCAAGCTCAGGTGCCCAGCGCATCAAGTTCCAGCGCAGTCAGGATTTCTTCAAAGCCGCCGCCGCCAGCCTGCAGCAGGACGATGCCTATTCCGAGTCGCCTGGTGACATGCTGCCGCTGCTCGTCCTGGCAGCTCTGGGCTAGTTCATGTTCTCGCGCCGAGGGAAAACAACCCATGGAGGATTTTATGAGTCCTTTAGCGATGTGATTTTCGCCACCATGGCCATCTTCATTTTGTTGATGACCGTCTTTATGGTGGTCATCAAAACCGGTCAGGCTCTACCCAAGACACCCATTGTCAGTTCCACGCCGCAGGAGCCGACCTTAGCCAATCAACAAGCCGAGCTATTGCGCGAACGTTTTGAGCAAGAGCTGATCCTCCAGTCTCGGCAACAGGCCGCTGCCGCGCGTCGCGATGAGCTTCAGGCGCTGGTGTCGGGTCTGCAAGAGCAGCTCCAAGTCACCCAAGCGGAGATAGAAGCCGAGCAAGTCTCCGCGATTGATGCCCAGCGCAGTATCAATACCGTCACCATCAAAGAACGCATCGTCGAGATCGTGGTCGTGATCGATGCGTCCAACTCAATGCGCGACGAAATTCGCGAGCTGCGTCAGGTGGTCGGGCGTATGGCCCAGCTCTTTCCCTATGTCACCAAGGAGTTTCGGATTGGCATCATCGCGCACGCGCACGCCCGGAATGCCTCGCGAATGGAGCGTTTCGCCTTGAGTACCATTCGCCGTACTAGTGATGATGGGGGTGTCAGCTACCGGCGTGTGGCAGACTGGCTCAGCGCCATTCGCCCGCGCGGCGGAGCCTCTCGCGTACTCGAAGCCTCGGAGCTGGCGGTCGGTATGTTTGGCCGCCCACAAGCCAATCATCACCAGATTGTGATGGTCATTGGTGATGTGGGGCCTACAGAGATGGACCTCGGCGGTGCCATGCATCCTTTTGCGACCCAGCGCATGTCCCGCATGCAGCAGGTTTTGACGCGCTTTGCCAGCAGCCACCAAGACCGCAAGCTCATCATGCATTTCTCCGGCTTGGATAACCTGCGCGGCTACGATGCTCTGAAATACCGCCAGGCCCGGCGCTTATTCAAAGACATCGCCAACATCTCCGGACAATCGGGCACCTACAGCGAAAACCCAACCACCATGTTCGTCGACTTCTTAGTGGCCTCGCTGGAGCAAAAATCGTAGCCAGCGCGGTACACATGTACGCGTGGGCTTTGCTCCAACGGGGCGTTCAGGAGATCCGGCCATCCGGGTTTGAAGCGGATAGCGACTTATCGCCATGCCGTTATCGGGAGCTCCATGCTCAGCATGGAAATGATGTTGGGAATGATCATCGTGGGCGGGCTAGGGAGGCGCTTAAGAAAGCCGCGAGCGAAGCAAGGTGGCCCGCCGCCGAAGCGCAGAAGCTGCAGCATATAGGCAATATGTGAGGCTTCTTTTTTTTACTGGCGAGCACCGCCGGTGGGTCAGATTGCGAGCACAGCGATTTATTCAGCGCCTCCCTAGAGTAGGCGAAGACCTTCTCGGATCTTTGTTCTCATGCGTCATTGTCGACTCGCAAGGATGATTCATGCCCCGCTGCGTATGGGGATTTTGTTGGTTGTATGTGGGTACTTGCTGAGTTGCGGGCGTTCCACGCCGCCGCCTGATTTAAGCGCTAGTCGCACCATCCTTGCCTTTGGGGATAGCCTCACCTTCGGTTATGGGGCTAAGCAATCCCAGAGCTACCCCAGTGTCCTCGCAGAGCTCACCGGGAAGCGCGTCATTAATGCGGGTGTGAACGGGGAAACCACCTCTGCGGGTGTGCGGCGGATCTCAGAGTTACTGGAAGAACACCGCCCCGATGTGGTGCTGCTCCTGGAGGGCGGCAATGACCTACTCCGTCGTCAGAGCGTAGCAAGTATAAAAACCAACTTGCTAAGGATGATTGAGTTGAGTCAAAGCCACGGGGCGCAGGTTGTTCTGATTGCGGTTCCAAAGCCTGCGATTTTCGGTTTGTCGGACCACGAGGTCTATGCCGAGGTGGCGACTCAGGCCCAGGTATTTTTGCTGGCTGATGTGGTCAGTGAGGTTCTATCCGACGCTGACTTACGCTCCGATAAAATTCACCCGAACGCAGCCGGTTATCGCCAGATGGCCGAAGCCCTCGCCGTGTTCTTCCTCTAGGGATGCGCTCTGAGAAAACAGTAATTGAGGGCCTCAGCGAGCGAGGCAAGGTCGTCCGCCGCTGGAGCGACAACCGTTTTGACCGCATCAAAACGGCGCGTAGCCCCGCCGGGGCGAGCCGTATGGATGCTTCGAACAAGCCGCCGCAAGTTGGGCCTATGTGAGGTGCCTGCCGTCGCCTGGCGAGTGCCGCCGCCAGGTCAGATGAGGGGCGCAGCCTCAGGCTTGGCTGCGTAAATAGTCCTCGTAGCCCCCACCGAAATCTTCGTAGCGGTCACCTTTGAGTTCAATGATGCGAGTGGCCAAGCTGGAGACAAACTCGCGGTCATGGCTGACGAAGATCAAGGTGCCTTCGAAAAGCTCCAAAGCCATGTTCAGCGACTCGATGGACTCCATGTCCATGTGGTTGGTGGGCTCGTCCATAACGATGATGTTGGGCCGCTGCAGCATGATTTTGCCGAAGAGCATGCGGCCCTGCTCGCCTCCTGATAGGACGCGCAAAGGCTTGGTGATGGCATCGGCCGAGAAGAGCAGGCGGCCTAGGATGCCGCGAATGACTTGGTCATCGTCGCCGGGTTGGCGCCATTGGCTCATCCACTCGAATAGGGTCATATCGGAGTCGAAATCTGCCGAATGATCCTGGGCGTAATAGCCGATGTTGGCATTCTCAGACCAATTCACACTGCCGCTGTCTGGCGCGTATTCGGCTTCGCCCATGAGCATGCGCAGCAGGGTGGATTTGCCGATTCCGTTTTCCCCAATTACAGCCACCCGTTCGCCCACTTCAACAGTGAACGAGAGTTTGTTGAAAATGGCGTGCTCGCCAAAGGCCTTGCTGGTTTCTTCCACGACTAGGGCATTGCGGAAGAGCTTCTTTTCCATCTCGAAGCGGATGTAGGGGTTGGATCGGCTGGAGACTTTAACCTCGGCCAGTTCAATTTTGTCGATCTGCCGGGCGCGGGAGGTAGCCTGCTTGGCCTTGGAGGCGTTGGCAGAGAAACGAGCCACAAAGGCTTGCAGCTCTTTGATTTGCGCCTTCTTCTTGGCATTGTCCGAAATGAGCTGAGCACGGGCCTGGGTCGAGGCCAACATGTAGTCATCGTAGTTGCCGGGGTATACCCGCAGTTCGCCGAAATCCAGGTCGGCCATGTGCGTGCAGACGCTGTTGAGAAAGTGGCGATCGTGGGAGATGATGATCATGGTGGAGTCGCGCTGATTGAGCGTATCTTCCAACCATTGGATGGTGTGGATGTCGAGGTTGTTGGTGGGCTCGTCCAGCAACAGGATGTCTGGCTCGGAGAACAGGGCCTGGGCGAGTAGTACGCGCAGCTTCCAGCCTGGAGCAATCTCACTCATCAAACCGTAGTGCTGCGCTTCGGGAATTCCGAGGCCTAGTAGCAAGTCGCCAGCACGTGCCTCGGCGCTATAACCGTCAAACTCCATGAACTGGGCCTCCAGCTCACCGGCGCGCATGCCATCCTCTTCGCTCATCTCAGGCTGAGCGTAGATGCGATCACGCTCTTCTTTGACCGCCCAGAGTTCGGTATGGCCCATGATGACGGTGTCGATGACCGTGTACTTTTCGAAGCCGAACTGATCCTGACGCAGCTTGCCGATGCGCTCGCCAGGATCCAGACTGACGTTACCCGAGGTTTGCTGTAAGTCGCCGCCCAGAATCTTCATTAAGGTGGACTTGCCGCAGCCGTTGGCGCCGATCAGGCCATAGCGGTTGCCTTCGCCAAACTTCTGCGAAATATTCTCGAATAGTGGCTTGGCGCCGAATTGCTGGGTGATGTTGTTGGCAGCGAGCACGGTGATCGTCCTTGGAGATTTGGCGCCTGCGCCCTGTGTTCGACAACAATCGCAACAGACGGAGGCGGCGAGGGCACCTTGGCAAACCTCGCAATAGGCTAGTTGGGGAAGGCGCGGGCGCTGGATGGGCCGCGCAATGGATGTATTGTCCCATGCCCGGAGCTACTGCGCAGGGCTGCTAAAGTGGCAGCCATGTACTGATATGGTGAAGATCCAGGTTGATGTTGAAAGCAGAGGCAGGGCTATGCAGTTCGATCTAACCCCCCTGAGCGCCGAGCGCAAACAGGAACTGGCCGCCAAGCTCAATGACGAGGAGCGGCGGGTGCTTTTGAACCAGGGCACGGAGCATCCCTTTTGCGGTGGCCTTCTGGATAACAAGCAGGCTGGTGTGTACGCCTGCAAGCTCTGCGCGCTGCCCATTTTCCGCTCCGATTCCAAGTTTGATTCGGGTAGTGGCTGGCCGAGCTTTCATAGCCCTTACGCCCCCAATCACATTCGTGAGATTCGCGACACCAGTCACGGCATGATTCGTACGGAAATTCGTTGCGCGCGCTGTGATGGTCACCTAGGGCATGTCTTTCCGGATGGCCCACCTCCCACGGGCATGCGCTACTGCCTAAATTCTGTGTCTATGGATTTTTTTGCCGAAGGCGAGGCCTTACCTGAGCTATGAACACACGCGGCGCTGGCCGCCTGCGGTTCGTCTCGTCGGTGCTCTGCCTGTGGTTGTTTAGTCGTACAGGGGGCGGGAGAGCTGCTCTACTCGATAGCATCGTTGCTGCTCACACACTCGGTAGGTGGCGGGCATAAGTCGCTTTAGCTTGTTCTCGCTCTGGAGTTGCTCCAGTGTGTCTAAGGTGGCTTCGACCTCGGCGAAATCGAGCTGTGCCTTGTGCGGTGCTAAGTCGTAGCGCCACCACTGCAATACCAAAAACCGCTCCACTAGCGAAGGAGCGAAGCGGTCGCGAATGACCCTTGCAGGAGATCCCACCGCAATGGTGTAAGCCGGTATGTCTTGGGTGACGACACTCCTTGCGCCAATGACCGCACCATCACCAATACTGACGCCGCGCTTGATGAAACACCCTGCGCCAATGTAGGCCTCGTGCCCAATCTTGGTGAGTGGTGCACTCTCAGCCCAGGCTGGCTCATCGCTGTCTGCAGGTGCGAGGCGTGCAAAATCTGCGAACTCATACATGGCCGGGATGTGGCTGGGCCGAGTAAAGGCGAAGGGGTGGTTGCTAAACCAATCCATGGGGTGTTCAGGAGGGCCAATGATGCTGGACTCGCCAATTTGGGCGTACCGCCCCAGGCGTGTGCGATACACACTGGTAGTGCCTGCTGCATTGAAAAAGGTGAAAGCGCCAATGGAGCAGGACTTTACACGGTGCCCGAAGAGCCAGGCCGGACGTTCAAAGACCGTTTCTGCTTTGAGTAAGCTCCCAGGGGTTAAGGCCAAGCCATACCGGGCTAAATCGCCTGCATCCAGTGCTGCCGTCGCTGGAGGCTGTTCAGCAGCCGCAGCGGTTGTACTTGGCCGCGGGAGTCGAGCATTGTGCAGAGGCGCTTGAGGTGTTGTGGAATAAGGCGCAAGGTGCTGCATGGGTATGGTCCTAGCTCGGCGAGCGGGTATATGACGTCGGAGGGATTCTCTGGTGGGGTGCAGAGGTCCTAATCACCACCGGGGCGAAGTTGTGAGTGTGCCGCTAGCCACAGTAGGCAAAAGCCGGTGGCTTAAGTGCAGCGGTGTAGTCGACCCCGATTGGCCATGTCAGTTTCTGCTCACAGCCTGTCGTAGACCTTCGCTCGTTGAATGTGCCGAGTTCGCTCGCGCCGTGGGTCGGGATCAATGCGACTGAGCCTTGCATTCTGCGTTACCAATGTCCGGTACCAGGCTCACCTTTAAAAGGGCCGACCAGCTCAGGGGTAATCCACCCGCCGTAAAAGCGGCCAGCTTGAGGGCGTACTCGGACCTGATCCACAAAGCAGGCAACAGCGGCTGGGTAAAAGGCAACATGGTCTTTGATTGCGGCATACGGTTGCGCTGGTGAGGCATAGCTCCAAGCGATTGGCGTACCGGGTTGCGTTTTCAGGGCCCAATACTGCGCATCACCTTTCCACTCGCAGCGTGACGCTCCCGGCGCTGGGACTAGTTGATCCCAGTCCACACAGTCCGCAGGAAGATAAAACGTGGGTGGACTCGCCGTTTCACACAGTCTGAAACTCGTACTGGTCGCGGCTAACTGACGCTCGTCAGATCTAACCACCACGCGGCGGTGGTCGGCCATCAGTTGCGGTGGGCGAGGGTAATCCCAGACCGATTCCTGACCAGGTTTGGGTGCGATGGCAAAAGAGGGGCGTGTCTGACCCTTGTATTTCCACATGGCGATGTCCTCGACCCGGCGCCCGCTTGAGATGCCGGCCTTCAGGTAGACAGAGTGCAATCCCTTTGTTGGGATGCGGTCCGAACAGAGTACCCTTGCTCAGATAGCGCCGCAGCGTCGTGAACTTTGCAGCAGCCTGTCACTGAGAGGAGCCCCATGCGAAAGCCTATTCCCCGCATCAAGCATCAAGACTACTCCGAAGAGGCCGCGGCTCTGAGGCGCGCATTTGTTCAGGAGCAGACGGGAGAGTCCCTGCAGCATACGGCGCATTACTCCGTGGAGCCGGAGTCACTAGCAGGCAATATCGAGAACTTCATCGGCGTGGTGCAGATGCCCGTTGGAGTCGCCGGTCCGCTGCTGATCAATGGGCAACATGCGCAGGGTGAGTTTTATGTTCCATTGGCGACCACCGAGGGCACCTTAGTCGCCTCCTACAGTCGTGGTATGCGCGTCCTGTCTGAGTCCGGCGGCGTCACGGTGACCGTGGTTGAGGAGTTCATGCAGCGTGCGCCCTTGTTCGAATTTGCCAGTGCCCGACAGGCTGTGCGTTTTTCCCATTGGCTAGACGAGGTCTTCGCGCAGATCAAATCCGCGGCAGAGGCCAGCACATCGGTGGGGCAACTGCAGTTCATTCAAAAATGGGTGGTGGCTAATAAGCTGTATACCCGCTTCAACTACACCACTGGTGATGCAGCGGGCCAAAACATGACGGGCAAGGCCACGCACGCGGCATGCCAATGGATACTCTCGCAGAGTCCGGTGGAGGTGCTGTACTACGCCTTAAGCGGCGGTATAGAAACCGACAAGAAGCATTCCCATATGAATATGTTGCACACGCGGGGCAAACGTGTGATTGCTGAGGCGACAATCAAATCGGATGTACTGCGTTCGTTAATGCGCGCAGATCCGGAGGCTGTTTTTCGTTTACGCACCCGCGCTATGGCGGGAGCCGTTTTGGCGGGCTCCGCCTATAACGGCCCACACTCTGCAAACGGTATTGCGGCCTTGTTCATTGCTACCGGGCAGGACGAAGCCAATGTGGTGGAGTCGCATACGGGTATCACCTTTGCCGAGCTCACCCCGGCCGGGGATTTGTACTACTCAGTGACTTTGCCGTCGGTCATTTGTGCCAGTTATGGAGGTGGTACTGGGTTGGCGACGCAGCGTGAATGCCTCAACATGCTGGGCTGTTATGGGCAAGGTAAGGCGCGGAAGCTGGCAGAAATTATTGGGGCGACGGTTCTTGCCGGAGACCTCTCATTAGCGGCGGCTATCGTGGCTGACGAGTGGGTATCCAGTCACGACCAGCTTGGTCGTAACCGTCCCAGCTCCTAAGCACACGCCGACTGGGGTCGCCGAGACGATGTGCTGTAGATGGATGGTCACGATGGGGATGAACCAATTGTTGAAGCCGCTATTGATGATCATGATCCTAGGCAGCTTTGGTTTTGCGAGTGTATCCATGGCCACAGAAGAAGCGGAATATCGGGTGCTTGTGGCAGATAAGCCCTACGAACTGCGGTATTACCAAGGGCATGTGCTCGCTGAAACCTTGGTTGAGGCCGAGTTCAAAAAAGCCGGAAACAAGGCTTTCCGCAGACTGTTTCGGTATATCTCTGGTGATAATCAGGCTGCGCAAAAGGTGTCTATGACGGCGCCAGTCGGGCAGGTTCAGTCTGGTCAGACAATCGATATGACCGCCCCTGTGGGCCAAAGCAAAGTGCAGGGTCAGTGGGCTATAAGCTTCATGCTGCCAGCAAAATTTAGCGCGCAGACGGCGCCGCAGCCCACACACCCTGAGGTCTATATTCGTGCCGTTCCGCCACGTTACATGGCGGCTATTCGCTACTCGGGATTTTGGAGCGAGGCACGCTATCGCGAGCACTTGCGCCTTTTAGAAGGCTGGATCGCGGACCGCGGTTATCAGGCTATTGGCGAAGCTGTTTGGGCCCGCTACAACCCACCCATGCTGCCTTGGTTTTTACGCCGCAACGAAATTTTGGTGCCTGTGGATGCACCAGATCACGGCCCAAGGCATGAGGCGCCCTGAGTAGACAGCGCCAGACGGGAGGCTGAGCAGTGGACTGAGGCGTCTGGCCCCATGGCGTGATCTGTGGCTGGAGCATGACGCCGGCGTGTCAGTGTTTTTATGCCCTGCGAGGGGCTGCCAAAGGTATTGGCGGTGCTGAGCTCAGCCGGCAATGCTGCGCAACAAAAGTTATGGCCCGGACCTGCTTAGCTTTCTAGGTCTATGGGACGTGGCGGCCCCCAGAACCTCCAGCTCATGAAGCTGCCAATCAGCCAATACTGATCTTCAGGGCGCAGCGGGCTGTCGGCAAAGGCGGTGCCGCGCAAATCGTCGTAGCCCACATACCCCGAGACCAATAAGCGGCCTTGCAGCCAGTCCAGGCTGAAGTTGGCACGGGTGCCGTTATAGCCACCACGGCTGCGAAAGGCCGGGCGCTGCGCTGTTGCCAGTTCCGCAGGAACGTCATAGAAGTAGGCGTGGAGTTTTTGCTGTGCCCAAATAGGGCCAACGGCAACACGCGCACGAATAGCCTGTTGACTGGACACCACTCCGCTGCGCCAATGCAGGGCAACGCGAGGTTGTAGAGTCCATCCCAGCCACTGCGGCTGCTCGAAGTCCACACTCATCACGCCGCGCAGCAGAGTTTCGGCTCGCCAGTGCCAGGGGCCATATTGTGCTGAGCGCCAGCCTAGTGCTGGTCCTAGTTCCACGGTGGGATCCAGGTCCGGCATGTCGGTGCGCAGGGCCGAAGCGTCGCTATCGACCGGCAAGGAGCCACTGGCCGAGAAGCGCAGCAGGCCATGCGCGCCAAAACGTTTTTGTGCTTCTAAGCCTTCGCTGCCAATTTCAGCTTGGGGTGTCCACACGGAGAAGGTGGGCAGGGGCAAGACCAAGGACTCGGCTTCGGAGGCGCCGCGCCAGGCTGGATAGCCTGCACCGGCAACTCCAACACCCGCGTTCCACTGCAAATCATCAGGCAGCCAGTCCCAAGCTTGGGCTGAAAACGCATGCAGGCATAGCAAAAAGCCCAGCGTCAGCCGCCACTGGCTTCGCCTTCGCGGCGGCTTTCTCTTCATCGTCCCTTACTCGGCTGCGTCTATGGATAAGGCGTGGATCTCGCTACCCATCATGTCGTCTACGGCTGCATAAACCGCCCGATGACGAGCCAGTGGCGGCATGCCAGCAAATTCAGCAGCCCGAATGTGGACGAAGAAATGACCCGCTCCGCTGGCAGCGCCGGCATGGCCGGCATGCTGAGCGCTGTCGTCGCGTATGCTCAGCTCGCGGGGGCTGAAGGCCTTGTTGAAGCGCTCCTCCATCATGCGGATGCGCTCAGGGTTACGGGCGGGAACGCTCATGGTAATACCGGCTTGAAAGGGTGTACTTCGACGCTTTGAAAGACGCCTGCGGTGACGTAAGGGTCTGCGTGCGCCCAGGTGCGGGCAGACTCGATATTGGGAAACTCCAACACCATCAGGCTGCCGGCGAATCCGGCAGGCCCTGGATCGTCATTGTCGATAGCGGGCAGAGGGCCCGCCAGCAAGACGCGACCGTCTTCGCGCAGCGCCTGCATACGCTCCAGGTGCGCAGGCCGCACTTCCATACGCTTGGCCAGGCTATCCGGCGCATCGCGGCCGATGATGGCATACCACATGATTTAATCCTTCTCCGGAATGTTCATGTATGGCGCAGTAAAGGGCAGGTGCGCCATCACAAACAAAAACCAAGCCGCCGGGAAGCCAAAGGTTTTGACTAAGGCCCAGTTTTCGTCGCTCAGTTGAACGGCCAAAATGGCATTCACCACAGCCGATGCGGCAAAAAACAGCACCCAAGCGAGGTTCACTCGCCGCCACAGCTTATCGGGTAGGTCGACCATGGCCTGAGGCAGGCGAGCCAGCAGGACCTTATCGCCCACAAAGTGGCTGCCCAGCAGGATTGCGCTGATGATGCCGTACACCGCCGTGGGCTTGTACTTGATAAACAAAGGATCGCGGATGGCCAGCGTCAGGCTGCCCAGCACCACAGCAACAACCGCCGTGCCTAGGTGCATTTTGTGCCAAATGCGCTCGGTTACCCGGTAATACAGCACCAGCGCAACCAAGGCCAACATGAGCCATAGGGTGGCCGTGTAGATGTCGGCCCAGAGCACGCCAGCTAAGAAGAGCAGGGCCGGAGAGGAGTCAAGCAGTTGTCGCATGCCCCAATTATAGAGACACTGCGGAATTAACCCCCGCCCTCAGTCAACGTGCAAACTTTCACCATCCACCCTGAGAACCCGCAGCCCCGCCTGATCGCACAAACGGTGGCTAGTCTCCGTAGTGGAGCCGTGATCGCCATGCCTACGGATAGCACCTATGCCTATGCCTGCGCGCTGGATGCTAAAGACGCAGCAGATCGCATTCGACGATTGCGGGGATTTGGCAAGGACCACCTGTTTACTTTGATCTGCCCAGATCTGTCGTCGATTTCGCAGTTCGCCCGCGTGGATAACTGGCATTTCCGTATCCTGAAGGCGGGAACCCCAGGGCCGTATACCTTCATCCTCAAAGCCAGTCATCAGGTTCCGCGGCGCGTCCAAGGGGATCGTCGCAAGACGGTGGGTGTGCGGGTTTGCGCGCACCCCATCTCGCAGGCGTTGGTGGCGGAATTAGGGGAGCCTTTGCTGGCTTGCACGGCTTTTCTGCCTGGCTCTGATACAGCCGTGACTCAGGGCTGGGAGTTCGATGAATTGCCGCCCAAGCAGCTGGACTTGCTGATTGACGGCGGCGAAACCAACCATGCCCCTACCACCGTGGTGGACTTGTCGCAGGAACCTCCGGAGTTATTACGTGAAGGCCTCGGGGATCCCGCGCGCCTAGGCTTATAATGCTGGGCTTTTGCGAGGACGTACTCCGTGACGCAACCGGTCCTGCTCTCGGGCATCCAGCCCTCTGGCCAACTGACCTTGGGCAATTACATCGGTGCCATCCGTAACTGGACGGCGCTGCAAGCGGATTACGACTGCACTTTCCTGCTGGTGGACTTACATGCCATCACCGTGCGGCAGGACCCAGCCGCTTTGCGTGAGCGCTGCTTAGAGTTTTTAGCGCTTTACATGGCCTGCGGGATTGACCCGGAGAGCAGCACCATCGTGGCCCAAAGCCAGGTGCGTGGACATGGTCATCTGGCCTGGATCCTGGACTGCTATACCCAAATGGGAGAGCTGAACCGGATGACCCAGTTCAAGGATAAGTCGCGCAAACATGCCGACAACATTAACGCCGGGCTCTTTAATTACCCGGTGTTAATGGCCGCGGATATTCTGCTCTATCAGGCGCAGCTGGTTCCGGTGGGCGATGACCAGAAACAGCATTTGGAGCTCACGCGCAACATCGCGCAGCGTTTTAATCAAGTGTACGGCGAGGTCTTCACGGTGCCTGAGCCCTTCATCCCACCTGTAGGCGCGCGGGTGATGGGGCTGCAAGAGCCTACGGCTAAAATGAGCAAGTCGGATGATGCGCCGACCAATGCCTTGTACCTCTTGGATGAGCCCAAGGTGCTCACCCGAAAAATCAAACGCGCGGTCACCGATATGGATGGCACGGTGCGTTATGACCGCGAAGCTAAACCCGGAGTCAGTAACCTGCTGCAAATCTTTGCGGCGGTCACCGACCGCAAGATCGACGATCTGGAAGCCGAGTACGCCGATGCGGGCTATGGCAAATTCAAAGGCGATATCGCCGAAGCGGTAGTGGCCAAACTAGAGCCCATTCAGCAACGCTACCGAGAGTGGCGCGCCGATCAAGCTGCAATGGATGCCGTGCTCGCTCGTGGTGCGCAAGTGGCACGCGAGCGGTCCGAGGCGACTATTGCAAAAGTGCACGAGGTGCTTGGGTTCTTGCAATGAGCCAGGTGGCTGCCCCCGATTCTGCTTCCGCTGAGCCGCCCGCTGAGGATATTCGTGTTCGCGGTGAGCCTTTAGCGGAGCTGCCCGACGATCTTTTCATTCCGCCAGAAGCGCTGCGGGTGGTCTTGGATGCTTTCGAGGGGCCGCTGGATTTATTGCTGTATTTGATTAGGCGCCAAAACTTGGATGTGCTGGATATCCCAGTGGCGATGATCACTGCCCAGTATTTGGAGTACATCCGGCTCATGGATGTATTGCGCCTGGAGCTGGCCGGTGAATACTTGGTCATGGCAGCCTGGCTGGCGGAAATTAAGTCTCGCTTGCTGCTACCCAAGGTGGTCGAAGAGGACGGCGAAGAAGTGGACCCTCGGGCCGAGCTCTCCCGCCGCCTTCAAGCCTATGCACAGGTCCGCATTGGCGCCCAGGAATTGGACCTACTGCCGCGGGTGCACCGGGATATTTGGCCTGCACAGGCCCGCTATGAGGCGCCAGAGGCCAGCCTGCCCCCACCACCGGCACTCAAAGAGCTGCTCCTTGCTTTGCATGATGTACTGCGCCGTACCGAATTGGTGAAAGCGCACAGCATCAGCCGCGAGCCACTGTCGGTGCGCGAACGTATGAGCCGTGTTTTGCAGTATCTTGGCCAGCATCGCAGTGGAAGCCTGCTCAGCTTATGGTCACAGGATGAGGGGCGCGCAGGGCTCATCGTGACGTTTTTGGCCATATTGGAACTGACGCGCAATGGCGTCGTCGCCCTGGTGCAGCCAGTGGCTTATGGCGATGTGGAATTACGCTTGGCGGGACCTCAAGAATGAGTCAACAAGCTCTCACCGAAATTGTGCGTGCCCTGTTGCTGGCCGCCGATGCACCCTTGTCATTAAGCCGCATGCTGGATCTGCTGCGCGAAGCGCGCAATGTGGATCGAAGTCAGCTTCGCGAGGCGATTGAGAGCCTGCAGCAGGACCTAGAAAGCACCAGCTTAGAGTTGGTTGAGGTCGCTAGCGGGTTACGGATCCAAATTCGTGAAAGCTATACGCCTTGGATCCGGAAATTGTGGCAAGAGAAGCCGCAAAAGTACTCTCGGGCCCTGCTCGAAACGCTGGCCTTGATTTGCTATCGACAGCCACTCACGCGTGGCGACATTGAGGAAATTCGCGGGGTGAGCCTGTCGGCGAATATTCTCAAAACGCTGTTGGAGCGGGGTTGGATTCAGGAGGTTGGTCATCGTGAGGGCCCTGGTCGGCCTGCGCTTTTGGCGACGACGCGCCAATTTTTAGATGACTTCAATCTGCGGAGCCTGGATCAGCTACCGCCATTGCCAGATCTGGATGACCCACAGCGGCTGCAGGCGGCTTTGGAAGCCCTTGATATCGATATGGAGGGCTTGGTTGCCCCCGTTGATGAAGCCCCGGAAGGCCGCAGCGATGCTGCGCAGGCCGAAGATGCTGGGACTGATCCGGCGGCTCAGGCGCAATCTCACCCTGAGCAAGCTGTGGTCCCGGTACCAAGCCACCAAGCCGCTGAGCAGCCGCCCGCAACGGCGAACCCTGCCGAGGATAAACCCCAGAATGAGTCGTAGATCGGGCCCTCAAGGGGGCGCTGGCCGGCGGCCTAGTCGTCCCCGCCAAGCCGAGCGCGCGGCTGCCAAACGGCGCGCTGAAGCAGCGGCGAATAAGCCGCAAGACCCGCCAGAGCGTGTGCAACGTTTGCTCTCCCGTTTGGGCTTAGGCTCTAGGCGTGAGATTGAGGGATGGATTAGCGAGGGGCGGCTGCACATCAATGGTGAGCCCGCCGCTGTTGGCGCTCAGGCGACGGCCAATGACCGCTTCGAACTGGATGGCAAGCCCCTGCGCTTGCGTCATCAGGCTCCGCCGCGCGTTTTGGTGTACCGCAAGCGAGTGGGCGAGGTGGTCAGTCGCAATGACCCCCAGCAGCGCCACACCATCTTTGAGCGCCTGCCACGCCTGCAAGGCGGCCGCTGGATTGCCGTAGGCCGCTTGGATATCAATACCAGCGGCGTATTGCTGGTGACCAATGACGGTGAGCTGGCGGCGCGCTTGATGCACCCGTCTTATGAAATTGAGCGCGAATATGCGGTGCGGGTGCTGGGCGGACTTAGCGAGAGCGCCTTGCAGCAGCTGCGCGAAGGCGTGATGCTGGACGACGGTTTGGCGCGAGTGACTTCTATCCGGCCGGAAACCGACCCCGATCGTAGTGTGGCTAATCATTGGTACAGGCTCAGCCTGGCCGAGGGGCGCAACCGCGAAGTCAGGCGCATGATTGAAGCGGTTGGTGGTCAGGTGTCGCGCTTATTGCGCGTGCGTTATGGCCCGGTAGAGGTGCCCCGTGGGGTTGCCAGCGGCCGGAGCCGTGACCTCACCGCCGAAGAGTTTGCCGCCGTTTATGAGGCGGTGGGCTTAGCTGTGCCGCAGCGCGAGGAAAAGCGTGGGCGCCAAGCGCGTAGCAGAGGTCCGGGCTGAAGACCTGCCCCAGACCCACCTCGGGTTTAGCCAAGGTGAGTTCACGAAAAGCTAGCCAGGCACGTTTGTTAGCTCTTGGCGCAGGTTTGCGCTGCCATTGGCGTGGCCTGGGTCTAGCCCAGGCGGTAGCCCAACTTAGGCACGGTTTGCAGCAAGGCTTTATCGAAGGGCTTGTCGATTGCGGCGCGCAGAGTGTGAATATGCGCGCGCAGTGCATCAGAGTCCGGTGGCTCGTCGCCCCAAATTTGGGTCGCTAGGGTGTCCCGACTCACTAGATTCGGCGAGTCGCGCATCAGCGTGGCCAGCAGCTTGAGGTGAATAGGGGAGAGATGGATGGGTTGGCCAGCGCGACTGGCCTGCTTACGCTCTAAGTCCAGCTCTAGGTCACCCACGCGCAAAACATGCCCGACTTTTGGCCGACCACGGCGGAGCAGGGCCCGCATGCGCGCCATAAGCTCGGTAATCTCGAAGGGCTTGCAGAGGTAATCGTCGGCTCCGGCCTCCAGACCTTCGACGCGCTCATCGACGGTGCTGCGTAGAGTTAGCATGAGAATTGGCACCGACACATGCAGGTGGTCGCGCAATTCACGACACAGGGCAAAGCCGTTCATGCCCGGCATATTGATATCGAGCAGAACGAGGTCGTATTCGTTGTCCTGAATCAGCTGGAGCCCGCTGCTACCGTCCCCAGCCAAGTCGACGATGTAACCGCGATCATCCAACTCTGCGAAAAGCAGGTCTTGAATGTCCTCGTCGTCATCAACGATGAGTATGCGTGCGTGGTTATCCACCGTATATGTCCTTCAGTGCCTCAGTTCTTTGTATAACCCATTCTGGTTCGCAGCACAGCATGTGTGGTCCGTTACTTGCCCATAACTTCTGTGTTTAGCGAACTTCAGCGGGAGTGCCTTCCTTGGGGCTAAGAAGCCACTCAGCCCAAGGTTGGCACACTTGGGCGGGATTGGCGAGCGTACGCGGGTCCTCACCGGGGTAGACCAAGCCCCGAATGGGGCTGGGTAGGGCCGGCGGAACGACACGTCGCACCTCCAAGCTTTGCTCGGCTTCGGCGGCAACCTGTTCCAGTAATGTGTCCAAGCCGGCCTTGGCAATACCATAGGCTCCCCAAAAGGCTTTGCCGCTACGTCCGACTTCGTCGCTGACTCCTAGCACGCGCCCGTGAGCAGCTTGCTTGAGTAAAGGCAGGAATTGATGCAGCAGCCAGATAGGGGCGTGGAGGTTGACCTTAAGAATGGTGTCCACATCCGCGGGCTTGAGGTGATCCAAGGGGTGAAGCCCGGTATGCGTAGCCGCGCACAGTACCAGCGCATCCAAACCTTGGTCTTCCAAAGCTTGGCGTAATTCCGTGATATGGGCTGGGTTTGCCTTGGAAAAATCGAGTGGTACCAGGATTGGCGCCTGACCTCCGGCCTCTTGAACCGCATCGTCCAGCGCTGCCAGTTTATCTTCGCGGCGACCCATGGCAATCAGTTCTACCTGGGGGTCGCGGCGTACTAGCTCCAAACACAGGGCACGGCCGAGGACGCCCGTGGCGCCGGTGATCAAGATTCGCATGGTTTGTTTGGTCAGCTGTATCAGTGAGAAAAGGATTTATCGCTGGGGGATGAGTGTGCTGAGTTCACGCACCTCGCGCGCATACAGGTCGGCGCCCCAGGTGCTGCTGTCATCCTCGGGTTCCACATAACCCCAGCCGCAGGCAATGGTCTGCATGCCAGCCTCCCGTCCGGATTGTATGTCGCGCGGAGCGTCCCCCAAATATCGGCAACGCGATGCCGAGATGCCTATGTGGGCTGCCGCCAGCCAGAGTAGATCGGGAGCAGGTTTGGCGCGGGTCCCGCTGTCGCCCCCGAGGAGCACCGCAGGGCGTAACTGCAAGGCCTCAATCAGCGGTCGTGCTAATGCGATGGGTTTGTTGGTGACAATACCCCAGGCAATGTCTGCAGACTCCAGCTGATTCAGAATATGGCTCACGTCTGGGAAAAGGCGGGTGTGCTCGCAAAGATTGCTTGCGTAGAGGTCTAGGAACTCTTGGCGGGCAGCTGCGAACTCGGGCTGCGACTCCGACAAGTCCAGACCATACTTCAAGAGTCCGCGGGCACCATTACTCGCCTGGTGGCGTAGTTGCTCCTCTGGTAGCGGATCAAGGTCCCTGCTTTGGCGCATGCGATTGACGGCGGCAATCAGGTCAGGGGCGGTGTCGGCCAGGGTGCCGTCCAAGTCGAACAGCCAGGCTTGCCGGGCTTTCATGGCTTGGTCGCCGTCAAAAAGTAATTCACGCGCAGGTCTTGATGCAGCTTAAAACTGCGGGTCAGCGGGTTGTAGCCCAACCCGCGCGTGCTTTGCACTTCCAAGCCAACTTCGCGACAACAGCGGGCTAGCTCCGAAGGGCGAATAAATTTGGTGTAGTCATGGGTCCCGCGCGGCACCATATTGAGCAGGTATTCCGCGCCGACGATGGCTTGGATGAGCGCCATGGGGTGGCGATTCAGTGTAGAAAATACCACGCTGCCGCCAGGGCGGAGTAAGTCGGCACACGCGGCGACCACCGACTCTGGCGCCGGAACATGTTCCAGCATCTCCATACAACAAATGAGGTCGAAACTCCCTGGCTGAGCCTGGGCACAGTCTTCGGCGGATTGCTCGCGGTAATCGATGCTGAGCCCGGACTCTTGAGCATGGCTTCGGGCCACGGCCAGAGCCTCGCGGCTCAGATCCAAGGCCGTTACCTGGGCGCCAGCCTGCGCCAAAGCTTCGCTGAGGATGCCGCCCCCACAACCGATATCCAAGACTTTGCGCTCGGCCACTGGGCTTGCCTCGCATATCACCTGCATACGCAGGGGATTGATCTGGTGCAGTGCGCCCATGGGGCCCTGGGGGTCCCACCAGTTTGCCGCGAGTTGGTCGAAGTTTCGTAGTTCCTTCGCGTCGGCGTTTAGGCTAGGTGTTGTCATTACGCATCCTCTGTTGCCATTCGGCCACGGTGTTTTTGATTTGCGATGTGTCCAACCCCTGAATACTGCCTTGGTTGACGCGGGCCTGGCCCGCTATCCATACCTGACTGATGTGGTTACGTTGAGCGCTGTAAACCAGATGGGAGAGAGGGTCAAAAATTGGCTGCGATAACCAGTCATCACAGCGCAAAGCCACCATGTCAGCAGCTTTGCCAGGCTCTAGGCTGCCAATGTGGTCCTCCATTCCTAAAGCTTTGGCACCACCAATAGTGGCCATTTCCAATGCTTGAAAGGCCGGTAAGGCATCGGCGCGTTGCGCGACGCCCTTGCCGAGCAGAGCGGCTGTACGCATTTCACCAAGGAGGTCTAAGTCATTATTGCTGGCGGCGCCATCGGTGCCCAGAGCGAGATTAACGCCGGCCTCCGCCAAAGCCGCAGTGGGGCAAAAGCCACTGGCCAGTTTGAGGTTCGACTCTGGGCAATGCACAACGCTGGCACCCGCATCGGCCAGCAGCTGCATTTCGGCCGCCTCCATTTGGGTGCAGTGCACGGCGGTGAGCATTTCGTTCACCAGGCCGAGGTCTTGCAGTCTGGCCAACGGGCGATGACCATTTTGGCTTTGTGCCTCAGTCACTTCATGCGCCGTTTCATGCACATGCATATGCACACGCACGCCCAGCTCATCGGCCAGCGCACGGATGCGACTCAGGCTCTCATCGCCAACGGTGTAGGGGGCATGCGGAGCAAACATGGTGCCCACCCTAGCGTGCCCTTGCAGGCTGTCATGGAGCTCCCGGCCACGGGCAAAATAAGCATCTGGGCTGTCGGCATAGGGCGTGGGGAAGTCGAGCACAATCATCCCCACGCGGCCGCGCATGCCGAGTTGATCCAAGGCAGCGACAGTGGCCTGGGGATGGAAGTACATGTCGTTCACGCAGGTAACACCGCTGCGCAGACTTTCGGCCAAGCCCAGCAGAGCACCGTCATGGCAAAACTCGGCGTTTATCATCCGCCCCTCTAGCGGCCAGATATGTTCTTGCAGCCAAGTCATTAAGGGCAGGTCGTCGGCGACACCGCGCATCAGCGTCATGGCAAGGTGGGTATGTGCGTTGACCAAGCCGGGAATCAGCAGATGCTGGTCCAAGTGCTGGTCAGGCTCCAGCTCTGGAAAGTCTTTCGCCGGACCAATAGCCTCAATACGGCCCTGGCTCATTACGACGATGCCGTCGTCGATGACCTCTGCCTGCGGAACCACGGGAATGATCCAGCGGGCGCGAATGATCTGTGTGTCTGTCATACCAGCCCTATGGTCAGCGACAATAGTCACTGTTGCCCAAAAAATTGAATTGTACCGATGACCCGAGCATTGCTGGCCCCTTTGCAATGGCAAGATGAGGCCTTACTGATTTTGGACCAGCGCCTGCTACCCCAAGATACGCATTGGATTCGCTGTGTGCGCATGGTGGATGCTGTCCAGACCATTGCCAACATGGCCGTCCGTGGAGCCCCGGCCATTGGTCTGACCGGCGCCTACGCCTTGGCTTTGGCTAGACGCGAGGGTTTGGAGTTGGCTGCGGCTGCGCGGACTATTAAGGCGGCGCGACCCACAGCGGTTCATCTGGCCTGGGCCGTGGACGCGGCCATGGCAGCCGTACCCGATGGAGACCCGGCCCAGTTGCTAGCGTTGGCTCAAGCTATGCAGGCCGAAGACGCGCAGCTCAATCAGCGAATGGCGGAGCATGGCGCCGCTTTGCTCCCGCCAGGTGGAATCGTGATTACGCACTGTAATACGGGGGCGCTAGCGACTGGGGGCTGGGGGACGGCCTTAGGGGTTATTCGTACGGCGCATGCTCAAGGTCGTGTTCGCGAGGTCATCGTGGACGAAACGCGGCCTTGGTTGCAGGGGGCAAGGCTGACTGCCTGGGAGCTGGCACAAGAGGGGATTCCTCATCGGTTGATTGCGGACGGTGCGGCGGCCTGGGCGATGCGCCAGTTGCGCCCAAGCTGGGTGATTGTGGGCGCGGACCGGATCGCTGCCAATGGGGATGCCGCCAACAAAATTGGCACCTTTAGCCTGGCGGTTTTGGCCCGCAGTCTGGGCGTGAAAATGATGGTGGTGGCCCCCCTAGCGACGATTGACTGGGGTTTGGCTTATGGCCACGGCATTCCCATCGAGGAACGCAGTGCCAGCGAGCTCACATCTCTGCGCGGGCAGCCTTTGGCTCCTGCTCAAACTCCGGCCTGGAATCCCGTATTCGATGTCACACCAGCGCACTTGATTGATGCCCTGGTCACGGAAGCGGGGGTGGTGCTGCAGCCGGATGCCCGCAAATTGGCGGCTTGGCGACGCTCACAGGGCTGATGCTGCCGAGCCGGAGGCCGGCGGCGCAACGCGCTGGGGCCATCCTGGCGTAGCACGACGCCTGGTGATGGCAAGGCTCAACGCAGCGGACATGCGCGGAGGCCCGGCGCGGGGCGGATCAGGCCCGCAGGGGAGCGGGCAGGACGCCCGCTCCCGCCAGCCGGGTCAGGAGACCCGTCTGGCGGCCCCGACCCGTGCCGGATCAGCAGGAGCGCTCAGTCCGCGGAGGTGGGCCTTGGCATCTGCGCGAAGGTTTTTCCCTGCGGCTCGCGGGGATTGGCCGAGATCCCTGCCGCAAGCCGCCGGCCTCCGGCCCGGCACACGCTACGCGCTGTTTCGGTCCGCCTGCGGGGCCTGCAGAAACCCGCATCCTGCGGGTCTGCAGGGGCCAGACGTCGTGTCTGGCCCCGCTGCGCGGCCTGATCCTCCAGCGGCCCGGCGCTCCGCTACAGTGCCGAGCCGGAGGCCGGCGGCGCAACGCGCTGGGGACCTTGCCATCCGCAGCACACGTCATACCGCAGCCTCGCATCATGTCTCGGGCAATGAGGGGTGCGCCGGCCTATACCGGTGTAGAGGCGCCGTCCTCAGGAGCCAAGGCGGGCGCGTCGCTCTTTTCGGCGCTTGGGCTGCCAATACGCTGCACACGGTTGCTGCCGTGGTCGCAGGCGTAGGACTCGCCAAAGGCTTCTACCTCGCTGGGCATGGCAACCGTATCCACAAACCACCAATCGGCCTGCATGCGTTCCGGCGTGATGTCCATGACCATGTACCCGCGCATGTCGGTTTCGATGAACTTCACATGGAGGTTCTGGCCCACAAAGCCGAGATCACCATTGTCCAGCGGGAAGGCGGAAGTGACCGAGTTGGACACAAACTCCACGGCCAGTGAGCCCTCGCCGGTGACAGGGTTGTAGGCTAGCGGGTTGTTGGGGTCGCGGACCACGTCCAGCGCCCAGGCCGAATGGATGTCGCCGGTGATAAACCCACAGTTGGGCACCTCTTCGAGCAAATCGAAGATGCGTTCGCGGGCCACCTGGAAGCCATCCCATTGGTCGGCATTCAAATACAGACCGCCGCAGGTGGGCTGGTCGGGCAGACCAAAGATTTTCCATTGTCCCAGCATCACGCTGGTCCCGATCATGCGCCATTGCGCGGTGGAGTTGCGCAGTTCCTCGCCCAACCAGGCTTCCTGCACCTCGCCCAGCATCTGGCGGCTGGGATCGGTCAGGGCCGGTTCGCACAAAGCGGGCGAGTCGGCGGGTGGTTCATCGCGCAGCAGGCGGGTGTCCAGCATCACCAGGTCCAGCAACTCGCCGTATTGCAGCTTGCGATACAGGTGGGCATTGGGGTTACTCAGCGGGTTGAACTGCTCGCGGACGGGCAGCCACTCGAAGTAGGCCTGGATGGAAGCGGCCTTGCGGTCGCTCCAGTCCCCTTCACCCTCGCCATGGGCCCGAGCTCCCTCGCGGAAGGAGTTGTTGGCCGATTCGTGATCGTCCCAGATGGTGATGAAGGGATGTTGGCGATGGCATTCCAGCAGATCGGGGTCGGTGCGGTACTGCTGAAAGCGTTGCCGATAACCCTCCAGCGTGAACACTTCACCACCAGGCTTGGTGTCGCGTACGGCGTTAGACGCGCCGGCATAGAAATAATCGCCCAGATGAATGACGGCATCCAGGTCGGCACGCCGGGCAATCTGCTGGTAGGCATTGAAGTAGCCGTTGCCATAGTTGGAGCAGGCCACCACGGCAAACCGCAGGTGCTCATTGCTGCCTAAGGGGGCTGTGCGCGTACGACCCAGCGGAGATTGCTCATCCCCCACGCTGAAGCGGTAGTAGTAAGTCGTGCCGGGAAAGGGGAGGGCGATGTCCTCTTTGATCGTGAAGTCGCGCCCGGCCTCTGTGATGCCCGAGGCGGTTGCCACAACCTGGGTCAGAGCAGGGTCGGTGGCCACAACCAGGGAATACTCCACCGGGCTGATGCCGTCCGCGGGCAGGGCACGGGTCCAGAACACCACCCGGTCGGCAAGGGGGTCACCGCTGGCCACGCCATGGGTGAAGACCGAAGATGAGCGGGCTGTGGCCTGGGTTTGCGAAGGAGATTGACAGGCAGAGAGGATCGCGGAGGCCGCGCAGGCCTGCAAAAACGTGCGTCGATTGTGGGGCATGGGGGAGTCGGCCTCACTGGCCGAAATGTCAGGTTCTCGGGCGTGGGAGGATACGCGTGAGCTGTGACATCTCCGTGAAAACCTCAAGCCCTTTATTTGGCCGACTAGACCTCGATAGCGCTTCGGACCGAGAGCAGGGGAGTGCCGCCCAAGCACTTCCTCGCGTATTTATTCCATATCTTCGGTTCGAGCCCCGCAGATTCAGAATGACTCGGAGTCCTCCGGTCCCAGCATCTGCTCTGGGCGCACCCAGCGCTCAAAGTCTTGCTTGCTGATCTGGCCGCTGTGCAGGGCGGCTTCGCGCAGGCTGATGCCCTGGGCATGGGCCTCTTTGGCGATGGCTGCTGCTGCGTCATAGCCAATCTGCGGAGTGAGCGCGGTGACCAGCATTAGCGATTGCTCCAGCAGTTCCTCGATGCGCTCCGCATTGGCCGTAATGCCCGCAACGCAGCGCTGGCGGAAGGATTGGCAGGCATCGGCCAACAGCGTGCTGGACTCCAGAATATTGTGGATGATGACCGGCTTGTAGACGTTGAGTTCGAACTGTCCCTGGCTGGCAGCGAAGCCCACTGTGGTGTCGTTGCCGATGACCTGGGCGCAGACCATGGTCAGTGCCTCGCACTGGGTGGGGTTGACCTTGCCGGGCATGATGGAGCTGCCGGGTTCATTGGCAGGCAGCGTGATCTCACCCAGACCGCAGCGCGGGCCAGAGGCCAGCCAGCGAATATCGTTAGCGATTTTGTGCAGGCTGGTGGCGAGCTGCCGGTGCGCACTGCTGAGTCGGGTTAGGGCTTCCTGCCCGGCCAGAGCGGCGCGTTTGTCCGTAGCACTGCGAAATGCCAGTCCACAGCGTTGGCTCAAAACTTTGGCGACCTTGGGCCCAAACTCTGCTGGAGCATTGAGCCCAGTACCCACGGCCGTGCCGCCCTGGGCCAGCTCCAGTACGTCCTCCAGCGCTTGTTGGACCGCTTCAATTCCGTATTGGAGCTGGGTGGCATATGCGCCGAAGACCTGCCCCAAACGCAGCGGGGTCGCATCCTGCAAGTGGGTGCGACCGATCTTGATGATGGGCGCAAACTCCTCGGCCTTGTCCTGCAGTGCTTGCCGGAGTGCGCTCAGGCTGGGCAGCAACTCACGGTGGGTGTGCAGGGCTGCCGCCACGTGCATGGCCGTGGGGAAGACATCATTGGAGGATTGCCCGCGATTGACGTCATCGTTGGGGTGCACCAGACGATTCTGGCCGCGCTCTCCGCCGAGGAGTTCACTGGCCCGGTTGGCGATGACCTCGTTGGCATTCATGTTGGTCTGGGTGCCGCTGCCGGTCTGCCAGACCACCAAGGGGAACTCGCCATCCCAGTCACCCTTTGCGACCTCAGCGGCAGCCTGCATGATTGCCTCGGCTGGGTTTTGGCCCAACGCCCCGCTCTCCCGGTGAACTTGAGCGCAGGCCCGCTTCACTTCCCCTAAGGCCTGGATGAACACCCGAGGCAGCCGCTGGTGACCTATAGGAAAGTTTTGCAAAGAACGTTGTGTTTGCGCTCCCCAAAGCCGCTGCTCGTCCACCGCAACCGCTCCAAGGGCATCTGTTTCCTGACGTTGTGACACCGGATCCTCCTGGACTCATAGCCACGTTCACGCTACCACTGTTGGGCAGCGCTGATCAGGGGGTTGGTGAGTGGCGGCGGGTGATTAGTTTGACGTGGGCTGGAGGAAAACAGGGTTGCTAATCAATGTGCGGCTGGCGATGTCGCGGGTCTCAAAGCGCCAGATACTGCCCAGTGGGCCTTCATCAAAGGGAACCCGAAACATTGTGAAGTTGCCAACATAGGGATCCGTAGTGACCACCTGGGAGTGCACGGGGACTTGGTCACGATAAAGGGTGAGGATCTGGCCACTCGCCCCCTGTAAGCTGATTTGTGCGGTGGCTTGGTCGGCTTGCAGTTGGCTGCCGAAGCTGCCTTGTTGGCCATCGCTGGTCGTGACCATGAGCTCGGCTGTGGGGGAGTCGTTTACCCCCCGTACTTGAACGTAGGCGCGGCCCTGTTGCAGGGCCTCGCGAATGCCACTGCGCGATAACTCAGCCGAATAGATTTGCGTGGCCGAGCTGCCGTAGCCAACGCGCTCACGCTCGGCAGGGCTGGCGACGCCCTTGTAATCCGAAGCAGACACGGCGGTCATGAAGAAACCTTGGCGCAGCTTGTCCAACCACCAGTCTATGGCGGTAGTGATGAAGGGGTTTTCGATTTGGACGCCGAGCGAGGGTAGGCCCACATCTGCGCCATCAACAAGTGGCGGTCCGGTGACTACTTCCACCGTATCGACGGCTGAAAAATCCGTGAAGGCGTCTAGCTCGTAGGCGCAGCCCCGGCATAGGTTCGAGAATAGAGGTGGGGGGAAAATTGTGGGATGGTTGATTTGAAACAGCGCGCCGGCTGCTTTGGCCTGTTGCTGAATCAGGCTCATCGTGATGTCGCCATAGCCATGGCGGTACTCGGGGCTGCCGTTCACCGTGCCATGCACGTTCACGTGACCAAAGTAGGTAATCACCTCGCGCCCCGGCCAGAGCAGGAGTTCGGGGTTGGCAGCTTGTGCCTGCGCCAGTTCCCCGTGGTGGCGCTGGGTGACGTAGTCGGTGAGCATCAGCAGGTCTAGCCCGGCTGCGCGGGCTTGCTCAATCACGCCGGTCCAGTCAGGTGCTTGGGGGTTGGAGTGATAGCCATGCATGTGGAAGTCGCCGGCATACCAGCCCGGCGTGCTCCGTGCCACGTAGTTGGGGTCTAGCGGGGCTTTGGGGCGAGTCTCCAGGGTTTGTGCCTCTGGCAGGCAGCGGATGTGGACCTCGGCATCAGCGCCCTGGCTGCCTGTGGCGGCGAGCCCCAGTTCCACATGCCAGATACCCGGCTGGATAGGGCCGGGCTCAAAGCCGCGATCGGCACTATCCGCCTGGATGAAGACTGGCCCGCTATCGCTATCCAGTCGTCCTTGCCTGCTGCCGCCCCAGCCACGAAAGCCAGACTCCAGTCCACGGCTGTCCCACAGTCCCAGATCTACCGTTGTTGCCGTCAAGGGGTTGCCAGGGACAAAGTCACGACTGGTCCAGCCATACAGCACTTCAATGCGCTGTGTGCCTGCCGGCACGTTAAACGGCAAATAGGCGTAGCTGCGCCGCTCGGATGGCTCGAAACCCCGCTCTAGCACCAGGGCATCGCGGTCACACATAGGGGGAAGCTCGGATATGTCGCGCCCGAGGTCTGCTCGGCCGCCACCGCAGCCGGCCAACAGGGCAAGGAGCAAGCCGAGTCCGGTGCAAGCCAAGACTGAGTTCGGCCGCATGAGCGCGTGAGCAACAACGAATGTCATCTGAGATCGCGAGGTGTGGGTGCAGAGATAGTGCCAACAAGGCATGACAAGGGTGGGTCAGAGCCCAAAGGGCATGTCCAAGACGATATTGGCATTAAAAAAGCGTTCTCTGAGCGTACTGCCGTCGGGCTCACGAAACCATCCATTGCCTATGCTGGCCAGTAAGAAGAGTTCTCGGGGAATCAGAGGACAGCGATAGATGGTGCGCATGCCGTACTCACGCATACTTTCCGCCCGACCAGTATCGCCGGTGGCGTAGAACTCCAGAGCGATGCCGGTTGCCGCTCCCAGGCTCTGGTAGAGAACCATGGCGCCCCGCCAATCTACCGATTGTGTGACCCCTGATTTGGTGCCCACATAGTCCCAACGAAGCAGGGTGGTATCGGAGGTGGTCACCGCTGCATCGAGGCCGAAGGTGACGCCCAAATCGTCCTTGTTGGTCCAAAACGGAATCAGACGCAGATTCACTAAATGGGCGTTGCCCGTGGTGATGTTCCACAAAATACGTTGGCGTAGAAAGATTTCGGGATCATCCAAACTGCGCGCGCCAACGTCAAAGGAAGAACGAATGCGATACCCCGTGGGCAGTCTATAGCCCAGGCCGGCCAGCCACTGTTCTTCGTCCTCGAGTACCGGAAACTCCTCGCGTAGGGCCAAGCCCTCAGAACGGCCGGAGACAAAGTCATTATCTGGCTCCCGGCCCACAAAGGCGCTGAGCCGGTCCTCCCAATTTGGCAGATTCACCCGTACTCGAAGACGCAGGTTGAAGTCCCAGCTTTCTCGCTCCGAAAAACCCACGGCCACAGAGAGGCGCCCATGGCTTTGGCGGGCGGCCTGCACATCAGCTACGCCACCCAACATCCCGTCTACCCACAGGTTAGCTTCACATAGCCACTCACTGAGCCCTTCGCGGGCCATATCAATGAGATTTCTGTCGCTATGCTTGGTGGTGTCGCAGTGGAAATACAACATCTCGGGCTCGGGTACTGGTGTATCGCGATCACTCAGTGCCCAGCTTTGCGGCGACGCCGCCCCTACCAGCGCTACCAACACACAATGCACTACATGGCTACGCCAAAGTCGACGGCGTTGGCACTTCTGTCGAGCAGACTGTGCTGAGGACAAATACACTGCGCAGGAACCTATCTCAGCATGTTGAACAGTCCATGGCACAGGGCATACTGCTCATTCTTACGGCTCCTTCTGGAGCGGGTAAAACCACCTTGGCGCATCGCTTGATCGAGCGCTGGGAGCAGCGCGGCCGTCAGGCGCGCTTTTCGGTGAGCTACACCACAAGGTCGCCACGGCCGGGTGAGCAAGATGGCGTGGATTACCACTTCGTCGATGACGCCACCTTTGAAAACATGGTGCAAGCTGGAGACTTCTTGGAGCATGCTGGGGTGTATGGGCGGCGCTATGGCACGGGACGCGCGGCTACCGAATCAGCGCTGAGAAGCCATGACCTAGTGATCCTCGACATCGACTGGCAAGGGGCCAGACAGGTGCGCGAACAGTGGCCTGAGGTATTGAGCGTATTCATTCAGCCTCCGTCTTTGGAAGAGTTAGAGCGGCGCTTACGCGGCCGCGGCCAAGATAGCGATACGGTCATCGCCAGCCGCATGGCGCAGGCAGAGGCAGAGCTCAGCCATGCCGGTGAGTTTGACGTACGCATAATCAATGCCGATTTGGACCAGGCCTTGGCGGAGCTCGATCAGGTGCTCGATGGTGACCAGCTGCAGTGAAATACGGTCCTATCAGATCACCCCATAGGCGAGCATGGCGGAGGCCACTTTTTCAAAGCCGGCAATATTGGCGCCGCGCAGATAATTCACCGGCCCCTCGGAGGACTCTCCATGTTCTACGCAGCGCCGATGGATGTCGCCCATGATTTGCCGCAGGCGTTGGTTGAGCTCCTCACGTCCCCAACTCAGGCGCATGCTGTTTTGAGTCATCTCGAGTCCAGACACGGCAACACCGCCGGCATTGGCGGCCTTGCTGGGCGCAAATAGCACGCCCGCGCCTTGGAAAGCCTCAATGGCAGGTTTGGTGCAAGGCATATTGGCCCCTTCTGCGACGGCCTGGCAGCCATTGTGAATGAGCTGTTTGGCGGCTTCGCCATCCAGTTCGTTCTGCGTGGCACAGGGGAATATCAGTTCTCCCTCTAAGCTCCAGGGGGCTTGTCCTTCCAGATACTCCGCTTTGTATTCTTGGGTGTAATCGCGAATACGGCCGCGTTTGTTGAGTTTGAGATCTTTGAGAAAAGCGAGTTTCTCTGCATTTAAACCCTCAGGGTCATAAATACTCCCGTCGGAGTCGCTCAGGCTATGCACCTTGCCGCCGAGCTCTATGATTTTTTCGCTGGTATATAAGGCGACATTACCGGAGCCTGATACCAGACACTTGCGCCCGTCCAGATCTTCACCGCGGTGTTTGAGCATGTCCTCCATGAAGTACACACAGCCATAACCGGTGGCCTCCACCCGAATCTCGGAGCCGCCAAAGGCTAAGCCCTTACCCGTGAGTACACCCACAAACTCATTGCGAATACGTTTGTATTGGCCGAATAAGTAGCTAATCTCGCGAGCGCCGACGCCGATATCACCGGCGGGGACGTCGCAGTAGGGGCCAATGTGGCGGTGCATCTCCGTCATGAAGGCTTGGCAGAATCGCATCACCTCGCGGTCGCTTTTGCCCTTGGGGTTGAAGTCCGAGCCTCCTTTGCCACCGCCCATAGGGAGTCCGGTGAGCGAGTTCTTAAAGGTTTGCTCGAAGGCCAAAAACTTCAACACCGACTGGGTGAGGTGCTGGTGGAAACGTAAGCCGCCCTTGTAGGGGCCGATGGCATTGCAGTGTTGTACGCGGTAGCCGCGTTGGGTGCGAACCTGCCCTTGGTCATCTTCCCAGCACACGCGAAAGCTCACAATCCGGTCGGGTTCGGTGAGCCTTTCTAAAATCTGCGCTTGCGCGAACTCAGGACGCGTGTCCAGGTAGGGAAGAATATGTTCAGCCACCTCACACACGGCCTGATGAAACTCGGGCTCGGCAGGGTTGCGGCGTTTGAGCCCCTGCATGAACTGGTCGAGTTGGTCTTTATGTTTATTCGTCATGCCGGTTGTCTCCAGTGAATAGTGATGCCCCGTAGGCAGGCAGTTGCAGTGCCACCACGCCCCATCATGACAATGTTTCAAGGCTTGGGTCTGCGACTTTAGCCCTAGGCTGCAGGGATTTCGCCTCCTCCGTGAGCCGGTGGCTGGCAGCATCGGCTGGGCCCTGTGATGCCTAAGCTTTCATCCACAACGCCACTATGGGCAGGGCTTTGGCCTCAACCCCAGCCAACGATCGGGAGTGCTCCACGCCGGCTTCCCGCTGGTGAGCATCGCTGGAGCTGTGGGTGAAAAATGGGGCTCAGCGCTACAGTCTGCGCTAACGACTGGGTATCATGCGCGATATGCCGGATTTAGCAGCCAACGCCCACGACCAAGACCTCAGCGGACAATCTTCGCGGGAATACACCGTGGACGAGCTTGCCCGCGTGGCCGGAACGACGGTGCGTAATGTTCGGGCCTATCAGGATCGTGGCCTTCTGCCAGCACCGGAAATTCGTGGCCGAACTGGGTACTACAACCATAATCACCTGGCTCGCTTACGCATCATCGCCAGCATGCTGGGACGGGGCTACACCCTGAACTCCATTGGTGAACTCATGGTGGCTTGGCAGGAGGGGCGTGACCTCACCGAGCTGTTGGGTTTGGAGGTGGCGGTGACGCAGCCTTTTGTGGAGGAGCTGCCAGAAACAACGACGCTACAAAAGCTCAAGGACGATTTTCACGGTGAGTTCACCGCCGCCACGCTAAGTAAAGCGGTGGCTCTGGACGTGGTGCGGATGCGCGGAAAAACTCTGGAGATCCCCAGCCCGCGATTAATGGCCGCTGGAAAAGCCCTAGCAGCCTATGGCATCCCGCTGGAGGAAATGCTGGATCTTATTGCGGGCTTGCGGGCAAATGTCGAGAGGGTCGCGCAGGGCATGGTCGAGATGGTGGCGCGCCACGTGGTTGACCCGCAGTGGCAAGGCGGGCTGCCCCCGTCGGACAAAATTGGCGACTTGGCGGCGGTGATCTGGAATTTACGCCCATTGGTTGAGAAGGCCGTACTGCCAGAGGTGTCGCGTGCAATGCACAAGGCACTGGAGAATCAGTTGGGCGATCGGCTGTCGGTGGTGATGGATCACCTCCCCGAGCGTCTGGATGCAGCGCCCAGCGGGGCCGCAGTCAAGCCCCGGTCAGACGCCGATTAAGTGCAATAGCGGCGGAGTCTGGAAGCATCCGCAGCACCTGTCTAAAGGCATGCGTGCCCAAGCCGACGAGGTAATGCAGCCGTGGCTTTTTCTCCGTAGCCGCTTTGAGCACCACCTGAGCCACATCTTCCGCCACCAGCTTCACCCCTAAACTTTTGGTGGCGGCCACCTGGGTCATTCCGCCGACCATGCGGGTATTCACGAACAAGGGCATAAGATCGCAGACATGAATACCTTGCGCCGCCCACTCCAAATGCAGGCCCTCGGTGAAGCCGCGCACGGCAAACTTACTGGCGGCATAGCTCACCAGTGCAGGCTGACCGAACAGGGCTGAGGCGGAGGATAAGTTGATAACCCGGCTGCCAGATCGCAAGTAGGGGTAGGCCGTGTGGCAAGCGGTCATGATGCCTTTGACATTGACATCCATGATGGCCAGGTGCTTATCCAAAGACACTTCGGTAAAGGGCCCGTCTGCCAGGATGCCCGCATTGTTGAGGAGCACGTCCAGAGGCTGTTCTGAAAATGTCGTGAAGGCCTCCAGAGCGTCTTGCCAGGCCTGTCCATCACACACATCGAGGTGGCCAAGAAAGATCTGCTGCTCGGAGTAAACCGCTGCCCATTCCTGTAACAGGGGTAAGTCGATGTCGAAGGCGCCGACGGTCCAGCCTTGGCTTAAGAACAGCTCTGCTGTGGCGCGGCCGATGCCTTGAGCGGCACCCGTAATCATGATGGTTGGCATGCATGGTCTCCTGGATCGCTGGCGGCAGTATACGGTCAGCCCTGCCGCCCGCTCATGCGTGTGTTGCCAGATGCTCGTTGTCGCTGATCCCTACCCATGCTCGCCATGCGAGGGCCTGCTTTCTAGCTAGTTAAAGCCAGCCTCAGGCCGAGGGCGATAAATAATGAGCCCAGGCCACGGTCGACCCAGGCAGCGGCATTGCGGTTACTGCTAATCGCCAGACTCAGCCGGCTGCCCAGCAGCACGGCAGGAACCTCCACAAAGGCAGCCAACACGATGACCAGGCTTCCGTGCAAGGCGAGCTGCGCCCCGACTGGGCCGGCATCGGCAACCACAAACTGCGGTAAGAAGGCTAAGAAGAACAGAGCGAGTTTGGGGTTGAGTGCAGAGACCAGCATGCCTTGACGATAAATGCGCCCATGCGCCCGTGGTGGAGCGGCTTGACCCTCGACGGAGAAGCGCCCATCGGAGCGCAGGGCCTGAACGCCCAGCCAGACCAGGTAGGCGGCTCCCAACCATTTCACCACGGTAAAGGCGCGGCCGGAGGCTGCCAGAACGGCGGACAAGCCCAGAGCCGCGAGGGCAACATGGGTAAAGGCCCCCGTCCAAATTCCCATCACAGCGACAAAGCCGGCCCGTTGACCATGCCGGATGGTCTGGCCGAGGATGTAAGCCAGATCTGGGCCAGGCGACAAATTCAGCAGCATTGTGGCCGAGACAAAAGCGGCCCAGTGGGCCCAGGTGTAGTCGAACATGGGAGTAGGGTCCAACAAGAATGCAGGGATGCAGAGTCGTCACAGCAGCAGTGAGGCCGCCACCAATCACGCAGGTTTTTTCCTGCAGGAGGCTAGGGCTTACGCATGCGGATGATCGCTAAGGGGTCTGCTTTGGCTAAGGGTACCCAAACCCGTTCGATCTCACGATAGCCATGGCGCAGATAAAAGCGCTCACCGCTTAGGGTGGAGCCGAGTTCAAAAGCCCTAAAACCCTGCAGTTTGGCCTGGTCTTCACAATGGTGGATGATGCGGCTGCCCAAGCCTTGACGGGCAAAGGCGGGAGCGACGAAAAAGGCGCGTATGCGGGCGGCGTCCGTAGCGGGCTGAAGTTTTGAGTCTGGCTGCGTTTTGTGCGCATCGGCACCGAAGAGGGTGCTGCGGTAGCTCCAGCCGCCGCAGGCTGCTAGCTCCTCTCCAACCTCAGCGACATAGTAGGTTTGGTCCTGGATAAGTTGGCTGTCGATGCCAAAGATTGTCCCTAGCGCGGCGCGTCGCTGGGCCGCGTCGTAATCGGCAGCCTGGAGCTGTTCTACGGAGCGAGATATTAAGCGTCGCAGAGCAGGAATATCAGACGCGAGTGCTGGCCGAATGCTAACCATGTGCGGTGCGGTTGTGGGGGAGGCCAGCTCAGCTGAGAGATTTTTCTGAGCGCGGAAACCAGGGGAAGAAGCGGTTGGTACGCTGCTGATAATCGGCATAAGCCGGACGTTTACGCACCGAGTAGTACTCGGCGGGCACGGCCCCTGTGAGATATACCAAGGTGGTGTACATCATGCCCGATGCGGCCACGCTGCCTAGACCCAACACCCCCCAAATGAAAGCGGGTTCAGAGTCCTTGAGGGCCCACCAAGAGGGTGCCGCGGCAATCACTAAGCCCGTCCAAACCAACCATTCCGCAAAGTAGTTTGGGTGACGGCTGAATCGCCACAGGCCAATATTGCACACACCCTGAGGGTCTGCGTTTTTATGAATGAACACCAATTTCTGGGCATCCGCCGTAGACTCAAGCAGATAAGCGATCAGCCAGAGGCCGAGGCCGCTGAGCTCCCAAGCACTGAGCTCAGCCGAGGGGTTAATCGCTAATAAAAAGCCAGGCAGTGCCAGCACAGAGGCATTAGCCAAACCTTGGGCCATAATTTCGGCCAAGACGTGGAGGCGGATGTGGCGGGTGCCGGCTTTCTCAAACACCATATGCCGATACTGATAACGCGGAAACTCGGTGTGAAATATCACCCCGGTTTTCCGTGCCATGGTCAGAGCGCCAAGGCCCATGCGTAAGCCAATCAATAAGTACACGCTGGCCGTCAATGCCCGGCGCACCAGCGCGCCATCACCAAGCACCAGGATGAGAACGCCGATGGTAGCCACGCCAAAAGGCCACGCGATGTCTACATAGGACATGCGCTGTGTGCGCAGGTAAGGAATGCAGGCTACGGCCGTGAAAAGCAGCAGCTGTAGCGCCGCATTCACGCCCAGCATGGTCACCAAAGCGCCACTTTGCGCCTGCATGCCCACAACCCAGGTCACGGTAAATACAACGCACAACACCACACCAAAGCTCATCCTGGCCTCCCGATTCCTTTGTTCATGAAGTGGCACAGATTTGTTGCGTTGTTGTGCGACACCCCTATCGCATCTTAACCAACTTTGGTGGCGGCGAGCCTCTGCCTCATCGCCTGTCTTTGAGCAGTCGGCTGGTCCGCGTTGCGGATGATGGTCCGTGGGGCTACGCATGAGACTATGCGGACACTCGTTATGCCGTGACGGGAACGGCGAAGGTGGGCGCGGGTCTCGTCCGCGATGCGAGCGGACTTCTGCACACATGGGGCGGCGGAATAACCGCTCATCCGCCGCCCCGTATCGCTACTGCGGTGACGCGCTTTGAATAAAGCTGATGTTGATAGGCACCAGATCGAGTGGGCTGCGGTTGAGCAGGCTGTCTGTTTGCGTGTCGAGCAGCAGTATTTCAGGTTGGCTGCCATCCACACCGGCACTTCCCACCCACAGGCGGCCTTGGGGGCCAAGCTGCAAGGTGCTCAGCTGAGTTTGCTGGGTGGCGTTGACCGCGGAGAGGGTGATGGCCTCACTGTCGGGGTCGTAGCGGTATAGGCTGCTTCCTCCAAAGGCAGCGCCGGCCGTGAACCAGATCTGACCGCGCGCATCACGGGCCATGCCCAGGATCTGCCCACGCGGGTTGTCCTCAGCCGTGCCATCGTCCACCAGCAATGTGCTGCTGCCATCGGCCAAGGACACGCGCGCAATCCCCCCCTCGTAGACGGGATTGAAACTCCCATCAAATCCGCCGTCACCCTGCACCAGAAGCGTTTGTCCATCCGGCGTGGGGATCAGCGTCGAGGGGTTGCGAATGGGCAGGGTGTAGCCCTGAGTGCCCGCCGTAGCAGGGTCTAAATCCACAACACGGTCATCCGCAAGATCAATGGCAATCAACAGCCCCGCCTGCGTGGCGGCAAAGTTGGGGTTCAGACGCTGCAGCGCCACCCAAAGCCGCCCACCGATGATCACCGCGTCGCTCATTTGCGGAACGCCGTCGCTATCAAAACCGGAGAGGTCAATGGTGCTGCGGAAGAAATCGGCCTCAGTGGCAGCCTGCGGGTTAACCACCCAGAGCGCGCCACTGCCATAGCGCAGCAAATATCCCAGACCCGGGCCAGCGGGAACCAGCAAGGAAGGATTGCTTTGGGTGTCCTCCTCGGCGCTTTCGGTGGAGAAGGTGGCTTCTGCAACGCCCGGTGCATCGCTGGTGTAACGGCTCAGCGTGTTGCTGCCAAAGCGTGCCAAGCGATACAGCGTGCTGCCATCGCCGATGACCCTCAGGTCAGAGGAGCCGGGGTCTAGCGGGGCACTGTTCAGGCCGCCGTCCAGGTCCAGCAGCAGGTGAGCACCACTGCTGAAGTCTGCAGCGCGTGCTGCCACCACGGCCGTGTTGCCGGCGGGCAGTGCGTTGTTGCCAGGGTTGATCGAGTCCGACTCGCTGCATGCACCCAGGGTGAGTGCGCAGGCTAGCCATGCTCCAGCGGAAAAGGGCCTAGACAATCGGTTCATATGTCCTCTTTTTTTGTGCGAAGGGAATGAGTATTAAAAGGACCGGCGCAGACTGAGCTGCCAGTGCCGGCCGGGTTCCGGAAAGCCATTGAATCGGGCATAGCGCGCGTCGCTGAGGTTGCGGCCCTCCAGGCGCCACAACCATTGCTGCCACCGGCCCTGCAGCTGCAGGTCGTGGCGCCGCACGGTGGGCGTGGCCAGCAGATTCAGGCTGTCGAAAAAGGCGCCGTCTTCAAACGCGAAGAGGTAGCGCAGCTCCAGCGATCCGGGCAGCGCCCACAGGCTGCTCCAAATGGCTTGGATGGGGGCGCGTCCGGGGAGTTGGCGGCCCGTGGTCACGCGGTTGCTGCGATCCTCGGTATGCAGCAGATCTACATTGAGGCCATGTTGTCCGCAGCGACCCCAGTTCCGTTGCAGATTCATGCTGAGGCCAGCGACTAGAGCGCGGCCGGCGTTCTGGCTACGCCCCAGGCCCTGGGCGGTGTATTGCGGGACGATGGCATCTTGCAGCCAGCGCACAAAGCCTTGGGCCTGAAAGTCAGGCTGCTGCCACTGCAGTTGCCACTCCCAGGCGTGTTCCGGGGCCAAGTCCGGATTGCCCTGGAAGAGTCCGCGGTTACCGTAACGCTCAAATAAGCTGGGAATCCGACTACGCAGCTGGATGGCGCTGCTCAGATGGACTTGCGGGGCCCAACGCAGGCCGAGCTGGCCGGCCAGGCCCTGGTCATCGCCCAGTTGCGGGCTGAGGTCGGCATAGGGCTGGAGCTGTACCCAGCTTTGCAGCGTGCCCGCCGCCCCGACCCATGACCAGGGCAGCTCCAACTGCACGCGGGTGACGTCCACATCGCCGGCGGCACCACGGGCATCGCGTGCCCGGTAGCGATAAAGCCCCAGCCGGTATTCGCCATCCATCCGCTCTTGCGGAAGGGCGAGTTCAATACTGGCGGTTTGCGCGCGGGTTTCGCTGGCCGCCAGGGCCACCTGCGCGCGGCGGTCGCTGAAGTCTTCATCCATCCAGCCCAGACTCAGACTCAGCCCGCTGTTGAGTCGCGTGGCCCAGAACGCCAAGGCTGTACGTAGCTGGGCTTCATTCGTGGCAGTGTTGCGCTGATTGGGTAGCGCCTCCTCGTTCCACACCAGCAGGGCGCGGTGCGCTGACTCCCCTGCCCAGAGCAGGCTGCCCTGGGCGGTTTGCGCATTATTACGCGGTTCATCGGCCCGCCGTTGGGGGTCGCTGGGGTCAAAAGGCTTGAAGGGGTTGCGCAGGGGGAAGTCGTTGTCGGCCCCTTGAATTTGAGCATGCCAGCCCTGCCAGCCGCCCAGTCCCAGATGCTGGCTGCCAAAACTACCCACGCTGGCCTCGGCGTAGGCGTTGTTGGACTCTCGAGTGTGCAGGTGGAGGTCGCCGGCGAGTCCGCGGCTGCGTTCATAGTCCAGGGTGGCAGCGTCCAGGGCAGCGGCCGGAAGCAGGGAGAGATTGAAGGCCGCGCCACCCAAAGTCGGTAGCGCAACTCCATCGAGCAGCACCTGGACTTGGCGGCTGCTGCTGCCGCGCAGGCTGGCTTCGCTGTAGGCGCCCAATCCACCCCGGCTGCGGACCTGCATGCCGGGTAGCTGCCGAAGCGCCAGGTTGAGGTCCGGGCGCAAGCCGTCCAGGGCCACCCGCGCAGCGGGCGCTGAAGATTCCACAGATACTGGCGGCAGTTCGGTACGCGCACTCAGCCCCGATGCCACCAGCATCAGAGCCCATGCGCATCCCCCCTGCCAGGATGCACGGTTATTCATCGCGCGCCTTGCCCTCCGCAAGCCGGTGAAAAGAGTGGTCCAGGCCGGTCTCCGGGCTGATCGCGTTGGTCAGGCATTCTGGCCTTCCCAGACCTTGGCAGGCCCAGTGGCATGATCGAACGCCGCGCGAATTACCGTTGCGGGGGCAGCGCCGGCTTTTTACCGGCTTCCCGTTTCACCTGCCACCACTCCCGATGGGGCAGACACCTTTCCCTCTAAGTTTCGGAGCATAGCGACATTGACCAATTGCTGCAGCTCCCAACGGTCATGGGCTGGCAGCGCAACTGCGACCGTATCTTCCGTGTAGAACCTGCACCATGTGCATGGGGGACGCCTAAACATTTATCGGAAGGGCCAGTCTGAGCAGCCGCGGTCGCTGCAGATTAGACTGGCCGGCCACATCTTTAACGCAATCTCATCCCATGACGCCGAGTCCTCGATTGCAGGCCGCTATAGACGCCGCTCAAGCTGCCGCCGACCTCATTCGTAAAGGCTACCGCAGCCAATTCGATGTTCAGATCAAAGCCGATGCCAGCCCGGTAACCGAGGTGGACATCGCCTGTGAACACCGCATTCGAGAAATTCTGGATGCAGCCTGCCCAGGGTATGGGTTCTTCGGCGAGGAAACCGGTCGTTCCGACAGTGACTCGGAGTTCATGTGGTTGGTTGATCCGCTGGATGGAACCAAGAGCTTTGTCCGTGGTTATCCCTTCATATCCACCCAGATTGCTCTGATGCAGGGGGAGGAGCTGGTTCTGGGCGTCTCCTGCGCCCCGTTGTTCGATGAGTTGGCCTGCGCTGAAAAGGGCCAAGGGGCATGGCTCAACGGTGAGTCTCTGCAGGTCAGTGATGTTAACGAATGGAGTCAAGCCACCCTGTCCACGGGGAATATTGCGGGTTTGGCCCAGCAGCCGGCTCGTTGGCAGGCCTTGGGCACCCTGTTGCCGAAGTTGCATCGTATTCGCGGCTATGGCGATTTTTACCACTATCACCTGCTCAGCGCCGGTCGAATTGATGCGGTACTGGAGTCCGATCTGAATATCTTGGATATTGCCGCCAACACCGTGATCCTGCGTGAGGCTGGTGGTGTGATCACCGACCTCGATGGAGGCCCCATTGGGCTACAGACCACATCTACCGTTGCCGGGAATGCGCATCTACAGCCGCGTCTGCTAGAGCTGATGCACGCACCCTGAGCCGGCTACGAATTCTTCGCCAGCCATTGCACTTAAGAAGCCGCCTCTATCCTCGGGAGGGCTGCTGCCGTACGTCCGGCTGGCACTCTCCTAGCGGGTCGCGCCTACGTCCTTCGATAGCCGGGGGGCACAGGGCTCGGGCGCGAGCATCGTCAGATGGAGCGCCGCCGGAGCACGTAGACCGCAGCGTACTAAACGTACGTGAGGATCTCGCGCACCGCCGGCGTTTCATGTCACGAGTGCAGCGATTTCGTCTCGGCGTCTAAGCCGCCGGTGATCGGTTGAGGGGGTTCTGCAGCCACTGCAAGTGGAGGGAACGCTGAGTTAATCCGCGAGCGTAGTCAGGTGGAGCGCCGCCGGAGCACAGAGACCGCAGCGTGCTAAATGTACGTGAGGATCTCGCGCACCGCCGGCGTTTCAGATGACAAGCGCAGCGATGAAATCAGCGTTTCCTAGCGAACGACGACGTCCTCGGCGACAATCTTTGGCGTAATGAAGATCAGCAGCTCGCGCGCTTGATTATCGATGGATTTCTGCCGGAACAGGGCGCCCAGGTAGGGGATATCCCCGAGCAGGGGCACTTTAGTGACCGTGCTTTGTTGGTCCTGCTCGTAGATACCGCCCAGTACCAAGGTCTCGCCATTGCCGACCAAGACCTGTGTGTTCAACCGGCGAGTGTCGATCCCGACAGCGAGTCCGCCGCCGGACTGCGGTGTGAGCTGGCCGCGGGCATCACGCGTGACTTGCAACTGCATGATGATTTTGTCGTCCGGAGTAATCTGCGGCGTGACGCGCAGTGACAGCACAGCCTTTTTGAACTGCACTTGGTTTTGTGTGGCTGTTGCCGAGTTGAAGGGAATTTCTTCGCCTTGCTCAATGTAGGCCTCCATACCGTTTGAGGTCATCACTCGCGGTGAGGAGATGACCTCGCCTTTGCCTTCAGCTTGAACAGCGGACAATTCCAGGTCTAGAAGAAAATCCCCGCTGAGAACCGACAGAGCGATGTTTGACGGGTTCAATCCTGGGGCCGAGGCCGGGAAGTCAATATTCGGTAGGAACTGCGGGCCGGTAATGGGAATTTGTTGGCCGCGGCGAATGCTATCCACAATGAAGGGTGCCAGACTACCGCGCAGGCTTTCAGCGCCACCACCTTGTTGTTGCTGCTGTTGTTGTTGGCCACCTTGCCCCGAGGTCAGGGCGGTCGCGTAAGCTTGCTGCGACCCACCAGCAGCGATGCCGATGATGGTGTCCCCGGCGCTCTCGCCGCCGGTAACGCCAGCACGCACCCCTAAGGAGCGGCTGAAGTCATCATTGGCAATGACAATTCGGGCTTCGATCAGCACCTGACGAACAGGAATGTCGAGTTGCCGCACCAGCTGGCGGATATCCGCTAAGCGTTCACGTGTGTCTTGGACGATGAGCACGCTGGTACGCTCGTCCACGTTCACTCGGCCGCGGTCCGAGAGAAAAGCCCCCGATTCGCTGGCAAGCAACTCGGCTAAGTCCACTGCATTGGCATAGTTGATCTGGATCACTTCGGTGACCAGCGGCGCCAGTTCCATGCGTTGTTGCATGGCCTGTAGCTGTTCTTTTTCGTTGGCGGCCACTTCTTGAGTCGGCGCGATCCACATCACATCGCCTTCAATGGACTTGGTTAGGCCCTTGGTGCGCAGCACGATGTCCAGTGCCTGGTCCCAGGGCACGTTTTCTAAGCGCAGGGTCAGTTCGCCGACCACAGAATCAGACACCACCAGGTTTTTGCCCGCAACGTCTGCAATGATTTGCAGTAATGCGCGCAGTTCGATGTCCTGGAAGCTGAAGTTGATGCGCTCGCCCGTGTACTCGGGCTCCTCACGGGCGCGGCGGGCAATTTCGTCCGGGGTGAGGGGGGCGAGTTCCACCGTGAAGGTTTTGCCAACCTGATAAGCCACACGCTCAAACTCGGCATTCGCGACCGGGCGAATGCTGACGCGTGAACTAGGCCCCTGGGTGCTCACGGTGACCTGACTGACGGGCGTGGCGAAATCCAGAACATCCAACTTTTGCGCGGGGGTGTCTAACTGGGTGTTGAAGAACTCGGCAACCACCAAGCCGCCTTCATCCCGGACATCAACGCTGGCTTGGGCGGTCGATAAGCTAATCTGAATTTGCCCAGCTCCGGTTTCCGAGCGCCGGAAATCAATATCTTCGATGCGGGCCGCAGGAAGTTCAGCACGGGACTGTGCTCCAGGCGTACTCACAGCGGGTTGAATGGTGGCCAGAATCTGGTTGCCGCTACGCTCTAAGGAGTGTGGGGTTAACTCATCTAAGCTCAAGACAATACGAGTCCGCGCCTCTGTTTCAAGCACGATGTAGGACTCAACCACACCTTGATTGACCGCTCGCTGTGGCTGTGTGAGGCCAACTTCGGTTTGCGGTAGATCAATCGAGATGCGCGCCGGAGATTCCAGCGCAAAGCTGCTGGGTTGCGGTGCTGGGCCGTCAAAGCGCAGCTTGAGCTGCACCGGAGCGCCGGAGCGCGTTGGCTCTACATCAATGGCGGTGAGGGTGGCGGCATGAGCCCACAGCGGAGTCAACGTTGTTGCAGCAAGCAAGGCAATTCGCAGGCAGGTTTTCATTCTTCTTCTCCCGTCAACGACACGCTGGCGGTGCGCTTGGTATAGCCCCCCAGGCCGTCCGGTACGATTTCTTCAAGCTGTACTTCGGCCGCTGTAATGGCGGAAATCCGCCCGTAGTTTTGTCCCATGTAATTTCCGACTTGTACGCGGTGCACTTTGTTGTCCGGCGCTTCGATAACGGCAAACTCTTGCCCTTGAAATCCCAAACGCCCTTTGAGTCTGAGCGCTTCCAGAGGGAAAGCCTCAAGCGGCTCCCGGTTGCGATTGGGGTCTGGGGCTAGAGTCGATGTGCTCACCGCTGCGGTGGCATCCGTAAGACCCTGAGCAAAGGGCAAGAAGGGGTCGCGCGCCTCAGCTTGAGTGTAGCGGTGCGGTTCATACACCAACACCTGAGGAATAGGTTCAACCGCGGTCGATTTGCGCGACTTCACTTCTGCGATGTAGGAATCCAGATCATCGCCGTCACTACCGCAAGCGCTGAGCAAGGCCAGTCCGGCAATGGCTCCCAGACGCAGGCTCGTCATGGGCTAGCCTCCTCTTCTAGGTAGCGATAGGTTTTGGCCACCGCAGTCATGCGCAGGAGGCCATCTTTGTCCGGGTGCGGAGCTAGGCGTGTGCGATGGATGGTCACAATGCGGGGCAGGGCCGAGACTTGGCTGACAAAGCTGGCGATATCATGAAATTCGCCCGCGACTTCAATCCTATTGGGCATTTCCGCATAGAACTCACGTGGCTGGTCTTCTTCGGGTTGGAATAGCTCTTCTTCCAAGCCAGCGGCTACGCGCGTTTGCGAAATGTCATTGAGCAAGCTGGCGACTTCGGTCTCACTGGGTAGCTGACGCAGCAGCCCGGCGAAGCTTTTACGCATTTCTTCGAGTTGCGCGCGGTAGGCATCGAGGTTGGCCACCTTGCGCTGCTTTTCCTCAAAGTCTTTACGCAGCTGTCGTTCCTTGCGTTGTGCACTGTCAATTTGGTCCTGTACCGGCTGCACTTGCAGATAGAGCATGCCGGCCACCACGACAATAAAGACCAGCACGGTGAAGAAACCATAGATAAAGTCAGACCAGCTTCCAACATCGGAAGTATCTAGACCTTGGAGCTCCTCCAGCCGCGCTTTAATCTGCGGTCCAAGTTCATTGAGATTCATTCGCTAAATCCCTCTTTGGGAGCCTGCATCTCGGCGGCTGAGCCAATTTTGACGCGCAAAGAAAACTCTGAGAGTCGGCGGCGGTTGCTCTCTTTGGCGCGAATGAAAACCAGCCTGGGCTGATGCATCCATTCGGATGCCTCAATGTTGCGGATGTAGGTGGAAACGCGTCCATTAGATTCGGCAATACCATCGATTTGCGTATCACCTTCACGCTGTTCGACGCGGGTGAGGTACAGCCCGTCGGGAACCGTTTTCACCAATTCGTCAAAAAAGTGCACGGTTTCAGCGCGACTTTGTTGGAGTTTTTCAATGACCTGTGTCCGTGCAATCAGGTCTTCGCGCAGCTTTTCCAGGTCCTTAATTTCCTGGATTTTGGCTTCGGTGAGCTTGATTTCCTGACTCAGGCGCTGGTTGCGGTCCTGTTGCCCCCGGAGTTGGGCCTGATACACCTGCATGATGCCGAAACCCAGCAAAAAGCCAGCAAAGGCCCCACCACCCAGCATGGCCATAAAGCGTTTTTGGCGAGCTTCTCGACGAGCCGCGCGCCAGTCCAGCAGGTTGACCCGAATTTCGCCTGGAAGACGGTTCATAGATCGCCTCCGCGCATGCCCAGGCCCATGGCTACCAGTAGCCCAGGAGCTTCTGTGCGTGCGATGGTGCGCCTGAGGTTCGGCCCCATACTGACCTGAGCAAGGGGATCAACCAGTTCGCACTTCACGCCCAGCTTCTCTTCTATGGTTTCGGGCAAGCCTGGAATGCTTGCGGTGCCGCCTGCAAAGAGCATGCGGTCCACGCTGGTGTAGGTATTGGTGTTGGCAAAAAACAACTGCAAAGCACGATCAATTTGCTGCGCCAAATCGTCGATGAAGTAGGGTAGAACTTCGCTAGGGTAGTCTGCTGGGAGGGTGCCATTGCGCTTACCCTCTTCAGCCTCAGCCGCGCTCATGCCGTAATGACGCATGATGTCTTCGGTGAGCTGGCGACCGCCAAAGTTTTGCTCACGTCTATAGATGGGGCTATGCCCATCGATCACCGATAACAGGGTGTGATGTGCGCCGATGTCACACACAAGCGTGACCCCGTGGCTTTGCGGTGGAATGGCGAAGTGCAGAATAGCGTTATCCAGCGCGAACTCTTCGATATCGACAACTTTGGCCGTCATGCCGGCCGCTTCAACCGCTGCCAGTCGTTCGTCGATGGTTTCAGAACGGCAGGCCGCCAACATCACCTTCAGCTGGCCATCAGCGTGTTCGGCATTCCCGAGCACGGTGAAATCCAGGTTGACCTCTTCAATAGGATACGGAACGTACTGGTCCGCTTCCAAACGGATTTGCTCCTCCATGTCCCGCTCAGACAAGCTGGCTGGAAGGGTGATCACTTTGGTAATCACAGGGCTGCCAGTCACAGCCACAGCAGCGTCTCGGCTGTTGACATTCAGTCGCCGTAGTAGCCGCGACAGAGCCTTGCCGACCTCTTCGGGTTCGGCAACCTGTCGATCATTCATCGCTCCCGTTGGCAGGTCAGCCCGCCCGCAAGCCAACAGCTCAAAGCCGTGACTCGTGGGACGCATCTCCGCCACTTTGACGGATCCGCTGCTGATATCCACCCCAACGAGGCTGTGGTCCTTCCCCCCAAACAATCGGATGTTTCGCCTCATGCGCTCTCCCAATGGCGCTCGCTGTGCGCATTAAGTCTGCAAAGGTAAACTATCGATCCAGGGCTTGCACAACTACGCAATCCATAAGGAGCCTGTAGCGGTGCATGCGCGCTTGGCGTGTTCGCCTTCGGGTTCTTACTGCATCGTCTGCGCTTTTCCTGCACACCGTCCAACCCAGGCTTATTCCATGGCTCGATTCCTGAAACCGTTGCTGCTGGCCGGCGTGGCCATGGGGCTGCTCGCTTTGCTCGCAGTCGCGGCCGTGCTGCTGTACTTCTCACGTGATTTGCCGCCGGTGGAGCAAGCCCAGGAGCTGCAGTTGCATCAGCCCCTGCGGGTACTGGCTAGGGACGGAACAGTGATTGGCGAGTTCGGTGCAGAACGGCGTGAACCACTGGCTTGGGAGGATGTTCCCCCGGTGTTGGTTGATGCCTTCTTGGCCGCCGAGGATGATCGGTTTTTCGAGCATCCTGGAGTCGATTATCAAGGCTTGTTGCGCGCGGTTTGGGTGTTGATTGCCACGGGCGAAAAGGCGCAGGGCGGCTCGACCATCACCATGCAATTGGCGCGCAACCTGTTTTTGAGCAACGAAAAAAGCTACGAACGCAAAATTCGGGAAATTTTGTTGGCCTTTCGGTTGGAACAGCGCTTTGCCAAAACAGAAATCCTGCGGCTGTATCTGAACAAGATTTTCTTGGGTCAACGGGCTTACGGCGTGGCGGCGGCGGCACGGATTTATTACGGCAAGGCGGTGGATGAGCTGAGTTTGGCGGAGGCGGCAATGATCGCAGGGCTGCCCAAAGCACCGTCTGCCTACAATCCGGTGGCCAATCCGCGGCGCGCTGAGCTGCGCAGAAACTACGTTCTCCGGCGGATGCGCGAATTGGGCCGTATTACGGAGCAGGAGGAGTTGGCTGCCAAGGCGGTGCCGGTTAAGCAAGCCCTGGCTGCTAGTGACATCAGCTTGGATGCGCAGTACGTGGCCGAGATGGCGCGGGCTGAGTTGGTGCAGCGCTACGGTACGGCCGTGTACACCAGCGGGGTGAACGTCTACACCACCATTGATGCTTCCTTGCAGCGCGCGGCCGCAGAAGCGGTGCGCGCTGGTGTACTCAGTTATGACGCCAGACACGCTTGGCGCGGCGCTCCTGGGCGTACCGAGTTGCCGACTAATCTCGATGCACAGCGCATTCTCGGCGCGAGTTTGGATACGCGCATGGCCTGGGCCACGCAGTGGTTGGAAGACATGCCTGACGTGGCTGGCCTCGAGGCCGCCTTGGTGGTAGCGGTGAGCCCGCAGACTGATGAGCAGGCTCACCAGTGGCATGTTCTGGATGCTCAAGGGGAGCTGCATGCCCTGATTGCCGACCAGATACCGTGGAGCACCGCCAGGCAAGACTTGCGGCCGGGAGATTGGGCCTACTTGCGGGGGTCGGAGTCCGACGTGCAATTGGCGCAGGCCCCCCAGGCCCAGTCGGCTCTGATTGCTATGAGCCCGCAAACCGGGGCAATCCGCGCTCTGGTCGGCGGTTACGACTATTTCCTCAGTAAATTTAATCGGGCGGTTCAAGCGAAACGCCAGCCGGGCTCGAGTTTCAAGCCCTTGTTGTATTCGGCGGCGCTGGAGTCTGGACTCACCACGGCTACGGTCATGAATGACGCTCCGGTGGTCTTCGATGACCCCGCTTTGGGTGGTGCATGGCGCCCGGAAAATTATGATGGCCGTTTTCGCGGGCCGACTCGCCTGCGCGAGGCCTTGGTGCGTTCCAGTAATCTGATTTCGATACGGGTTTTGCAACGGGTAGGAATCGCGGAATTTCGCGACTATGCGCAGAAGTTTGGCTTGGATGCACAAAACCTGCCGCGCGACCTGTCTATTGCCTTGGGGAGTGGCACATTCAGCCCGCAGGACATCGCCAAGGCCTACAGCGTCATTGCCAACCAAGGCTTTGTGGTGGAGCCATGGTTCATTGAACGTGTGGAAACCGCTGACGGAGCGGTTGTGGAAGTGGCCCAGGTATTAAAGGCTTGTCCGGAATGTGAGGAGGCACCGCAGGCCGCCGCCAATAGCCTAGAGAACCCACCCGGAGAGCCGGTCGCCGAGGTTGCCGTGGATGACGCGTCTATAGAGGCTGCGGCCGAGCCAGCCGGACTACCCTCGCAGCCGCAGTTCAGCCCGGCGCCACGCGCTTTAGAAGCCGCCAACATGTTTATTGTTGGGGACATGATGCGCGACGTAATCCAGCGCGGGACCGGGCGCAAGGCGCGTGCCCTAGGACGAAAGGACATTGCTGGTAAAACCGGCACCACCAATGAACAGCGGGACGCTTGGTTTGCTGGATTCCATCCAGATTTGGTGGCAGTGACCTGGATTGGTTTTGATGACCTCACCCCCTTGGGGCGGGGCGAAACAGGTGGGCGTGCCGCGTTGCCCATTTGGATGGACTTCATGGCGCAGGCCTTACCAGGATTGCCACCCAAGGAATTTTTACCCCCTCCGGGCGTCGTGATCGCGCGCATCGATCCGGAGACCGGGCTGTTGGCCAGCGATGGCCGTGAAGAGATGTTCCTGGAGGGCAAATTACCCGACCAGGCGCCGCGCAAAAATGGGCCAGCCGCGGCGGCTACCTCATCCAGTCCTGAGGAAGACGCTGCAGAGGAGCTCTTAGATGAGCTATTTTGAGGTCTATGACTTCCCTGCACGACACCCTGCCTGGGCGGGAGCAACAGCGCGCTGACATTGCTCAAGAAGCAGCTCGGCTGTTGGCCGAGGCGGGTATCCGCGACTGGGCTTTTGCCAAACAAAAGGCGGTATCTGGATTAGGCCTGAGGCGCCCTCAGATGCCCTCAAACTTGGAAGTGGCTGAGGCCTTGAGGGCTTATCTGGAGCTGTTTGCTGGCGAAGAGACGGCCGCCTACTTACAGGAATTACGTGCGCTGGCGCGGCGTTTGATGCCATCCCTCAGCGTTTTTGATCCGCGTGTAGTGGGCGCGGCAGTGAGTGGTTTGGCGACGCAGCGCTCGCCCTTGGAGCTGCACCTTTTTTCCGACCCCGCCGAACAGGTAGACATTTTTTTGGCAGATCGCGGCTGGCCTTACGAAGAAGATGAAGCTCGGCTGCGCCATCCAGACGGGCGCGAGCTTATTCTTCCCATGTGCTGTTTGGGCGATGGGCGTGGGCCGGAGGTGGAGATCACAATATTCTCGCAGCAAGATCGGCGTTGGTCGCCTGCCTCCATCATCGATGGTCGGCCCATGACGCGCTGGAGCTTAGAGGAATTGCAAGCCGCGAGCTGATTGCGCCACAACGCGGCAATCAGCGTGAATCTCAATCGTGGCCCTTCGAATAACTACGTTTTGTTCGGGGTTGGAGAGAGCATGGTTGCCATGGGTCACCAAAGAACCAATGCAGGTTCTGCTTGTATGAGCAGGCCTCGTACGCGTCCTGTTTAACCTTCTCTTCTAGCGGTGAATCAACCGGGAAAGACTACTCAGGGCAGGCTGCTCATTGAGCCGATAGGCTCCATGCGGTCGTCCATGGCCGAAGGGGTGTCGTCACTCTGGGCGCCTGCGGCGCCCTCCATGAATGCATGCTCAGAGGGGAGTCACACGCCTGAGCCTCGCTGCAGAGCGGAGCCTCCATCAATGTCTCAGAGGGCTCTGAGGTTGCACCAGGCCGAGGGTGGATCACCAAAACGATATGGGGCAGGGAATGAAGCGTTTTCCTTTGAGATCGCCCCCAAAAAAAAAGCACCCATGACGGGTGCTTTTTTCCGGCGCTTATGCGGCTTAGCGCTTGCTCAAGTCCACGTAGTCCCGGGGCTGTGCGCCCGTGTAAACCTGACGAGGACGGCCGATGCGGTTGCCGGGGTCTGCGGTCATTTCCTGCCAGTGCGCTGCCCAGCCCACGGTGCGGGCAATGGCAAACATCGGCGTCATCATAGACACAGGAATTCCAAGGGCCTTGTAGATGATGCCGGAGTAGAAGTCGACATTGGGGTAGAGCTTCTTCTCTTTGAAGTAATCATCTTCCAAGGCAACCTGTTCTAGCTTGAGCGCTAATTCGAACTTAGGATCGTTCTCCATGCCCAAGTGCTCTAGGACCTGGTGGCAGTACTCCCGAATGATGGTGGCGCGTGGGTCGAAATTTTTGTACACGCGGTGGCCGAAACCCATCAGGCGGAAGGGGTCGTTCTTGTCCTTCGCCTTGGCGATAAATTTATCAGCCTGGGAGATATCGCCAATCTGGTCCAGCATGCGCAGCACAGCTTCGTTAGCGCCGCCATGCGCAGGACCCCATAGGGCTGTAATGCCAGCCGCCACTGCAGCGTAGGGGTTACAGCCGGTGGAGCCCGCTAGCCGCACTGTAGAGGTGGAGGCATTTTGCTCGTGGTCGGCATGCAGAATGAAGAGTACGTCCAGTGCTTTGGCTGCAATGGGATCCACTTCATATTCTTCTGCTGGCACTGCAAATAGCATGTTCAGCAGGTTAGAGCAGTAATCCAACTTGTTTTGCGGGTACATGAAGGGCTGGCCTTCACTGCGCTTGTAGGCTGCTGCCGCAATGGTTGGGATTTTGGCAATCATGCGCCGAGCAAAGATGTTGCGATGCTCCGGATCATGAATGTTGGTGGTGTCATGGTAGAAGGCCGACAGGCTAGCTACCACTCCAGCCATCATGGCCATAGGGTGAGCGTCGTAGCGGAAGCCATTAAAGAAGCTTCGCAGTGACTCGTTAATCATCGTGTGATAACGAATTGCGGTATCAAACTCCTCCAGCTGGGCTGGGGAGGGTAGTTCCCCATAGAGCAGCAAGTAGCAGACTTCAATAAAGCTGGAATGCTTGGCCAGCTGATCCACAGGATAGCCGCGGTAGAGCAGCACACCTTTGGCTCCGTCGATGTAGGTGATCTTCGACTCGGTGGAGCAGGTGGAGTTAAAGCTGGGGTCATAGGTAAACATGCCGGTATTGGCATACAAACCACGGACGTCGACGGCCTTGGGCCCCATTGTTCCTTCAACCACCGGCAGATCGGTCAGGCTTTGGCCATCCGGTCCGGTGAACTGATAGTTGGCGCTCATCGGAAGAGTTCTCCTAGTTCGCGTTTTAAAAAAAGTCACTAAATTCGTCGCGCAACCCGATCCCGCCGCCGCTCGGCGGCAAGATCAGCGCGCTGGATAGTGCTTAGGGTAGCCTGTTCTGGCAATCCCGGATACGACTGCGGCCTGAGCAACCGCCGCCGGCACCACGTCAATGAGTCTAGGATCCAAGGGCGTGGGCAAGATGTAGTCGCGACCAAAGGACCATTCGCTGCGTCCATAGGCCTCGAGAACCGAATTTGGCACAGGCTCGCGGGCCAAGTTGCGCAGGGCCTCGACGGCGGCGATGTGCATTTCTGTGTTGATACCGCGAGCGCGGACATCCAGAGCCCCGCGGAAAATAAACGGGAAGCCGAGGACGTTATTCACCTGATTGGGGAAATCGCTGCGGCCAGTCGCCATGATGAGATCATCCCGGCAGGCATTAGCCTCGTCCGGCATGATTTCCGGTACGGGGTTGGAGAGGGCAAATACCACGGGGCGCGCCGCCATACTTTGCACCATCGCCGGTGTCACCAAGCCTGGCCCCGATACGCCAATAAACACATCGGCGTCCTGCATGGCCTCGGCCAAGGTTTGTGGCCCGCCGTCTTGGGCGAACTCGGCCTTGAAGTCGACCATGTCGCCGCGCGATTTTTGGATGACCCCTTGCCGGTCGATCACAAAAATGTTCTCGCGCTTGGCGCCCATGGCGATGGCCAGACGGAGGCTCGCTATGCCGGCGGCGCCGGCCCCGAGGCAGACGATGCGCGCATCACCAAGATGCTTGTCCTGCAGTTCCAGGGCATTGAGTAGGCCGGCCATCACAATAATGGCGGTGCCATGTTGATCATCGTGGAAGATGGGGATGTCCATCTTCTCCTGCAGCGCACGTTCGATCTCGAAACAATGCGGTGCCGCGATATCTTCGAGATTGATGCCGCCGAAGGTGGCGCCAATTCTCGCCACCGTATTGATGAAGTCCTGAGGGTCGGCCGCATCGACTTCGATGTCGAAAACGTCGACATCAGCAAACTTCTTGAACAGCACCGCCTTGCCTTCCATGACAGGCTTGGAGGCTAATGGGCCAGCATTACCCAGACCCAGTACAGCGGTGCCATTCGAGATCACACCCACAAGGTTACCCTTGGAGGTGTAGCGGTACGCATCCTCCGGGTTGTCCATGATCGCTTTGACGGGTTCTGCGACCCCAGGCGAATACGCCAGGGAAAGCTCTTCAGGAGTCGTGAAGGGCTTGGTAACAGAGATCGCCAGCTTTCCGGGTTGTGGCTTTTCGTGGTAATCCAGTGCGGCTTGAACCCGGTTTGTCATGCTGGCGATCCGTTGCAGTCAGTAGCGGTGAAACGTGGCTGTGATCGAGGCGGCTTTACTTGCCGTAGCGCTCCTTAAAGCGGTTCACCCGACCACCTGAGTCGAGGATCTTCTGCTTGCCGGTGTAAAACGGATGGCAGGCAGAACACACTTCCACCTGTAGCGGTTCGCACAGGGTGGAGCGGGTTTCAAAGGTGTTACCGCAGCTGCAGGTAACGGTAACAGTTTCGTATTGCGGATGAATGTCGGCTTTCATGGCCGTGGCCCCATTAACAAGGTGTACCAGAGAACTGCGCATTCTACCCTGCGTTGGTGGCCTCTGCAAAGCACATCAGCAAGCTGTTGAGATAGCGTAGTCCCAACGCCGTGGGTTGTACACGATTATTGGACTGCCGTACCAAGCCTAAATGCTGCGCCTGCGCCAGACCGGGCGCTAGGCGCGCGCGTTCCAAGCCAGTGGTTTGTTCGAACTGGCGCAGACTAAAGCCATGCACCAACCTGAAGGCATTGAGCAAGAACTCTTCCTGGCGGTCGGCTGGCGTTGGCTGCGAGCATTGGCTGAGAACCTGCGCGCTTCCGGCGCAAGCCAAATATCGGCCCGGAGCACGCTGCCGGGCGCTGCGCTGGATGTGGCCATGGGCGCCAGTGTGTTTTTGATGGGCGCCAGCGCCCAGGGCCAGAAAGTCGCCATACCGCCAGTAGTTGAGGTTGTGCCTAGCGCGGCGGCCGGGTTGGGCCCAGGCCGAAATCTCGTAGCGCCGGAATCCGGCTCCGCGCAGTAAGCGTCTGCCCTGGCGTTCTATGGCGGCTAGAACATCTTCCGCCGGAAGTTCTGGGGGGTGGCGTGCAAAGGCTGTTTGTGGCTCTAAAGTGAGCTCGTACCAGGACAAGTGCTCGGGCTGGTGGTCTAGAGCGCGCTCCAAATCGAACAGGGAGTCTTCCAAGCTCTGGCCTGGTAAGCCGTGCATGATGTCGATGTTGATATTGTCGAAGCCGGCAGCACGGGCCAGTGCGATGGCGCGGTCCGCTGCCTGATGGTCGTGGATCCGTCCCAGGGCTTTGAGCTTGTCGTCCTGGAAGCTTTGCACACCAATCGAGAGCCGGTTAACGCCTGCCTGCCGGTAGCCGGCAAAGTGAGCTTCGTCAGCTGTGCCAGGGTTGGCCTCCAAGGTGATCTCAGTCGCGGGATGCAGCCCGGGGCCAGTTTTCAATGCCTGGATAATGCGGCCGATTTGGTCTGGAGGGCAGAGGCTGGGAGTGCCGCCACCGAAGAACACACTGCGCAGTGGGCGCCAAGCCTGCTCATTGAGAGTCCACTGCAGATCGGCGAGTACTGCATCAACGTATTGAACGTAGTCGCTATCGTCACGCAGGTTGTGCGAGTTGAAGTCGCAGTAGGGACATTTGCGCACACACCAGGGCAGGTGTACGTACGCGCCGGGCTGCGGCAGGCTCATGCGCGGCGCAGTTGATCCAGTAATTGGCGCACAGCATGACCACGATGACTGCGCGCTTGCTTCGTCTCGGGGTTCATCTCGGCGGCGCTTAAGCCTAGATCAGGGTCAAAAAAGACAGGATCGTAGCCAAACCCGCCGTCGCCGCGTTCGGCGCGCAGGATTTCACCGGCCCAGTGGCCTTGAGCAATTCGAGGTAGGGGGTCCTGGGCTGAGCGCACCAGCGCTAAAACACAATGAAAAGCAGCTGTTCGTTGTGGCTGCTCGGCCAGGGCTTGCAGCAGCTTGGCGCGGTTTGCTGCATCGTCCGCCTCTGGACCAGCGTAGCGAGCGGAGTAAACCCCAGGAGCACCGCCGAGGGCGTCGACGCTGAGGCCTGAGTCATCGGCTAATGCCGGCAGACCGCTTGCGTCCGCGGCGTGGCGCGCTTTGATCAGAGCGTTTTCCACGTAGCTTAGCCCTGTCTCCTCCGCTTGGGTGCTCGTAAAATCCGACAGGGGCAATAGCTCCACACCCAAGGGCAGTAGTGCGCGGCTGAGCTCGCGCAGCTTGCCTGCATTACCAGAGGCCAGCACGATCCTGTCCATCATTTAACGCCCAAGCACCTGCTTTTGAATCTCGTGCAGCTGACGAATTCCGCCTTCGGCCAAATCCAGCATGCGGTCCAGCTCGCTGCGCAGGAAGGGGTGTCCCTCGGCTGTGCCCTGGACCTCGATGAGGCCGCCGGCCTCATTCATAACAACGTTGCAGTCGGTTTCGGCGGCGGAGTCTTCCACATAATCCAAATCCAGCACGGCGTCGCCATTCACAATACCAACGGATACGGCGGCAACTTGTCCAAACAATGGGTGACGTTTGAGCTTTTGCGTTTTGTGCACATGATCCAGGGCCTGAGCCAAAGCCACATAACCACCGGTAATTGCGGCGCAGCGAGTGCCGCCATCGGCTTGGATGACGTCGCAGTCAACCGTGATTGATACTTCGCCCAAAGCTTCCAAGTTGACCGCTGCGCGCAGGGAACGCCCGATGAGCCGCTGGATTTCCAAGGTGCGCCCACCTTGTTTACCTCGCGCCGCTTCGCGGCCCATACGTTCACCAGTGGAGCGCGGCAACATCCCGTATTCAGCCGTCACCCAGCCTTTACCCGTGTTGCGCAGCCAAGGTGGCACGCGGGTTTCCACGCTGGCAGTGCACATGACTTGAGTATGGCCGGCACGAATGAGCGCGGAGCCTTCGGCATGGCGGGAAACGCCAGCCTCGATGGAAATGTCGCGGAGAGTGTCAGCGCTACGATGATCGTGACGGAGCATAAATGCAGTCTTTGATGATGGGCGCCGGAGTATAGCGACCTCAGCCCTGTATCCTAAAACGCTTTACTTCCTACGCACCTCATTCATGAGCACAGCCACTTTGCATTCCATGACCGGCTACGCCCGTATTCAGGCCTCTACTGAGCTGGGTGAGCTCAGCTTAGAAATTCGCAGCGTGAACCATCGTTACCTGGAGGTTTTCCTTCGCCAGCCGGAGGAGTTGCGGAGTACAGAAATCGCAGTGCGCCAACGTCTGGCCAAAGACCTTGGGCGTGGCAAGCTCGATGTGAATATGCGCCTGGACGGTAGCGCCAAGCCGCAGGCCCAGCTCGAGTTTGATGAGGCGGTATTGAATCAGCTGGGCACGGCCTACGCTACCTTGAGCCAGAAGCTGCCCTCTGTGGCGGCCTTGGACCCGCTGGCCTTATTACGTTGGCCGGGAGTTCTTAAGGAAACTGACGTCGATGCAGATACCGTTGCGGCTCAGGTTATGGCAGCACTGGACGAGGCTATCCAGGCATTGTGTGCTAGCCGCGCAGAAGAGGGGCAGCGCTTAGCCGTCATGCTTGAAGAGCGTCTGCAAGCTATCGAGGCCAATGTGGAGCGGGTTCGCGCACGTCTGCCAGAGCAAACTCGCCGCTGGCGCGAAAAGCTGACTGAACGCCTCAAAGATATTTCCGACATGGACGAAGAGCGTCGCGATAACGCTCTGGCCCAGTTCGCGCAGCGCGCCGATGTAGACGAAGAGTTAGACCGACTCGGCAGCCACGTGCAGGCCGTGCGCGAAGTCATGACCAAGGCCGGACCCGTTGGCCGCAAGCTCGACTTTTACATGCAGGAGTTCAACCGCGAGGCCAATACCTTGGGCTCCAAGTCATTAGACGCCGAAATCACGGCAGTGGCTGTAGACCTGAAAGTGCTCATCGAGCAGATGCGCGAGCAGGTGCAGAATGTGGAGTGAACGGCCAGAGCGCCCTTTGATTTTGGTTTAAGGATTCGCTGCCTTTTTGGCCAGATCAGCGGCGGCGAGCGCTTCAGCGATGCAGCCCTCGTAGTCTTTGCCAATTCGCTTGGCCTCAGCGCTGGCAATTTTGGCCGAGGCTTGCAACAGGTCGCCATTGAGTTTCGCAAGGCCGGACTTCGCCGCGCGGGCCGAGTCTACAGCTTGGCTGGCGCGCGTGATTTGTCGGTCACAGCGGCTTGCTGGCTCACAGGCGGTGAGGAATAGACTGGCAGTAATGATGTAAAGGGCCATTCGCAGCATGGGTTGTTCCTAGAACATGAAACGGGGCGAGCTCTGCGTGGCACTGTGACACGGATGAGCACCGCTCTGCTGCAAAAAAGAACCCGCCTCCTGGGCGGGTTCGGACAGATCGCCACACTTTGCGAGGTGGACTTGGATTGGGGGGAAGACTTCATCTGTGAATAAATAATAATGGGAACCATTCGCAAAAGCAATAGCAGATGCGATTCTGCGGGAATGTTCGATAAGATGGCGCCAAAGTGATTTGTTCTTTTTCTCGCTGCTTAAGACCCGCTAGGGCGTCTTTGAGGGCGATGGATTTGGCTTGAAATGGTTGAGGCAGCTATGCATAACTTCCGATTCGCATTCCTCACGGTGACACTGAGTTTGGTCCTCAGTGCTTGCGACAAAGACACCGGCGCGCAGCCAGCGACTCCGCAAGTCGGCCAGAGCAGTTCCAAGGCTATGGCCCGCGTTTCGCCGGCCTCAAAGAAGGCTCTGGCAGAGTATGAAATGGTGGCTCGGGATTTTCTGCAGGGGATAGAAGCCGATGCTTCGGTCCAGCAGCTCCGACCAATGGCGCAGCGCATGCTGGACTTGGGCGTCTCAGTCGTACCGGACTACGTGACTGCGGTTCCCGATTGTCAGCGCTATCTGGAGGAGGCTGCAAAAATCGAGTCGCGCTGGTCAGAACTTGACCCAGAAGTGATCGAGCGCGATTACCACCAAGACGGCGCCTTGCCGCCCATGCCCAATAATGTGGACTGCTACCACATGAAAGATGTGGTGGTGCATCCAGCAACGGCTCTGGCCTTACTAGCTCAGCCAGAAGTGGATCGCGATCAGGTGCGGCTGGAAATCTTTGAAGTAGTGAGTCACGCCATTGCGGTGCGTACCGGGAGTGGCTTCAACAGCGACGACGGCGACTGAGTCTGAATGCGTAGGCGTCAGCTTCTGGGTGGTTTGGCGGCGGGCGCGCTGCTGGGGGCCGGTGGTTCTGCTTGGCACATCACCCGATCCCGACAGGGAATGCTGGTGAGCTGTGTTCGCAAGACAAGTGGCGGTTATGCGGTGGTTGCCTTCGATCCGGTGACGGCCGAGGTGTACTGGGATTGCCTCTTGCCGGCGCGTGGTCATGCGATTGCTGTGAGCCCTGGTGGCGATCACCTCGCAGTCTTCGCTCGGCGGCCAGGGCAATGGGTGTGGATTATTGCAGCCCAGGATGGGAGGCTACTGCGCACCCTGGCTGTGCCGAATAAGGCCCAATTTAATGGACATGGACTATTTGCAGCTGATGGACAGCAGGTCTGGGTGTCGGCCACCTCCTATGCGACACATGGCCAGCCTCGCGGCGAAATTCTCCAGTTTGATTGGGGCCGTGCGCGGCTAGAGCAGCGCTGGTCTTCAGCCGGACTGGACCCCCATGAGTGCGCCCTGCATGGAGATTGTCTCGTGGTTGCAAATGGCGGTTACGCTGAGCAGTACGCCAACGGCGATGACAAGCGCTTAGTCGCCGAGCAGCCGCCTAATCTGGCCTGGCTGGATGCAGCGACCGGCGGTGTTAAGCGTATTGATACCTTGGCGGATCCCAAGCTCAGCATTCGACATCTGGACGTTGGGCCACAGGGGGTTTTTGTCGGTTTCCAGCATGCCGATGGCCCTCTAGCTCAAACCCCACTATTGGGCCGCGCGCGCAGTAACGGCCCCTTGGTCATGCTGGAGCCTCCCGTCGAGGGTTGGGAAGCGTGGTATGGCTACGTTCTGAGTGTTCACCTGCAGGCGAATAAAGGGCAGGTCTTGGCAACCAGCCCGCGTTCGGGGCGCATGGGAGTTTGGGATGCCTTGAGCGGCGCGGCTTTGCAGAGTCGGCCTTTGGCGGATGTGTCAGGAGTGGCGGCTCAGGGTGATTCTTGGTGGGCCAGCTCCGGCCATGGCGTGATTGCCGGTGCTTCGCAAGAGCGTTATCTCATGCCGAATTGGCAATTTGACAACCATATGGTTGCGATTCCACGCGCATAAGGGGTCTGCCTCGCTGTTGTGCGATGCACAAGGGTGGGCACCAAAATGGTGCGACCGCTCAGGGTCCCTAGCCATTGTGGTACTCGCTGGCGCTTCACATCCTCGTATTGACGTGATTTGAACGCTGCTCGAGAAAATTGGCACGGCGGTTGCTTTATCCCTTTTGCCAGACCTGCACGTCCCTTGGCGGCGGCAGGTATTGCGTGCGGCCCAGGGTCGTAAAGGCTGGTGATTCCTTCAACAAAGATCATTACAGAGGACATCACTATGTCGATCGTATCTGCGCGGCTGGCTAAGGCCGCACTCGCGATGACCGTCACCGGCCTTTCCAGTGTAGCCACCGTTGCCCCCGCTCAAGAGCTGATGGTTCCAGAGAGCTCTTACACGGTGATGCTCAACCAGGATAGCTTCTTCGGTTTTTACCCCTCTTTTAACGGCCTGATGGCGTTGTCCGAGAATATGGACTTCTCCTTCTACGGTATTTTCTGGACCACGCCTGACTTCGCCAGCAACGCCCCCGGTGGTGCTGACCTCTGGACTGAGTTCGGCGCTGGTGTGAACCTGAAGTACATGGATGGCAAGCTGAATGTGAAGCCACAACTGGGCATCACCAACGGTGTGCTGCAATCTGGCCCATCCGATGGTGCAGGCAACTTTGGCGACGGTATCGTCCCCAGCTTGACCATCAACTACTCGGATGATTACTTCGAACTCGAGTCGTACAACGGTTACTACATCGCCACTGCGGATAGCGACGGTAACGACTTCCTCCACTTGTGGATCAACGGTGGTTACAAGTTCGCCGATTTCGCATCAGGCGGTCTGCACTATGAGTGGTTAGACATTCCTAGTGCGGATGGCGATACCGTTCTCTACAAGTGGTTCGGTCCTTACGTGCAGTTCAGCGTGGACTCCGGCTTGTTCGCCCGCTTCACTGCTGGCTCCCAGATCGATGCTGCTGGCGGCGAAGAAGGTGACTTCTACAAGCTGAACGTTGGGATGTCCTTCTAAGCGGACGTCGACCTCCTCGATGGATCAAGCCTGGCCCACCTTCCTCATGGTGGGTCAGGTTGACTGAACGGTGGTACCTAGTTCAGCTCGCATCCCAAGTATGCCTAGCCTAGCTTTATCGCTATTTAGGCTTGCTGGAATCCCGTTGCGGGGTGAACTGGTGGCTACCTCAGTTGTCGCTGGGGATGCACGCCGCTCGCAGATCCTGGTTTAAGGATGTTCGCCTGCGAGTATTGAGGCTGCCCCAGCCGAAGCTGGAAAAGCAGCCTTTAATGGCCACCTAGTTCACACGATGCCACCAGGGCCGGATATGTCGTAAGGCATGTCCGGCTTTTTTGTTTTGGGGGCTCGGTGCTTAAGCGGCTACCTCAGGCTAAAATAGCGGCCTTTTTAGCGCTCCTGCTGGAGTTGCGCAGAGTTGTCGCGCACAGTGCGCGACACTTTTTGATGCAGCCGGAGCAGGGTTAACGATGAGGAACGATGCGGATGACGAGTGCAGATCTGGACCTGACAATTGCTCAATGGGATGACGAAGAGCGGGCGGCGGAGGCCATGGTTCCCCTGGTTGGTCAGCTTTACCGCAATCGCTCGGTAGAAGTCTCGGTATACGGGCAGTTACTGGTCAAGCGGGCGGTGAGTGACATCCTCAAGGCGCATGAATTCTCCCGCCAAGTAGAAGATGCAGCGATTCATCCCAGTGAGAGCCTAAAAATCGTTGAGCTTTTGGGGCGTATGCCAGTAGAGCGGGCGCATGTGGACGTGGGCAAGTTGGCGACGCGCTTTCGTAGTGCTGAGTCGGGCCTGACTCTGGAGGCCTTTTTGCAGGCCGAGTTAGCGCCGGCGCTAGAAGCCACCAAAGAAGACGCTCCGCATGCCGAACAAAAAGATGTGGTGCTATTCGGCTTCGGTCGTATCGGCCGTATCGTGGCGCGTCTGCTTTGCGATCGCCCCGGCAGCCAACATGGGGCACGGCTGCGCGCCATCGTAGTCCGCAAAGGCAAGGGCGATGATCTGGAAAAGCGGGCCAGCCTATTGCGCTTCGATTCCGTACATGGACCCTTCAAAGGCATCATTGACGTAGATCGTGAAAATCAGGCCATGATCATTAATGGCCAACGGGTGCAGGTGATCTATGCCGATAAACCAGAAGCCGTGGACTACGCAGCTCACGGTATTTCCGGGGCTGTATTGGTCGATAACACCGGGGCGTGGCGTGACGAGGAAGGCCTCAGTCGGCACCTGAGCTCCGGAGCCATTTCCCAGGTTGTGCTCACCGCCCCTGGCAAAGGCGACCTAAAAAATATCGTTCACGGCCTTAATCAGGACATGATTGCCGCCGACGATCAGATCATTTCCGCAGCATCCTGCACCACCAACGCCATCGCGCCCGTGCTCAAAGCCATCAATGACAAGTACGGCATTGTGAGCGGCCATATGGAGACGGTGCACTCCTACACGAATGACCAGAACCTGATTGATAACTATCACGGTGCCAATCGTCGCGGACGCAGTGCACCGCTGAATATGGTGCTGACCGAAACCGGAGCCACCAAGGCGGTCGGCAAGGCATTGCCGGAACTGGTTGGGAAGTTAACGGGGTCCTCTGTGCGGGTGCCAACGGCAAACGTTTCCTTGGCCGTGTTGTCCTTGAACCTAGAGGGCAGCCCGAGCACGGAGGAATTGAACGACTACCTGCGTCATATGGCCATGCACTCAGAACTGCAAAAACAAATTGGCTTCTCCAAGGCGGCTGATGCGGTATCCAGCGACTTCGTGGGCATGCGTAGCACTGGGGTTGTCGATGGCCCAGCAACGCAAACGGCACCGAACCGCTGCGTGGTGTATGTGTGGTACGACAATGAGTTCGGCTACACCTGTCAGGTGGTGCGGATCCTGCGCCAGCTCACGCACAGCACCTTGCGGGTGTTCCCGAGTTAAGGGTTCTGCAACAAGCAAGATTCAACAGAGCCGGCGATTGCCGGCTCTTTTTTTTGCGCATCAATCAGGCCGAAGGGGCGGTCAGCGGCCCCGTCTTGACCGCTGCAGCGCTGCGCTGCGGCGCGATGGGCGCATCTATTGGGCCTGCTGACCTTTGCCGCTCAGTACCCAGCAGCCATGCCGTCTTTGCGGGACTCTGAGGCGCCGGCATACACGCCATTGGGCAAACGTTGTATGGCTTGGTAGCCACCATAAGGGCCATGGGCGTAGCCCACATCATGGCCCCAGTCCATGAGCTGGCGAATGCTGGTGTAGTCAAAGCCCGTTTCTAGGTGAACGCGACCCCCATCAACCATCGATACCTTGTGATCAGCCGTCGGACTGGTGGCCCCACTCACAAACACGCGCGGCGCATCACCAGCTTCCTGAAGGCCCATTTGGAAATCAATCAGGTTCATGACAATTTGGGCATGTCCTTGGGGCTGCATGCTGCCGCCCATTAAGCCAAAGCTCACCCAGGGTTTTCCCTTATGGGTGATAAAGGCAGGAATGATGGTGTGGAAGGGGCGTTTGCCCGGCGCATAGACATTGGCATGCTGTGGGTCCAAGGAAAACAGCTGCCCCCGGTCTTGTAAGATGAAGCCCAGCCCATCTGGCGCCATGCCAGAGCCCATGCCGCGGTAATTCGACTGAATCAGCGACACCATGTTGCCCTCGGCGTCCGCGGTGGTGAGGTAGATGGTGTCACCAGCTTGTTCCAATACAGCCGAAGTCACGGTTTGGAGCGCCGAACCTTGCTCAATACGCTTGCGTTGCTGGCGGGCATAACGGTTGGAGAGCAGAGTCTTGATGGGGGCCGGACTAAAGTGAGGGTCTGCATAGACCTTTGCGCGGTCGGCAAAGGCCAGCTTGGTGGCTTCTATAAGCCAATGCAGATGCTCGGGGCTGCCAAAGCCGGCGGCCCGAATGTCGAAGCCTTCCAGGATGTTCAGTATTTGTAATGCAGCAATCCCCTGCGTGTTTGGGGGGAGCTCCCATACCTCATAGCCGCGGTAGTTAATGCTCAGCGGTTCTACCCACTCTGAGCGGTGCTCCGCCATATCTTTGGGGCTGAGAAAACCACCATGGCGTTGCATGAACTCCCCGATTTGACGGCCAATCCGCCCTTGGTAAAAGACCTCAGCTCCTTCATCAGCCAGGGCCTGGAGCGTACGGGCCAATTGTGGGTTACGCCAGATCTCTCCTTTGACTGGCGCGCGCCCATCAATCGTGAACTGTTCCACAAAGCCAGGATAACTTTGCAGCCGCGGCACGGACTTATCCCAGTAGTACGCGACTAACTCCGTCACTGCAAAGCCCTGAGTGGCGTAACGAATAGCAGGCGCTAGCACCTGCGCCATGGGGAGCTTGCCGAATCGTTGATGCAGCGTGAACCAACCGTCCACACAGCCAGGAACGGTGACGGGTAGCGGCCCATAGGGCGGAATGCCGTCGGGTGCCAGAGCTTTGAGTTTGGCTAAGTCCAAACTTTTGGGGGAGCGGCCACTGGCATTTAAACCATGGAGCTTTTCCGCGTCAGCCTCCCAGACCATGGCGAAAAGGTCGCCACCGATGCCATTGCCGACCGGCTCCACCAGGCCCAAAACAGCATTGGCTGCAATGGCGGCATCGACGGCGCTGCCGCCGGCTTTGAGAATATCAAGGGCAGCCTGGCTGGCGAGTGGGTGACTCGTCGCGGCCATTCCCTGACGGGCCAAGACCTCCGACCGAGTGGCAAAGGGTGCACCTGTGATGCGGTCAGCGGCGCTGGCGTGAGTGCTTAGAACAGCGAGTCCAAGGAAAACAAGACTGAGAAATCGGGTGGTCATCTAGCAGTGTCGTGACAATTCATTCACTACCTTATCAAGAGCTGAGCCCTCGTCTACGACATCTGTCAGGGCTGCTGAAGCGTAAAAACAACACCCTCTACGTGGACTCCTTATGACTTTGTTACCGATGTTGACAGACACCCTCTTGGCCTTGCTCCTTGGCGGTATGATTTTCTTCCCGCTAGTGGTGGCTCCTACTGTCTTTATCGTCCTGGAAGATGAGCCTGCAGGGCGCTTTTTACGCGCTCTGTTTCCGCGTTACTACCTGTACCTGATTGTGCTTTCTGGCTTGTTGGCGGCGGCTTTTATGCTGAGCTCCTTCTGGCTTAGTGCTACTTTCGCTGCGGTTGCGCTGAGCACCTTGTGGGTTCGCCAGCGTTTGATGCCGCGGATCAATAGGGCCCGAGATCAGATGCTGCAAGGGGACCGCCATGCACAAAGGCTGTTTGCCCGCGGGCATCGCTTGTCTGTGAGCATCAATATGCTGCAGCTGCTGGTGATCGTGGCTTGGTGGGTGCAGCTACGCTGGCCGGTCAGCCTATGATTCCCAGCTGGAGCGAGCTTGAGCTGCCGCCGGCCCTGCGCGCCGAGCTGCGCACAGATCACGCTGGCGAAACCGGCGCGGTGTGGATTTACCGCGGCATTCTAAGTTGCAGTATGAACCCGGCTGTACGCCGCTTTGCCCGTGGGCATTTGCGTGCTGAGCAGCGCCATTTGGCCTTTTTTGAGGCTTGGCTACCGCCCGCGGAGCGCAGCCGCTTACTGCCAATATGGCGATTGGCCGGCTGGACGCTTGGAGCGCTAAGCGCATTGGGCGGCGCGTTTATGGTGTATCGCAGCATCGATGCGGTGGAAAGCATGGTCGATCAGCACTATGCCGCGCAGTTACAGGCCTTGGAGTCCTACCCACACGCGAGGGCGCTGCAGCAGCAGCTCAGCCGCTTTCGTGAGGATGAGTGTTCCCACCGCGATGAAGCGCGGGACTTGGGTCCAGCCAACATGGGGCCATGGGCGCAAATGTGGCGAAGTATTGTGATGTCTGGCTCCCAGCTTGGTGTGTTGGTTTCGCGTCACATCTAGTGTTTGAGCCGATTGTGCCGCGCCCTGCGGTCTGCGGCTGAATTGCCCAGCCCATGACGCGGCCGGGTTATGCGCCTCCTGCTCTTTGCGGGCCGCAACGCTGAAAGCGCATCTGTGGCCGGCGCTAGCGGGTGGCACCAGCTGCTGGTCATCCTGAGTCCATTGCTCGGCCTTGGGCTAGGGTGGTTGGGGGGAGTAGGATCAAGACTCGCCTGGTCCTCTTGTTTGCATGGCCTCTGACGACTCTAGCCCCCCAATGTTGGCTCCCTGCCGGGATATCCCCATCACAGCGCCTTGGCAATGGTTGAGGTTGGCATGGGCAGACATCCGCGCCAATCCTGTCGTGAGCTTGAGTTATGGCGGCCTTATGACAATGGTCAGTTGGGCCTTGAGTATTGCGACTTGGTATTGGGGCAACGCAGGCCTGTATTTGGGGCTCATCAGTGGATTTGTCTTTTTGGGCCCCATTTTGGCCATGGGTCTCTACGCGGCCAGTGCACAGCGGGCGATGGATATTCACCCCGTGCGCCTGCGCTCCACGCTGCATTTAGCCCGCGAGGCCCTGGGGGACGCTATGGTCTTCGCCTTGGTGCTGCTCGTCGTTTTTCTGCTCTGGGCGCGCTCGGCCATGATGGTTAGCGTCTTCGTTCCGGCTGGGCAAGGCGACTCCTGGCAGAGCTGGCTGAGCTTTTTAGGTGTTGGTACGGCGGTCGGAGCCATATTTTGCGTCGTTGTGTTTAGTGCCAGTGCTTTTTCTTTACCGATGATGCTGGACCGGCGCAGCGACACGATTACGGCAGTCCTGAGTAGTGTGAACGCCGTGCTGCGCAACAAACCTGCGATGCTGATGTGGGGCACCATCATCGTCGCTGTCGTGGTCATCGACGTGCTCACCTTGTATCTGGCTGGCTGGGTGCTGTTGCCGCTATTGGGGCATGCGGCTTGGCATGGATACCGCAATTACCTGGATGCCAGTGCATGGCCGGCGCGCATCCCCGAACCCAGCTAAGGTCTTTCCTGCTGACCACGGTCAGCTCGGGTTCATCTAGCGGATGAAGACCTAAGGCCTGCCTTCGTCTTCTGTTGTCTTCCGCCAATGATTGGTCGTCGCGAAGGGGGCGCTGCCGGTCTTTGTCGCCCGCGCAGGCTGCAGCGGCGAACTAGTCATGCTCGGCCGCAGTCGATGGTCGTAGCTCGCAGCGATTCGCCCGTGCGGAAGTCAAGCTTGGGTTTCTGCCCTAGCCCTTCGGACGCGCCTACTGTGGTGGCGGATACACGTTTTTCGGTGTCGAGCAGCCTCGTTGGGGCTCGCTAGAGCTGAGGGGCAGCTCAGGTCTCAGAATGGCTTCGCCGGCGGCTTTCTCCGACAACACGCCATGGCGCAGACCTTGCGTGGGATTTTTCTATTTGCTCCAACTTGGGGCGCCTTGGGAAGGGATATGTCCATACTAATTACGGGTGTGGTGCGCAGTTTGGCTGCCACCTACCGCTTCCGTTGGGAGGGCCAGCCTGGCGTTCGTGGCCCAGCCGGTCATGAGCACTGTTTGCTGGCGATTTGGCACCAAAACCTATTCGCGGGCATCTTGGCGCAAACCGGACGACGTCATGTGGTGATCGTGTCTCGCTCCGGTGATGGCAACCCGGTTACGCATTTATGTGAAAGCCTGGGCCATACAGTGGCCCGTGGGAGCTCGCGCAGTAAGGGGCGTGATAAAGGTGGACAAGCAGCCAAGCAGGCCATGATCGAGGCCCTGCGCTCAGGCTTGCCCGGGGCGGTGACCGTAGACGGTCCTCGGGGCCCCATCTATCAGGTGAAACCAGGAATTGTAGATATGGCGCGGCAAACCGGGCTGCCCATCATCCCGTATTTGCCAATGCCCAGACAATATTGGAGCTTTAGCAGCTGGGATCGTTTTCGCCTGCCGTATCCGTTTACCCGCATTGATGTGCACTACGGTGAGCCCATTTTCGTGCCGGAGTCGGCCACTGATGCGCAGCTTGTGGAGTATCAAGAGCGGGTGCGGGTCGCCTTGCAAGATCTACAGCTCATGGTGAGCCAGAGCCATCAGCCAGCGCCGAGGCGCGCTTGATCGCACCATAAAAAAGGGGCCTTGCGGCCCCTTCTTTAATCCCACTAGCGCTGATTGGGCAGCGCCAGCGGAAATTCGCATCACCCGATTAAGGGTTCAGATCGAAATCGACCGAGTAGGACACGACAAATTTGAAGTCGTCGTTGCTCAGCCCAGGGGAGCCCTGAGAACCGGTAGATTCGTCTTCTTCGATATCGGTTTTGCTGACCATCAACCCGAAGCCATTTTTGGCGATGGTAACGTTGTAGTCCATGTACCCTTCGATGCCGTTGAAGGCTTCTACGAAATCACCGTCGTGACTACCCACGTGGAAGGAGATTCCGAGACCATTGGCCGTTTCAAAGCCGTAGTCCAGCGACAAGTAGGTGGCTTCGCCAGCTCCAAAGTCTTGGCCGGGGCCTTCTGCAGCTTCGGTATTCGTCAACACGTAAGCGGTAGCACTCAAGCCACCCATGCCTAGGCTGAAGTACACCTCACCAAAGTCAAAGTTGGTGTCGTTATCGTAGTTGTAATACAGGTAACCAACATCCCAAGCGACGGTGTCACCGCCGGAGAGGCCGAAGTACAGATCGTGCTCGTAAGAGTAGTTATCGTCGGCACCGTACTGCACGTTGGAAATCCAGGTGCCAGCGTAGAAGCCTGATTCGTGAGCGTAGTCCATGCCGCCCGAAACAGATGCTTCGTTAGTGGTTTGCGTGAGGCCGCGCCATACGTAGTTGTTGTTGACCGTTAAGTTACCACTTAACTCGGCCATGGCTGATCCACTGACCGCCACCCCCGCGATCAAAGCTGCTTGTGCAAAGCGCTTGCTATTCATCATGGTGATCCCTTCTGTCCAATCGTTGTTTGTTTCAATCGTTGCGATCTGCCTGCTGGCAGTCGGGTCAGGTGGAGCAGGAATCAGGCCAACTTCAATAAAGCATTGATAGAAAATAAGAAAAATACTGTAGAAGCATCTTTAGGCTGCATACCTCTTCAGCCCTGAATGATGCGTATGGCGATGGCGCACCAGAATGGGGCAAGGTCATCGGCAGGCTGCCGTTACACTGCAGGGCCTACTTACTCTGGAGCCGCTTCATGCGTCATAGCCCTATCTGCGTTTGGTTGCTCTTAGCTGGGTGTGTCAGCAGCTCTCACGCCGTTCAAGGCGAAGCCTCCACAGCAGACTGCCGGTCCGTTGTGGAGCACACCATGGCGGAAATGGAGCTTGCGGACCCGCAGTGGTCTGAAGAACGCGCCGCAATTGCTCGTCAAGCGGCGGCGTCAGCCTGTATGAAGGCGTTGCGGCGGCTTGCAGCGGCCGAGTCTGGCACTGCGGAGCAACCTCAGGCTGTCCAAGATCAAGATGACAATATGGGTACCTTTTTGGGGATGCCCAGAAATAAACAATCCGGTGGTTTGCACGGTAAGCCTTATGAGCGCCGGCGCTAAGCCATGCCAGCATCCGCTTTCACGGCCTGGGACTCACCGGGCCCAGCAGTTCAATCAGGGCCTCTAAGTAGGTCTCCAGGTCCACATCCTCGGGGGCGACCGAAGTTGCAGTCATCAAGGCTTGTTGTTGCGCGGCATTGAAGGCCTGCAAAGTGGGGAAGGCGGTCAGAGGGCTGGGAACGATGTCTGGAGGGAACCGGTGCAGTGTGGCTTGCTCGTAGTCGTAAGCAATACCGATTGCCGTGGCCTCATCGAAGCGACGCACAAAGATTTCCATCCCACGCGGTACTCCTACACTTGGATCTACGCCAATGGGAACGACGATACTGCCCATTTGGGTGGTGGAGCCCAAGTCGCAAGTTCGTCCTCCACTGGGGCCGGGTGACAGGATGAAGGCGTCCAGGCGTACGCGCTGACCACGCTCATCGAGCACTGCTTCGCCTTGCTCATCGACTAAGTTGTCCATAATGGACGTCACTTTTGCGCGCTCATCGGCAATGGCTTGGAGCTCATCTGCGGACTGATCTCGGTCTGGGTCGCCCAGCCCGGTGCTGAGCATGAGGGCTGCACTGCGTGGGCCGACCCGCAGGCTTTCAACAATGCCCTGGTCTAATCGGCAGTCTGCACGATCATTGCTGGAGGTCGCCCGGCTACTGCTGACGCAGCGGCGGGCGCTGGTGCCACCCTCGGACTCAAAGACATTGAAATAGTCATTCATGTCGAAGTGGGCGGAGCCAGCCCCCCGACTTTGAAAATTTGGCAAATAAATATCAAAGATATTGGCACCCAGTGCCTTCAGGTCATCGATGGCAGCAGCCATTAGTTCTGCCTGGGCACCCGTGCCGGCGGGGCTGGTGTTGTTGCCCAATTGACGGAGTACGCCGATGTTACGACCAGCGACCCCGTGCTTCTCGCGGTCCAAGAACTGGCCGTAGCTGCTAGGGCGCTGGTCTGCTGGAAACTCTAGAGTTTTGGGGTCGCGTGGATCTACGCTGGCCATGGCCTCGAGCATCAAAGCGGCATCACGGACGGTGCGCGTCATCGGGCCGCCAGTATCACGGGCGTGTGACAGCGGGAAGATCCCATGCTGCGAAATAACCCCAACACTAGGACGAATGCCGACCAGTCCATTGACTGAACTGGGGTGACGAATGGATTGGCAGGTATCGCTACCGGTACCACCGAGGGCAAAGTTGGCGGCTATGGCCGCCCCTGTACCGGAGGAGGAGCCCGCAGGGCTTTCGGCGGTGTTGTAAGGATTACTGACCTGAATGGCCCGTGCGGAAAAGCCCGTGGTGAAGAAGGCAAACTCATCCTGGTTGGCCTTGCCCAATATCAATGCTCCGGCTTGGCGCAATCCGGCCACGGAGTGAGCATCGACCCCGGCTTGGTGCCCCAACATGGCGTAAGAGCCAGACGTGGATGGATGATCGACTGTGTCGTAGTTATCTTTGAGGAGTACGGGCATACAGTGGAGGCTGCGCGAGCCCGGCCCGCTGTCTTGTGCATACAGCTGGTCGAGCTGTATGGCCTGGTTGATGACCTGAGGGTTGATGTAGAGCGCCCCTCGAATGGGCCTGCCACCGTTAGGCTGCGGGTGATCGTTATAAGCCAATATGCGATCGATATACATCTGCGCCAATTTTTCGCAGCTCAAGGTGCTGCCGTCCGCCAACAGCTGCTCACCTGCAAGCGCAGCATGCACGTCGGCCAACGTGGCTTCGACGAGCTCAAAGTGTTTTTCCGGGCTGTGCTCAGACGCGCGCTCCGACTCAGTGGGCCCGCCACCACAAGCGCCGAGCAGCATCAGCAGGCCAAGGATGGCCTCAGGCAAAGCAGAGCGATGTTGAGGCGCAGCATTGTCGGCGCAGGGACGGCGAAGCCTGTAGGGCAGTCGTGTGGACATGACGTTCTCCGCTGCACAATCACCGCAGCATTCAATGAAGGTTCTGAGCCACCCCACCAGCGAAAGCTGTGCCAACTGTTTGTGCGAGAGCGCCCTACGCGCGAAATGGATTGAAGGTCAAAAAAAACCCCGCATAAAGCGGTGGTGAGTTATGCGTGTACACCTATTGCGGCTGACCACAGGTCTCCCGATGGTAGGTCAGACCTAGTTCTATGAAATCAGCGGACGACATCAGGGGACAGCGTCGAGACTGCCGTCAATGACCGGAATGGATACTTCACCTGAAATAGTGGCGGCTGGAACGGCAATGTCGCGTGACCAGGTCACCGGGTACTGGGCATGGAAGCCCAAGATTCGCAAACCAAGCTCATCGCCGGGGGCGAGCCGCTCGGCGACGCCCGTCATGTCTAAGGGTTGTAGATTGTCCCCATGTTGGCCAAAGCCGCGTAGGGGGGTGAGTTGGTCATCAATAATGCTGCGCTGCTGCTCGCCCTGCCGGCGGTGAGTCAGGGCTAGCCAGTAGATTGGATCGCATGAGGCCTGGGCAAGCGGCGCAATGCATTCGCTTTGGCCGATCCCCAGGGCGTCTATCACATTGAGGGCCAGCTGCGGTATGCCCGCAACTACCGCGCCTTCGGCGCCCGCAATGCCGAGCGGGATATCTGCAAGAACCAGGTCACGGGCTACGGTTCCAGTCAGCGAACCAGCCACGGCGAGGGCTGAGTTGAGTTGCGGGGTATTAATATCCACAGAGAAGCCGCGCCCACCCCGTGGGATCCGATCCAACTCGATGGCATCACCCTCGGCTAAGCTCATACAGATGCCATTCAGGTTTGCGGTGATGGCAGAGAAGGCGGCTTCCTGGCCCTTTAAGCTGGCGTCGAACCAAGCCAAAGTGGCACTGTCGAGCGAAATATTGCCGCAGCTGCGAGTGCCGCCGGCGCTTTGGAAGGCCGGTGGAGTCACCAGAGCAAAAGCAGGATCGATTTGGTCGGCTATATCATCGGGCACCGAAGCGGGAAGAATATGGCCGGTTTCATGCGTCAACAATCGCACGCGACTGCCCATTTGGGTTAAGCAGGCGAGATTCGCGGCTGCTTCATTGAAGTTAAACAAGGTGTCACGCATCCCTTGGGTGAGCAGCACATCCACCTTGGGAAGCCGCCGGGAGGGTACCAGCCCTGGATCTGGCATAGCGAGGAGAAAATCTTGCTCCTCCACCTCTAGGCCTTCGCAGTGGTAGACAGGGCTGTGGTACGCGAACAGGTTGCTGGCGGCAGCGGGAAACTCATTACTGAGCAAGCCTTGGACGAGGCTTTCGCGAATAAAGTCATCTTGACGGAACCCGGACCCAGACTCTCCCCCCGCGACCAGGGCCAATACCCAGCCGGACTTAATGACGTTGTTGGGGTTGAGGCTGTAGCGCAGGTCATGCCAGGTGATGTCCGGCGCAAGGGCATCCAAGCGGTTCTTGGGATCAGCGCCCAGAAGCAGAAGTTGGAAACCTCCACCATAGCTGCTGCCATAGGCACCGAGCCGCATATTGCCACTGCTGTCACGGGCGAGGCCGGGTAGGCTTTCTGCCCAGTCCAGAATGTGAATGAGGTCTTGACCCTCAAAATCTGGTGACATGACGCGCACATCACCGCCCGAATCCCCAAAGCCGCGTTGGTCTATGGAGATGACGTAGTAGCCGGCGGCGGTGAGTGCTGCGAGTAAACCGCTACGTTCTTGGATGCGGCTACCGCCGTAACCGTGGCCATGCAGGATGAGCGGGTAGCTACCCCCAGGATCTACCTGATCGGGCTCGAAGAGCTCGAAGGAAATGTTGGCACTATCAACGGGCGAACTAATGACTACATGCTCTTGGGTGCCGCTGCGCGAGGTTGTGACGGGCGGGCTGGAGCCATCATTCCCATTGCCGATTTTGGGTTCGCCGCCGCAGGCAGACAGAAGCACGCCCGCTACGAGGAGCGGGCTGAACACGCGTAGATTGTGCATGGCGTCTCCTCCTGGCGGAATCGCCAGAGGCTCCGTTAAAACGAGTTATTGTTGTCGTAATGGCTGCGGGCTCGTAGCAACGAGCCCGCAGCAGGCTCTACATTTAGAAGGTGAAGCAGGCAAGGGGATCGAAGGGGCAGCCGCTGAAGATGCTATCGCCGCCATCGTCCTCGTTATCAGTGGCAGCCGCGTAGGCACCAACGCAGGCCTGGGAAAGCTCTTCAGCGGTTGCGCTGAGGGCTTCGCCGCCGAGGCGGAAACTAATGTCACCGTTGCTGGCAAAGCTAACACCCACACCACCCACATCGGCCGTAGACAGCAGCAGCTCCCCGGCGCTAGGCGCCGTGCCTGCAGCGGGGTCCACGCTGAGTGGCTCTCCAGTGCCGATACGTACCAACCCAGTGGAGCAGCTTTGATCGGCTAAGTCGTCGAAATTGATCTCGCCGTCGAGCTCCAACACAAATGCAGGGTTGTCCGCGTCGCCAGTGTTGGCCACACCTAAACGGAAGTCCTCGATTTGACTGCGGACTTCGCTGCGGCTGCCATCGGTTTGGGTGCGGCGGTCGCTGCGGTCATCCTTAATGAGCAATTGGTAGCCGTTGTCCATGTCGACGACGCCGATGAAGGTTGCTTGGTCGCTGCGCGTGCTGCTGGTTGTAGTCTCAGCATCGTCGCCTTCACCCTGGGTGCGTTCCTGGACGGTTTCCGTGACCAAGGGGACGATCGTCAGACAACGATCGGCACTGGTTTGAATGTCCTCAGCACAGTCTTCACTAAAGACACCGTCGAGCACAGTGCGATCTACGACTTGCACTTCCACGCTATTGCCTTCGCCGTCGTCCACAGTCTCTGTGCTTTCCACAGAGTTGCGGCAGTTGTCGTAGGTGGTAATGGCCAGGTCTTCATCGAAAGTGACCGAGCCGCCGTCAGCACAGTCTTCGCTGACTTGACCCTCAGTTTCGCCGCTTTGAGGTTGTGGCCGCACTGGGGCCGACTCCGCGACATAGGGCTGGGCGTAGGCCCATACGCTTGCCACGGCCTTAATCACATCATCGCGGCTGTTTAAAGCAACGCTGGGCAGCACAACAACTTCGTCGTTGCTGGCATCGGTGTTGTCGTCATCGTCACATCCGCTCAGTGGTAGCATGCATAGCGCCGCCGAGAGCAATGCCAGTGTCTTCCACGCAGAGGCAGTGGTATTCGCCATGAGATTGGTTGTCCTGTGGTTCTCCAAGCCTAGGATTGTGCGGATTTCCTCGGTTTTTGCAAATCTCCAGGCGTGTTGTTGACGTGACTGTCGGGCTGAGAAGGCGATTCTTGCTGACCTAGCTGTTCCTGTAGGCGCTGAGCAAAGCGGCGGCGAATGCGCCGACGCATCTGCCACCAAGGCAGCACCATGCCCAGCACAAAGGCTGCCGCAGTCATCCACCAGACCGAGTCATTCATGCCAACGCGCTGAGACCACCTACCAGCGCCGCTGTTTGCGCCACCGAAAGCGCTTTAAACATGAGCAATTGGCCAATACCCACCATCAGGCCCAAGCCTGCGCCCACAGCAATGAGCATCCATTCATCTTCTTCAAAGGCCGGGCGCAGCATGGCTTCGAACTGATCCGGCGATAAGGCTCCCAACCGCTCGCTCAAGGTATGCGAGATATCCATGGCCTGCGTCGCGTAGTGGTCCACATGGGCTACGGCCTGGGGCAGGGTGGCGACAAGTCGATCGACCACCTCATTTTTCATGTCGATGTAGCGCTTCGTGCCTACCGTCCAGGCAACAAAGGGTTTGGCCAAGCCCGACTGTTCGTCGATGATGGTTTTGACATGCCGGGAAATCATGCTGAAAACCCGATCCGAATAGGGCCCTTTGAGGACGGCTTCAATGATGTGGGAGGGGGTGACGATTTCGTCCGCAATCAGCTGTGCGTAGTCGCGCGCCACCTCTTGTTGCCGCTTATGAAACAGGCCTTGCACGAGGAAGGGGCCGAAGCGGCGAGGTTGCTGCGGCCTAAAGATCATGCGCAGTGCGATCCAGTTGGTGAGATAGCCCACCAGTAGGCCAAAAAGGGGTAGTTGAAAGTCGGCCTTGAAGAAGGTCCAGCCCACCATCTGTACCAGACCAAAGAGGAAGCCAAAATAGAAGCCCGAGCGCCCAATAAAGGTGAACTCTTCTTTGCCCACCTCCAAAAATACGCGGTTAATCAGCTGTTTATCCCGGCTGAGTGTGGTTACGACCATGTCGGTTAGGTCGAACATTTCATTCACGTTCTCGCGAATTTCAGCCATCACCGACTCCACCACTTCGGGGGCGTCATTCTTAATGCGTGACAGAATCAGCCGGCGCGCAGCCTTGGGCGTGTTTTCCCAAATGACCGGCTCATATTGATACATGACCTCGTCGGTAATGTTCTCAATAATCGAGACAATGGGGCCTTCGATTTCCTCCGTGACCCGCGCCGGGTCCAGGCGCGCGAAGATCTCTTCCTCGGTGACGAGGTGCGGGACAAGGGTGTTGCAGGAGATGGTCGCCATCTTGCCGGCCTTTTTCGGCACGATGCCCTGCCAGCCCAAAAAGGGAGGGATGCCCACAAACTCCAGGGGGTGGAACATCATGCGAATGGCGATGACGTTGGTGACGTAGCCGACAATGCCGCTGGTCAGGGGCATCGACAGATACAGCCACATATTTGCTTGAAAATCGGCCCATGCCTGAGTGAGCATGTTGTAAGTCTCCCCAAATATGATCAGCGCCAACCCTTTGCTGGTCGGGCGCCCTTAGCCAGACCTTTTTGGTCCCTTCGCGGCGGTTCCCGACGCACAATAATCCCATAAGTCGCGGCCATAAGTACTAATGCGCAGGCTTTGTCGTTGCGGGCGCAAGTTGCGGCCCTGGCCGCGACCTTCGCTGATCAGCTTACGAACCTGGGGGTCGCCCTCCAAGGTTTGGTAATCCATCTCCAAGCTTTTGTCTTCCGGCCCGGTTTGTACCAAGCCGAGCTGCTGCATATGCACAATGTGGCGAGGGACATGCTCACGGACCTTGACGGGCGACTTGCGCGCCAGGGTGCAAAAGTGGCCGGCGACGCGCTCACCTCGGCCTAAAGCCGAGGCGGTGACGAGGTGCACCAGGGCGAAGCTGCCACCGTCAGACAGGGCCGCCAACAACAAGGCCTGGTCTGGCGTGAGCTGCAACAAGGTTGCGGTGTAGGCGCAGCGCAGGGCTTCGTCGCGGTGTTGCTCTACGGCCTCATCCAACAGGCTGGACAGCAGAATCTGTGGGTGCAGGCGTTTGGCCAGGCTGGCCGGCGTGTCTTCAATCGCCTCTTTTTCGTCATCATCCAGGTCATGTAGACGATTACGCAGTTCGCGGATGGCGATTTGTTCGGCGCTGGCTAGGGCTTCTGCCGCCAAGTCGGCGCCGGGAAGCCTTGCGGCAAAATTCTGCAAGCGACCAAAAAGACCGCGACCGATTTCCATGGCCGGCACCAGAGCGCTGTCACGATCTCGCTCAGCTGGTGCTGGAAGCTGATCGCGCTTGGCCTGAGTGCGGGCTCGTTTCCGCTTCGTTGACGTGCGTGGTTGAGCCATGGCTTATAGACCTTTGCGGCGGGGCTCAAAGGGCATATCAGCACCTTTGATATTGCGTTTCATCGCCACACGTTGGTTGCGGCCGGTCAGCATTCGGCGCTGCCAACGACGTTCAGCCGCGAGTGCTTCGCCGTTGTCAGCCATCCACGTTTCTTGGAGCAAGTGCTTACTAGCGGCCACAGCATCGGGAGAACCTTGGCTGATGCGATCCAGCAGCTCGCGAGCGCGGGCCTCAGGACTATCATCAACCTCGCTCACCAAGCCCCACTGCTGGGCTTGCGGCGCATCGAAGACTTCGCCAGTCATGCATAAGCGCTTAGCCAGGTCCATGGGAATGAGCTCGCGCAAGGTAATGCTGGCACTCATATCAGGGATCAATCCCCATTTGATCTCCATGATCGACAGTTGGGCCTCAGGAGTTGCAAAGCGAAAGTCGCAGCCTAGGGCGAGTTGTAACCCAGCACCAAAGCAATGGCCTTGAATGACTGCGGCGACCGGAACGGACAAGTTGCGCCAGCCCAGGCAGGCCTGCTGGAAGAGGTTGGTACCGTCACCGCCCGGCTGCAAGAAGCCCTGAATAATGCGCGCGGGTTGACGCGAAAAGGTGGGGAAGTCCAGGCCGGCGCAAAAAGATGGGCCAGCTCCGCGAATGATCACTCCGCGTAGGGTGCGATCGTCCTGAAGCTGTTTTTGCGCGTCTACCCAAGCGCGAAGCATGGGCCAGTCCACCGCATTGCGTTTTTCAGGTCGGGTGAGGGTCACGATGGCGAGTGCGCCCTCGCGCTCGATGCTGAGACGATCACTCATGAGTTTGGCGCTTGGTTGCGAATATCGAAGCGCAGCTCAAGGGTCTGGCCGGAGCGTAGCCGGATACGGCCTGAACGCTGACTTCCGAGTTCAAACGCCTCTTCCACACCCATCAACATGAGATGGGTTCCGCCAGGCTGCAGCTGAACTGTTTGCCCTGCGGGAAGGGGTAGGGACTCGAGTGGGCGCATGCGCATCATGCCCTCAGAGTGGCTCATGCTGTGAACCTCGGCTTTGCCTACACCCGGGATCTCCACGGCAACGACCGCGTCATCCTCAGAGCTGGTGTTGCGTAGCGTCAAATATCCGGCGCTTACTTTGGAGCCGGGCACACTAGCGCGAATCCATGCGCTTTCGGCTTGCACTCCGCCATCTGGCGAATTTGCGGCTCCACAAGCCAATAGCGCAGCTGCAGCGAATACGAAGCCGATGAAGTTCAGTAGGCGCATGGGGTCACCGCGACAATAAAAACACCGCGCATGGTACTGCGAGCTGCAAAGCTGTGCTTAGCCGAGCGTGTTTGACGGTGGTCTATGCCTTGCAGTGCTTGGAGCTGAATTTTCACTGCCTTTGGTTCTGGGCCAGCGGCTACAGGAGACTTCTCTGCCGATGGATATACGCGCTGTTCTGCAATTAATGCATACGCAGAAAGCCTCTGATGCCTTCTTGAGCGCGGGTGCTCCGCCCCATGTGCGGATTGACGGGCGTAGTCATGTTGTGAAAACCGCAGCGCTCACGGCTGCGCAACTGCGCGAGGTGGGCTTTGGGATGATGACCGAAGCGCAGCAAAAGGAGTTTGAAGTCCAACAGGACATCAGTTTTGCTGTGGTGCTGTCAGGCTTAGGTCGCTTCCGTGTGAGTTTGTACATGCAGCGTGCAGAAGTCGCGATGGCAATACGCCGCATTCCCGCGCAAGTGCCACAAATTGATCAGTTGGGCCTGCCAGAGGTGGCGAGTCGGGCCGCCATGTTTCAAAGCGGTCTGGTCCTCGTGGTTGGAGCGGCCGGATCGGGTAAGAGCACCACCTTGGCGGCTATGGTGCGGCATCGCGCTGAACGGGCTGGCGGCCATATTCTGACCATTGAGGATCCGGTGGAATATGTGCACCAACATGCGCGCTCCATCGTCGATCAGCGTGAGGTTGGCTTAGATACGCCCAGCTTCGCTCAAGCGCTGCGCAGTGCAATGCGCCAATCTCCAGACATGATTGTCATTGGAGAAATTCGTGACCGGGAGTCGGCACAGCATGCACTCATGTTTGCCGACACAGGACACCTCTGCCTGGCGACTCTGCATGCCACCTCCGCCAACCAAGCTTTGGAGCGGATGGTGAATATGTTCCCCGAGCATGCGCGAGAGCAGCTGTTTCAGGACTTGGCCTTGCACCTCAAAAGTGTCATTGGGCAGCGCCTGCTCCCCGCCGAAGGTGGTGGTCGTGTATTGGCCACGGACTATTTTGCGCGTAGCGCCTATTTAGCGGACTTGATTCGCGACGGCCGCGTTGGAGACATTCGCGACGCCATGGAGCGGGGGCCGGATGAACAGATGCAAAGTTTTGACCAGACCTTGTATGCCTTATATCGGCAGGGGCGTATTTCCTTACGCAATGCCCTGCACTATGCCGAGTCACAAACCAATTTGGGGCTGAAGATCCGCCAAGCGGACCGGCACATGATGGAAACTGCGCCTCTACTCACGGTGCATGAAGCCGCACCGGACGAGCTGAGCTCCTGAGGCAAAAGGGCGAGTACTACGCCTGGGTTTAACGGCCTGGGGTAAACATCTGCTGATGAAATTTCAGGCTGATTTGTTCCGCACTCTGCTCAGGCTGCACTTGGTAGTCGAAGCGTAGCGTTTCCAGGTGGGTATAAGAAAAGGTCACCAAAGTGTAGATGGCGTCTTTGGTCTCAACCCGTCGCTGCTCCTCAATTTTGGTTTGCCCAACGAGGTTGCGAATGGTGCCTTCCGCACTGTGATCGTAACTCTTCACCGGCCCCTGGGCTTTTTGCAGATTGAGCATCAGCAAACCGCGACGCTTACTGCGACGCACGCCATAAGTCTTGGCCACATCTGGCGTCAGTTCGGTGGTGTTCAGGGTCATATAGTGCAGTACCCAATCACCACTACGGATGGCTTGCTCAGCGGATGCGGTCCCCGCCCACAGCGCGCCTAGTACCGCAAAAACAGTCCACCAGCTTTTCATTCTCCGGCTCCTTCCAACAAATACAAGCCTACTTCCGCCCTTAAATTCGGCCAGATGCGGGCTCCAGCGTTGTGCTGATGATTAGCATCAGTGACCGCGCGGCGAACGATGGCAAAACCTTCCTCCGCACACAGGGCTTCAAAGTCTTTCAATGTGCATAAATGAATGTTCTGGGTGTCATACCAATGTGCAGGAAGGCTGCGCGTTCTTGGCATGCGGCCATTGAGGAGCAGGCCCAGGCGGGTACTCCAATGCCCAAAATTTGGAAAGGTCACAATGCCTTGGCGGCCCACGCGCAGCATGTCGCGGAGCAGGGCATCAGGAGCCTCCACCACCTGCAAGGCCTGGCTGAGGATGACGACGTCGAAACTTTGGTTGCGAAAATCGTCCAAGCCCGCGTTAAGGTCGCGCTGGATCACATTCACGCCATGGCCTAAGCATTGTTGGAGCTTGTCTGGGTTCAGCTCCAAGCCATAGCCCTGCACCTGACGTTGTTGCTGCAGGTACGCCAGTAAGGCGCCGTCGCCACATCCCAGGTCCAAGACTCGAGCCCCTGGCTGCACCCACTGGCTGACGACTGCGAGGTCGCTACGCAAGCTGTTGGGTGTGATGACGCTGTTCATGCACAGTCCTCGGCCACGCGGCGCATGTAAGCACTAAAAATTTGCAGATATTCAGGAACCGGGACCAAGAAGTCGTCATGCCCCAATGGCGAGTCAATACAGGCGTAGCTCACCGAGCGTCCGGCGCGTACAGCTGCCTGCATAATTTCTTCGCTGCGTTGCGGGGAAAAGCGCCAGTCCCGCGAAAAGGCCAGAAGCAGCAGCTGTGCCTGCATGCGTTCCATCGCGGCAACGAGGTCCCCGCCATAGTCTCGTGCGGGATCGAAGTAATCCAAGGCCTTGGTCATGCGCAAGTAAGTATTGGCATCGAACTGATCAATAAAGCGGCTGCCTTGATAGCGCAAATAGCTCTCCACCTGAAACTCAGGCTCAAAGCGATATTGCGGTTGGCCACTCATCAGCTCCCGCCCAAATTTATCCGCCATGGCACTATCACTGAGATAGGTGATGTGCCCCAGCATACGAGCCAATGCCAAGCCTCGGGCCGGGCGAGCGCCATACTTGAGGTAATGCCCGCCGTGGAATTCTGGGTCGGTCAGGATGGCCTGCCGGGCAACCTCATTGAAAGCAATATTCTGCGTGGACAAGCGCGGAGCAGCGGCAATGGCGACCACATGCGCGACAAGCTCCGGATAATCAATACCCCACTGTAGGGCTTGCATTCCTCCCAGCGAGCCACCGACGACGGCTTGCCATCGGGGGATGCTCAGGCGCTCTCGTAGACGATCTTGGGATCGCACCCAATCACGTACGGTCACTATGGGGAAATCTGGCCCCCAAGGGGCATCGCCGGTTGGTCCAGTGCTTAACGGGCCCGTGGAGCCAGAGCACCCGCCGATATTGTTCAGGGCTACCACATGGAAACGATTGGTATCGATGGGCTTGCCGGGGCCAATACAGGCATCCCACCAGCCGGGCTTGCGATCATCGGCATGGTGAATGCCGGCGGCATGATGGTTCCCCGACAAGGCATGGCAGATCAGCACCGCATTACTGCGCTTGGCATTGAGTTGCCCGTAGCGCTCGATACGCAGGGTGTAATGCGGAAGTTCACTGCCACAATCCAAGGGCAGCGGCTCTGCGAAGTGAATATCCTCGGGTTGGACTAACCCGACTGACCCGGGTGCAGCAGTCATGCGCAGGAACTAGCGCAGAACGGGTGCCAATGGCACCAAAATCGATAAGACCTGCAAGACGATGATCACGAGAAGCGGAGAGAGGTCCAGTCCACCGATGGGGGGCAGGCGACGCCTGACCGGTCGCAGCAAAGGCTCATTCAGGGCAAAGAGCAGGCCATAAGCGGGGCTGTGACCTGCGGCCCCAAACCAGCTCATCACGGCCTGAATCAAAATACTGAAGGTGTAGAAGGTCATGAACATCAGGACGAGCTTGAGTCCGGCCAGCACGATCACCGTAGGCGACCAAGCCACTGCTAGCAGTGCAAAGTCCAAGCTCAAATTGACCACCAATACCACCCAAGCAAAGACCAGGGTTGCCAGATCCCAACTACGCCAGCGCGGAATCCAGCGTTGTAGAGGTTGCACCACAGGGTTGGTGACCCGCCAGATGAACTGGGCCAAAGGGTTGTAGAAGTCGGCGCGACTGGCTTGCAGCAAAAACCGCGCAATCAGCGTGTATACATACAGGCCGAACACGGTATTGACTAAAAATAGCGAGGCGTCGTTTAGCGGACTCATGATTCAACCGATGATGACACGAAGCAGCGAGAGCGAAACACTGAGATTGTGTCAGATCGGCTCGCGCTCGTGGCCTTGGGCATTGTGCAATAAAGCATGCGGAAGAGCTTGGGCGACCAGGGTTTAGTCGGCGTCAAGTTGTTGTGTGAGCTCCTCGGCGCGGGCAATTGCTGCATCAGCGACCTTGTCCCATAGGCCGGCAAAATCATGATCGATGAGCACCTGCAGAGCCGCCGCTGTGGTGCCGTTGGGCGAGGTCACCTTGCGCCGGAGCTCGCCAGGAGCGGTGCCGGTTTGATTGACGAGCTGGGCTGCGCCCATGGCGGTTTTGCGTACTAACTCGGCGCTGCGCTCCGCAGATAAGCCCAGACGCAGGCCCACTGCCTCCAGGTGCTCCATCATGGCGAAGTAGTACGCAGGGGCGCTACCCGCTAAGGCAATGACAATGTCGATTTCATGCTCGGCATCACACCATTGCACGGCGCCCACGCTCTGCATGGCCTGGGTGGTGGCCTTTTTTTGCTCGGCGGACACCTCGGCAGAGGCAAACAATCCGCTCATGCCATAGCCCACCAGTGAGGGGGTGTTGGGCATGCAGCGCACGGTGGGTAAAGGCCCTCCGGCAAAGCGTTGAAGCTGTTCTACGTTCAGGCCGGCCGCCACCGACACGAGGAGTGGTTGCTGCTCTGCCAACAGGCCCTGCAGGGGCTGCAGCATCTCCCGCATTTGATAAGGCTTGACCGCGAGCATCACCATAGGCGCTTCCCGGATGACTCTGGCGTTGTCGCACACGGCATGCACGCCGTAATCGGCTTCCAGCCGAGCCCGGGTCTCCTCGCTACGCACGCTCACGATGATGGACTGGGGGGCAAAGCCTTGCTTGATCATGCCGCTGAAGATGGCTTCGGCCATGTTGCCGCCGCCGATAAAACCAATGCGAATGCTATTCGTCACTCTGTTGCTTCTCTTGCGTAGAAATTCATCAATCGGCCGCACACCATAACAATGTCTGAGCCGCGGATTGGGTATGCTGCGGGATTAGGTCGCCAGTCGGACGGAGCCGATGTCACCGGATTACCCCGCTATGATCGCTGCGGCAAATGTCTACGCGGTCGCCAGCAAAAGCCCATTGGAACGGGCACCCAAGCTGAGTCAACGCCTGGGCCACGAGGTGTATTTCAAACGCGAGGATCTGCAAGAGGTTCGCTCGTTCAAGTTGCGTGGTGCCTACAACATGGCGGTGTCCTTAAGTCCGCAGCAGCGCGCACGCGGGGTCATCGCGGCTTCTGCCGGCAATCATGCTCAAGGCTTGGCCCTGGCAGGACGTGAGCTGGGCATGCGGGCCGTGATTGTCATGCCGCGTACCACGCCTTCCATCAAGGTGGATGCGGTGCGCGCCCTCGGCGGCGAGGTGATTCTGCATGCGGACACCTTTGACGAGGCCAATGCGCATGCGCAGGGTATGGCAGAGGAGCAGGGTCTCACCTACGTGCCACCTTATGACCACCCCTTAGTGATCGCCGGGCAGGGCACGGTGGGGCGCGAAATTCTAGAACAGTGCCCCACGCGACCGGATGCCATATTCGTACCCGTTGGCGGCGGAGGGTTGTTGGCCGGAATCGCGGCTTGGGTGAAGGCACACTCTCCCCAGACCCGCATCATCGGAGTCGAGCCAGACGATGCGGCGTGTTTGGCTGCTGCCATGGCGGCTGGGCAGCCGGTCACCTTGCCCCAGGTGGGGTTGTTCGCTGATGGGGTGGCGGTTAAACGCATTGGCGAGCATACCTTTGCGGCAGCGCAATCCCTGGTGGACGAGGTCATTACCTGCAGCGTGGACGAAATTTGCGCAGCTGTGCGCGATGTCTTTGAAGATAACCGCAGCATGCTGGAACCTGCCGGGGCGCTGTCGGTGGCCGGACTGAAGGCCTATGGAGAAAAGTATCCCGGGCTGCGTCAGCAGACCTGGGTGAGTATTAACTCAGGCGCCAATGTGAATTTTGACCGTCTACGGCATATCGCGGAGCGGGCAGAGTTGGGTGAGCATCGCGAAGCATTATTGGCGGTCACCATTCCGGAGGAGCCAGGCAGCTTCCTGCGCTTTTGCAAAATTTTGGGCCGGCGGGCCATCACCGAATTTAATTACAGACTCGCGGATGCTTCCGAAGCCCATGTGTTTGTGGGGGTGAAGCTCAGCTCTGGTACCGCAGAGTGCGCACGCATTGTGGCTGAACTGCGGGAAGCTGGTCTCACCGTGGCCGATCTATCCGGCGATGAGATGGCGAAGGTACACATTCGTTATATGGTTGGCGGCCGGTCGGCGCAGGCCCATGATGAGCACTTGTTTCGATTCGAGTTTCCCGAACGACCGGGTGCCCTATTGGACTTTCTTGAAGCGGTCGCCAATCGTTGGAACATTAGCCTGTTCCACTACCGTAATCATGGCGCAGCCTACGGCCGAGTCCTTTGCGGAATGCAGGTTCCTGAGGCGGATCTTGCGGCGTGTCGGGAAGTCATGGACCGAATCGGTTATCGCTACAGCGAAGAAACGCAAAACCCGGCTTACCGCTTGTTTTTATCCTAGGGCGGCTTAGTGCCCAATCGGGGCTTTGCCCCAGGGTTCTTTGCCTCAACCTGGGTGCTGAGGCTGGAGCGGCTGCGCCGCTGCGCATGGACCACCACGTGGACGTGCAGATTTCACTACGCCCTACGGTCAGGGCTCACTACAGACAATCACGGACAAAGCGCCGACTGTAGAGAGGCGCTGGGAAGCAGCGTGAGAACCGACGTCCTCCGCGGGCGCCATGAGCGATCGCGGACAGAACACTTGGAGAACCCATGAATAAACAGCTTGCGAGCTTAGCGCTCGGTCTGGCCGTGGTAGGCGGTGCGCAGGCCGCTATTGACGAAGGCCGCATTCACGGCCAGTACATTGTGACTATGGATGCCGCGCAGGTCAGTGACATCAGCTCGACCGTTCAATCCCTCTTGGCTGGCATCCCGGGTAGCCAGCTGTTATTTGAATACGACACTGTGCTGCAGGGCTTTGCCGTGCGCATGGACGCCACACAGGCTCAGCTCTTGGCTCAAAATCCCCTGGTCAAGGCTATTGAGCAGGATCACCAAGTGGTGGCTTTTGGTACGCAAACCAATGCAACTTGGGGTTTGGACCGTGTTGACCAAGAGGATCTGCCACTGGATGGGAGTTACACCTACCCAGCTTCGGCTGGAAGCAGTGCCCATGTGTATGTCATTGATACTGGCATCAACCCAGATCATGCTGAATTTACAGGCCGGGTAGGTGCTTCGCGTAACTTTGTGTCCAGCGGGCTATTCTTCGCGCCGGACCCCGACGCTTGGCAGGACTGTGAAGGCCATGGAACCCACGTTGCGAGTACGGCCATGGGGACCACTTGGGGGGTTGCCAAAAGTGCCACTGTGCATGCAGTTCGCGTGCTGGATTGTTTGGGCTCGGGCTCCGGTAGTGCCATTATTGCTGGCATGGAGTGGGTGGCGGAAAACGCCGAAAAACCAGCTGTGGCAAACCTCAGCTTGGGAACGCTGAACGGGCGTTCAAGTGCGCAAGAAGAAGCCGCCCGTAATCTTTATGCAGCGGGGGTACTTCCCGTGGTTGCCGCGGGTAACGATAGTGCGAATGCGTGCAACACCTCACCAGCCGCAGAGCCTCTGGCATTGACCGTTGCCTCTAGCGACAGTGCTGACCGCCAGTCATCCTTCTCAAACCACGGTAGCTGTGTTGATATTTTCGCGCCTGGTTCGAGCATTCGCGCGGCCGATCACAACAGCAACGCCGGCTCCAAGCTGCTCAGTGGTACGTCCATGGCGGCGCCGCATGTGGCCGGAGCTGTGGCCATCGAGCTCGACCAAGCTCCGAGTCTGAACGCCGCTCAGGTCAGCGATGTGGTGGTCGCTCAGGCAACGCCGGGAACCCTGACTCAGGTCAGCGCTGGGACGCCGAACTTGCTGCTATATGTGCCGGCCGACGGTGGTGGTAGTGAGCCTGTCGATCAGCCACCAGTCGCAGCCTTCGACAGCACTTGCGATGCCTTGAGCTGTAGTTTTGACGCCAGCGCGTCTAGCGATGATGGCACCAACTTGGCATACGCCTGGGACTTCGGCGATGGCAATGTCGCCTCCGGAGTGGCCGTAAGCCACAGCTTTGGCAGCGATGGTAGCTACACCGTGCGCCTGACGGTCACCGACAGTGCTGGTCAATCCGACTCGCAAACAGAGACGCTGGAGGTGAGCGCTGCGCCTGCGGGTTGCTCCGGTTGCACGGAATACAGCGGCACGCTCAATGGCTCTGGCGATAGCGATATTCATCCTGAAGGAGGCTTCGACTTCCCTGGCGGCACGCTGAGCGGTGAACTCGTGGGCCCCTCAAGCGCTGACTTCGATCTGCGTTTGCAGCGTTATGGGTGCGGCTTCCTCTTCGGCTGTACCTGGAGCAATGTGGCCAGTGCGACGACCAGCAGCAGCAATGAGTCCATCAGCTATAACGCCTCCAGCGGGACCTATCGCTGGTTGGTTGAATCCTATGCGGGGTCTGGCAGCTACCTACTGACGGCAACCCCGCAGTAACCCAACAACAGCGCTGATATTAGGTGCTGCAAATAACAAGGCCGCCCATTCGGGCGGCCTTTTTGTTTCTCGCACAATGGCTTGGCTTGAGTCCGTCATCCCTTACTGGGCATTGGCTTGGGATGTTGGTCTGCTAGGTCGCAGTCCTCCGCGCCGCTTCGATATGCCCTACGGTACCCTGCGCTCAGACCGTAGCCGGCTCTAATCGGCTGCGGGCTGCTCTTCCATGTGTAGGATCATGTCCCAGTGTTCTGGCGCCACGGGCATGACGGAGAGCCGGTTGCCACGCCGTACCAGTGGAAAGTCCCCTAATTCCTCTGCACGCGCTTTAAGTTCATGCAGAGTGATCGGCCGTTTGAGCGGTCTTAGCGCTTGTACATCGCGTAAGAACCAGCGGGGGTTGTCTGGATCACTCTTGGGGTCGTGATATTTACAATCTGGGTCAAAGGCCGTAGGGTCTGGCCGGGCGTCGCCAAGAATGGTTGCGATGCCAACGATGCCGGGTTGTTTGCAATTGGAGTGGTAGAAAAAGGCCAAGTCGCCGTCACGCATTTGATCGCGGATGAAGTTGCGCGCTTGGTAGTTCCGAATCCCGTCCCAGGGCTCTCGCTGATCTTTGCACTGCAGCAAGTGATCCCAGCCAAAAACATCAGGTTCGGATTTCAGTAGCCAGTAAGCCATCGGTGTCCTTTGGGTGTGAAGGCCAGCGCATGGGAGGCGCTGAGAAAAAGGTCCAGAGTTTGATCATGCGGCTCGTGCGGAAGTTTTGCTACCAGCTGGCAGTCATAGCCGACTCCGACCAGTAGGGGGCGATGCCAAGCGCTGCGGGCGAGGGCGCGATCATAGTAGCCACCGCCTTGACCGAGTCTGTAGCCGCTACGGTCGCAGGCCAGCAGTGGCATGACCACTGCAGAGAACGACCATAACGGAGCTGCTCGGGCGCTATTTGTTGGCTGCCAAGCGCCGACTGAACTTTGTTCCAGTTGCTTGCTATTGGCTGCGGCAAAACGCAGCCCGGTATGCCGAATTTGCGGCCAATACAACTCGCCATCCTCGCGCCACTGCCCAGCTTGAATGGTGGGGTTGATTTCAGCGCCCATGGGGTAATAGCTTGCGATGCGCCGCGGCCGGCGGTGGGCAAGTAATCTCAGTAACCGAGTGAGCAAATGCTGCTCTTCGGTTTGCCGCTGCGCGGTCGTGAGTTGCCGCCGTAGCGCACGTAGCTGCCGGCGATAAGAGGCTTTGGAGCACATGCGAGCGAGACGAGGCTGATGAATCTATGAGCAGCAGCAGAGTCTGGGGGACCGCCTGTGCCGCTATCCGCATATCCCTTGAGACGAAGTCTCAAGTGGGTGCCGCCCCGTCACCTTTAGGCTTCCCGCACAAGTGCAGGCATGCTCACCGGCGCGGACGACGACTCCCGGGATACCGTAATTGGCTCAAGGGGTTCATTTGGAAAGAGCGAACACGGCAGCCACACCCAGAGCGTGCAGTATACGCAGGCCAAGACTGGAGTTCAGTCGTCTGCCAAGGCGTCCCGGATAGTTAAAGTCAATTGACTGAGTCGGTCTTCGGTGTTGCCCTGGGCGTGATTGGCCTCACGCTCTTTGGGCGCGGGGTGCTGCGGGTCGACCCGTGGCGGTTCTTGTTGGCGAGGCGGTTGCCCGCGTTCGTACTGCATCAATTCGCGCGCCATGTTCAAGCCGGTCATGATCGCAATGCGCTCCAAGCCCAAGCCAGCGGAGCGTTTACGGATGGACTGCATCCGATCATCGAGGTAGCGTGCAGCGGCATACAGTGCGTCGCGCTCATCAGGAGGGCAGGCAACCTGATAATCCCGGCCCAGGACCTTGACGGTGATGGATCGTGCGTCGCTCATGCCTCTACCTCCGCTTCTAGTTTGCGAACCTTCTCCAGTAGAACTTCTAAGCGTCCGCGCAGGGCTGCATTGCGTTCCAGCAAGGTTTGATGCTGGTCTTGCAACTGACGGTTCTCGCGTTTGAGGCGGATGTGCGCGTCGCACAGCTCCTCAATCCAGTCCTCGAGTTCGGAGATAGGATCGGTCATAACCTGATCTTGAATAAGCTATTAAGCCGAAGATTAACAGGCCCTCGCTTGCAATGGCAGGCCTACAGCAACAAGGCCAGCCCATCAATGATGGACTGGCCTTGCAAAGTTCACAGTAGCGAGCGCTGCACTCGCGGTTGAGCCGGGCTCAGCGAAGGAGCAGGAACAAAGCCCCTTCACCGCGACGAACACGCAGCAACAAGTTGGCGTCGTCAGCTTCGTTCGCTAAATGGTTACGGAGGTCGGTCAGGTTGCGCACAGCTTTGCGATTGACCGCATCCACAATATCGCCTTCGCGTAGGCCAGCACGAGCCGCCTCCGAGTCAGCGGCGATCTCGGCAACACGGACCCCCTCACCATCATCCAGGTTCGCAAAGCGCACTTGGCGCAACCTGGGGTGTACATCGCTGCCACCGCCGCGACCGCTGCGGTCGGCGCCGAGGGTCACTTTGGTACTGCGTTTTTTGCCGTCACGTAGGTACGCCACTTTGACTGTATCGCCTTCCCGGTGGAGGCCGATGGCGTTACGGAGGGCATCGAAGTTGCGGATCTCATCTCCGTCGATGGCGGTAATGACATCCCCCGGTTCCAGCCCCGCCTCATCAGCAGCGGAGTCTTCCAAAACCTCTGCGATGACGGCTCCGCGGCCCTTATCCAGACCAAAGGCTTCGGCCAACTCCGGGGTCAAGTCTTGGCCGATGACGCCAAGCATGCCGCGCTTGACGCTGCCATGCTCCACAAGTTGCTCCATGACGGATAAGGCCAACTTGGTTGGGATGGCAAAGCCAATGCCAACGCTGCCGCCAGAGGTGGAAATGATGGCGGTATTGATACCCACAAGGCGACCGGCCAAATCCACTAAAGCTCCACCACTGTTGCCGCGGTTAATGCTGGCATCGGTCTGAATGAAGTTTTCGTAACGATTTCCCAGCCCCGAACGCCCCAAGGCGCTGACGATGCCGGAGGTCACGGTTTGACGCAGGCCAAAGGGGTTGCCAATAGCCACTACAAAGTCGCCCACTTCCAGGCTGTCCGAGTCGCCCATCTCTACAGCGACCAAATTGTCCTCTTCGATGCGCAATACGGCGACATCGCTATCCGGATCGCTGCCGACCAGTTCGGCCTCAACCTCGCGGTCATCAGAAAGGCGGACGCGAATCTCGTCCGCATCAGCGATCACATGAGCGTTCGTGAGGACCAAGCCTTCTTCGGCGTCAACGATAACGCCAGAGCCCAGGCCGCGTACCTCACGCTCGGGCATACGGTCCCCAAAGAAGAAGCGAAAGTTTGGGTCATTGAAGAAGGGATGGCGAGCTTGTTGGGTGCCGCGGGTGATGACGTTGACCACCGCGGGGGTGACTTCCTTAAGCATAGGCGACAGGCTCGGTGTGCCGTCGGCTTTGGTCGGAAGTGGAATGCCCGCATGAGCGACAGGTAACACAAGCAGTAGGCTGAGCAGCGCCCAGCGCATCAATTTCGGCATAACAATCTTTCGGTGCAGGTTGGGGAAGAGAAGGCTCAGACTAACGGGGGACGCGCAAGTTCACTGCGGACGTAAGCGAGGGTTGAGCGTGTACAAGCCGGTAATTTGCCCCACGTCGAGTACATGCCCCTCCATGGCCCGGCGTAGCTCTCCTAGACCAAAGCCCGAGGGCAAGTCCAAGCGCTCTACATCCAGGGCGTAGACGCAAAAGTGATACTGGTGAACCCGCGCATCATTCCAGGGAGGGCAGGGGCCATCGTAGCCGCAATAGGTGCCGCGCATGCTGGGATCGTCCGCAAACCAACTGGTGTAGTCGTTTTGCCCTTGCACTGAGCCCGTGGGCCCCTGTGGGTTCGATAACCCTCCCGGCATGACTCTAGCGCCAAAACTACCCGCCCAAAGCTCGGTGATTTGGGCCGGCATGTTCGCCAAAAGCCAGTGCACAAACTCTGCGCGCGCGAGATCTTTGGGAACTTCCCGGTCGTCCTTGTTGACGTCATCGGCTTGAGCCGGGGCATCTTCGTCTATGCAGGTAATGACAAAGCTGCGCGTGGCCTCCGGGAAGTCCGACCAGCTGAGCTGCGGGTTGCGGTTGTCACCAAAGCGCACATGCGCGTCAGCATCCGGAACGCCAAAGGCAAACTCATCTGGGATAAAGGCGCGGTGCTCAAAGCTCTGACTGGTAACGCGCATGGGGGCTTTCTCCTCGGGCTTGAATTCTGGGGCTGGGCGCATCGACATGCGGCCAGCGACGGAGCAATGGACGGCTGAGTAAGCGCAGCGACTCACCTAGCTTCTCCGTCAAGGGGCGCCGACGCTTGTACTCCACACTGAAAATATCGTGACTGGCTAAATTCTTCAGTAAGTAGTCATCGGATGTGGTGACTTCATCGATCAACTCTAGTTCTAAAGCCTGGCGTCCATACCAATGCTCACCGGTGGCGACTTTGTCCAGATCGAGTTTGCTGCGATGCTCGTTGAGGAACTGTTTAAACAGGCCGTGGGTTTCCTCTAGCTCTTGTTTGAACTTCGCGCGGCCTTCCTCGGTGTTTTCGCCCAACATGGTGAGAGTGCGTTTGTATTGGCCGGCCGTGTGCAGTTCGATGTCCACATCGTGCTTTTTCAGCAGGCGGTGCACGTTGGGCAGTTGAGCCACCACGCCAATGCTGCCAATGATGGCAAAGGGAGCAGCCAAAATACGATCAGCCACGCCAGCCATCAAGTAACCGCCGGACGCAGCTACTTTGTCCACGGCGACGGTGAGTTGCAGTTGCCGCTCGCGTATCCGTTGCAGTTGCGAGGCGGCCAAGCCATAAGAGTGTACGAAGCCCCCAGCAGACTCCAGTCGCAGTAAAACTTCATCCTCGCTCTCTGCAATTTGCAAAATAGCGCTGATTTCCTCGCGCAGGCTGTCGGTGGCAGTCGCACTGACGTCGCCATCAAAGTCGAGTACAAACAGGCGCGGTTTGCGCCCCGTTTTCTTGGCTTTGCTGTGTGCTTTGTCTTCTTTCTTTTTGCGCTTGAGGTAGTCCTTCCAGGACTTATTGTCGAGTAACTCACTGCGCAGCACATCGGCCATACGCTCTAGGCGTTCATTGAGATTACGAACTTCAAGCTGCTCGCTGAGTTGCTCACGTGCCTGACGCAGCAGCGAGACCACACTGCCCACAACAAAGATGATGGCCACGACAAGGGTGATGGCTTTGGCCAGAAACAGGCCGTATTGATAGAGGTATTCCATGTGTATCCGTCGTTCAAGCCCCTGCCTGGGGGCTTGAGTTAGCGAAAAAAACGCTCAATGCGCCCAGTATCTTCAGTCAGCAGAGGCTGTCAAAGCTCCCCCTGGGTAAAGCATCCTGAGCCGTGCCCAAGGGTTCTATTGACGATCAGCATCTGCACTGCCCATCCCGAGCCATATTTCGGCAACCAACCGGTTCTTATGGGGCTGGATTACAGATCTACAAGTGCTTTCGCCGCATCCGTGGCGGAGGCTGCCATGAGCCCTACCCGCGGCAGTGTTGTCAGTTAGGCGGCCTTGAGCCCCTTGTAGCGTGCGCAGCCCGTCTTGGGACAGCCTGCTAGGTCGGCAAACACTGATGTGAGCGCTGCACTGTCATTGAGCGCGGGAATGTAACGCAGCGACTCACCACCAGCCTCAACGAAGGTTTCCTGTGCTCCCAAGGCGATTTCTTCCAGGGTTTCCAAACAATCGGCCAGGAACCCAGGGCAAATGACATCGACGCTGCGAACCCCGTCTTCAGCCAGCTCTTCCAGCTTAGGTTCCGTATACGGCTGCAGCCACTCAGCGGGGCCGAAGCGGCTTTGGTAGGTGTGCAACCAAGCGTCGGACTCCAGGCCCAAGCGCTGCGCCAAGGCATTTGCAGTTTGCTCGCATTGGCCTTGATAGGGGTCACCGCGCTCAACATTCCGCGCGGGCAGGCCATGAAAGCTCATCAGCAGTTTGTCGGCGCGGCCATGCTTTTCCCAATACGTTTCTACCTGCTGAGCCAAGGCTTCAATGTAGGCAGGGTGCGTGGGGTAGGCGTTAATGAAGTCCAAACCGGGGATATCACGGGTGGTCTTCAGGATTTGGGCAATCTTGTCAAAGATGGTCGCCGTGGTCGTTGCCGAGTTCTGCGGATACATTGGCAGCACACTGATGTGCTGCACCCCGGCCGCACGCAACTTGTCGATGCCGGTCTGCAGCGAGGGCTGTCCGTAGCGAAAAGCGGGCTCCACTGGCAACCGGGTGAGTTTCGCCAGAGCCTTAGCTTGATCCTCGGTATGAAACCGCAGGGGTGAGCCACGGTCACTCCAAATTTTGGCGTAGTTGCGAGCCACGCGTGGGCTACGCAAGGGCAGGATGACCCCGTACAGCAACATCAACCAAATCAGGCGCGGCACCTCCACCACGCGCGGGTCGGCCAAAAACTCGGCCAGATAGCGACGCACCGCGCTCGCAGTGGGCGCATCCGGGGTTCCAAGGTTGACCAGCAAAATGCCCCGGCACGGGGCAGAGGTGCAGCATTGTGTCATCGGGTTTTCAGACTTCCTTAATTTCTCCGGCATTGAAGCGCCGGAAGTAATCTTTCCATGCAGCCATGGCTCTGGAGCCCATCAACCACATCAAGGGAAGGTTAACGGCCATCATGAAGCCCAGCGCTACGGTGCTGATGGTATCGATTTCCGTGATGCGGCGAATAAAGCCTAGGCACGGGATCACGATGACTACGCACCAAATCATCTTATAGATGATGACGCCGCGACCACCGGTCATATACACCCAACCCTGCTCACCGTAGTAACTCCAGGTGATGATGGTCGACAGGGCGAACATCATGATGGCAATCGTGACCATGTAGCGGCCTAAACCTTCAACCCCAAGATCGAAGGCACGCGCCGTCATTGCAGCGCCGGGGTAGTCCTTGAACACTCCGGGTTCGCGCAGACTAATGGCTTCGTCCGTCCCGATTTCTTCTGGGAACCAGGTAATTTCCACCTGCTCTGGTCCGGCCGACTCCAGCTCTCCGTAGATGCGCGCAATACGGGTTTCACCCGAGGCGGAGCGGATATCAGCCAAGGCGAAAACAGTATCGCCGCTACGCATTTCATCGGTGCTGGCGATGGTGTTGACGGCCGGCACATAACCGTCTTGAACCTGCTGCATCACGGGTGTGTTCTCCCAGGTTGAGCTGGGGGCCCGGTTCCAAACTCCGGAGATCAAGATCACCAAGGCTGTGATGGTGCAAACCACAATGGTGTCTACGAAGGGCTCTAGGCCGGCAACAACACCTTCAGTGGCGGGCTCTTTGGTCCGCACGGCCGAGTGGGCGATAGGTGCACTACCCAAACCGGCTTCAGAAGAAAACAGAGCGCGCTTCATGCCGAAGATGAAGGCCACACCGAAGGTGGCTCCCATGAAGGCACCACTGGCCTCGGTGGGATTGAAGGCAGAGGTAAAGATGAGCTTGAACATGCCCGGCACGGCTTCGTAATTGATGCCGATGACGATGATCCCGCAGAGCAGGTAAATGCCGCACATGACGGGCACGATCAAGGAGGCAATTTGGCCAATGCGTTTAATGCCGCCAATAATCACCAAACCAACCAAAACGGCGAGTACCACGCCGGTGATCCAACTCGGGATGCCGAAATAGACTTCGGTGCTGGTCGCCACACTCCAGGCCTGGAACATGTTGCCACCGGTAAAGGCGAACATGAGCAGCGGTATGCAGAACAGGCCGCCAACAATCCCGCTAATGCTTTTTAACGCTGGGAAACGTTCCGGGAGGCCTTTCTTCGCCACCCACATGGTGCCGCCATGCGGATTGTTGGGGTCTTCGGTGTTGCGGTAGAGCATGGATAGCAACACTTCGAAGGATTTAATCGCCATTCCGGCAAACCCAACCAGCCACATCCAAAACACAGCGCCAGGACCGCCGAGTTCTACCGCAATAGCTACGCCAGCGATGTTACCCAAACCGACGGTTGCCGATAATGCAGCGGATAGGGCTTGGAAGTGAGAAATAGCTCCGGGGCCATCAGCAGAGTCCAATCCACCCCGCACCAAAAAGGCGCCATGGGTCAGTGAGCGGTACTGACAAAAGCCACTCCAAAAGGTGAAGACGATGCCCGTGCCCAGTAGCGTCAGCAGCACTGGGACCGAAAGCATCACGGAATTAATCGCGTTCAGATACCCAATAAGGGATTCCATAAACAAGGTTCTCTAAGGTTGGGCGCTTAGCTCAGCGCGCTGAACAGGATGTAGCCAATCCCCAGCGGCGCCACGTAGCGCAAAGTGACAATCCAGAACTTCGCCATCCACGCAGGCAGGCCACCTGCAATCAATGCTTCTTGAGCAGGAGTCGCCCAACGCCAGCCAACGAAAATGGCTGTCAGCATGCCGCCAAAGGGCAGCATTAAATTGGAGGCTGTGAAGTCCAGGAAATCGAAAATGGAAAATTTAGTGCCAGGTACGGTGAAGCCGCTCCAAATACCCAGCGAAAGCGAGGCAGGAATGCCTAGCCCAAAGCTCACCAAAGCGACGATGGCGGTGGCGCTATTGCGCGATAGGCCATGTTCGTCGGTGAAGTAGCACACGACCGTTTCCAACAAGGAAATGGCCGAAGTGAGTGCGGCTACAGCGAGCAGGGCGAAAAAGGCCATTCCAAAAAATTGCCCGCCCGGCATCTGCGCGAACACCGCAGGCAGAGTGATGAAGGTGAGGCCAGGTCCGGCACTGGGGTCAAAGCCAAAGGCAAACACCGCCGGCAGGATCATGAGCCCGGCAAGGACAGCGACCAGTGTGTCTAGCCCGGCGATGATCCCAGCGTTTGCGGGGATGCGGTCATTTTGGTGCAGGTAGGAGCCGTAGGTGATCAGCGTCCCCATCCCTAACGATAGCGAGAAGAAGGCCTGGCCGATGGCGCTGCTAATGGTGCTGGCCGAGACTTTGCTCCAGTCGGGCTGTAGAAAGTAGCGCAGTCCTTCACCGGCACCGGGGAGGGTGACCGAGCGTCCTACCAGCAGCAAAAGCAGCACGAAGAGCGCCGGCATCAGCAGCCGCGACGCCCGTTCGATTCCGCCACTCACGCCGCCGTGAACCACACCTACGCATAGCACCATAAACAATGCTGCATAACCGATGGGGGCGATGGGTGAGGAGACAAAGGCGCCGAATTGCTCAGCCAATAGTCCGGCTTCGATATCGAGTTGACCGGTGGCCATAAAGCCGAGGTAGGCCAAGGTCCAGCCAGCGACTACGATGTAGAACGACAAGATCACGAAACCAGCCAGCACCCCAACTCCGCCAACGGCGGGCCAGCCGGCGCCGCCCAAGGCGCGAAATGCCCCCACGGGATTACGCTGGGTGGTGCGGCCCAGGAGTAGCTCGGCGATGACTAAAGCCAGGCCAAAGAGCGCGACGAAGAACAGGTACATCAACAAAAAGGCACCGCCTCCGTTCTCTCCCGCCTCATAGGGGAACTTCCACACGTTTCCCAAGCCCACAGCCGAGCCGGCCGTCGCCATGATGAAACCAAATCTGCCACTCCAATGCTCGCGCGATGACACAGCGTCTCTTTTCCCCAAGGTTGTTGTTGGCGGGCTGCTAAGCAAGATCGACGCCAAAGCTTATTCGGGCAGCCGACTCGTGCAGCACACAGCTAAGAGTTTCTTTTTTCAGGATAAACCATAGGCTCAAGTTTTGAGCCAGAGCGTATTCAAGCTATCCGCACATCCTCAGTCAATTTGGAGTCGCGACAGCCATGAACGAACTCAACAACGCTTCCGTATCGCCGGTCTGGCGCCTTCTGGCCGCATTGATGGCTGCTGGTTTTTTGCTGGCTGGCGCCGACGGTGAGCCGCGCGTTCAGGCCAGCTTTTTGCTGCTTGGCGCAGCCAGTTTGTGGGTGGGGCCGGAGCTACAGCGCCTGTGGCAGCGCTGGGAGGCGGGCGTCATGCGCAAGCCACTGCTGTGGAATAGTCGTTGGTAGGGTGCCAATTAGGCGCCGTGCTTAGCCTGTAGGCGCTTTAGCATGTGGCGAAGAAAGCGCGCGGTGAGCCGTGTGGTGAGTCCGGGAGCTAAAGCGGTGGAGACTTGCCAGGCATGGCCACTGGCCGCGCAGACGCGCGCAGGTTTTTGGCGCACCGCTTTGAGCATCCAGCTCGCCGCTTCTTCGACTTCCATCATCGGTAAGGCGCGATAAATGGGGGTAGCTCCCGACATCGGCGTGCGTACCAAGGGGTAGTTCACAATGGTGATGTGGACCCCGGTGGCTTCTAGCTCGCAAGCTAGCGAACGCGAGAAGCCCTCCAAGGCTGCCTTGCTACCCACATAGGCACTAAACCGTGGGGTTGGCATCTGTACCGATTGGCTAGACACATTGATGATCTGACCGCGATCCCGCTCCAGCATGCCGGGCAGCAGCTTCAGGCAAAGGCGTACAGCCGCGTGATAGTTCAGCGTCATGGTGCGCTCAAAATCATGCGGCCGGTTGAGGGAGTCTTGAATCGATCGGCGGATGCTGCGACCCGCGTTATTGATCAAGATGTCCACTTCGCCAAAGCGTTTGATGACCTCATCGCTCAGAGCGTCCACAGCCTGCAGGTCGCTGAGGTCAACGGGTAAGCAATGTGCGGTACCACCGGTTTGCCGAATATGCCGCGCTAGGGCGTCTAGCTCCGCCTCGCGGCGAGCTACCAGAATCATCTCAGCACCAAGCGCAGCCAGCTGCCGCGCGCATTCATAACCAATTCCCGACGAAGCGCCCGTGAGCAGAATGCGTTGGCCGGTCAAGTCTGAATCGGCAGGGCGATCAGTCATGCGTAGTCAACTCGGAATCCATGCGCCAGCCTACCTGATTTGTGGGGCCCAACAGAGGCAGCAGTGCGTGCATGCATTGATTCAGGGCCTGGGCTGCACCAAAAGGAGCATTGATGCAGGCCATCGCAGAGGCATGCATACCCCGCTCACCGCTTTGAGCAAGGCTCAGCTCCGCTGTCCAACAATCACGCCCCTGAGCCAGCGGGGCAAGGGCACGACGCAGATTGCCGCTACCCGCTAAGCAAGGAAACCAGATCAGGATCGTGGCCGCACGAAAATGTTTGCAAAGATGGTTGGCTAAGCTTGCCGCTGCCTGAAAATCCTCAGGACGCTCATAGCTGGGGTCAATCAGAACCAGTCCCCGTTTTTGTGCGGGTGGTAGTAAGGCTCGGGCTTGTTGCCAGCCATCTGCAGCCAAGATTCGCAGCCCAGATTGACCGTGCAGATTGTGCGCTAGTGCCGCATGCTCAGCGGGATGTGCCTCGCAGAAAATCGCTTCATCTTGAGGGCGCAAAGCCTTGGCGATAATGGCGGCCGAGCCTGGGTAGTAGCGCAGGGCGCCGTTGCCGTTGTAATGCGCAAGCGCTTGTCTGTAGAGCTCGGGTAAGGCTTGGCGCTGCTCCCAAACGGCCGCGATGCCGGAGGCAAACTCCTGGTTCTTGAGCGCTTGGACGTCGGCGAGGTCATACAGTCCACGCCCGCTGTGGGTATCAAAGACGCACAGCGGGCTGGACTTGCGCAGACGCGCCTGCAGACACAGCGCTAAGGCACAGTGTTTGAGTAGATCGGCGTGATTACCAGCGTGATAGCCGTGCTGATAACTCAGCACCTTGCGCTACGCATTGGCCGCCGAGGATGGGCAGTAATCAAGGCGACCTGAATTAAAGGCCTAGGGTGTCGCAGATCGTCTGGTAGATCTTATTCGGATCGCCTTCGCCAGCGACCGAGACCATCTTGCCTTGGGCATCGTAGAAGCCTACAACCGGCTCGGTTTGCGCACGGTAAACCTCAAGCCGGTTGGTAATTGTGGCTTCGTTGTCATCTGCGCGATGTTGCAGGTCGGTTCCGCCGCAGCGATCACACACGCCCTCTTTTTCCGGTGGGCTGAAGTACAGGTTGTACATCTGCCCGCAGTCCGCGCAGGTGCGGCGCCCAGTCAGGCGCTTGACCAAGCTATCGAAAGGCACATTGATGAGCAGCGCCTTGTCGATAGGTTGGCCGGCAGCGGCAAGCATCTCATCCAAGGCTTCGGCCTGTACGGTTGAGCGCGGAAAACCATCCAAAATGAAGCCCTTAGCCGTGTCTGGCTGCTCCAGCCTCTCGCGGATCATGCCAATAACCACCTCGTCGGCTACCAGCTCGCCTGCATCCATGGCCGCTTTGGCTTTTTGACCTAAAGCAGTTCCGTCGCGTACAGCCGCACGCAGCAGATCGCCGGTGGAAATTTGCGGGATGCCCCGCGCATCCATGATTTTCTTCGCTTGGGTTCCTTTACCCGAGCCCGGTGCGCCGAGCAAGACAATTCGCATGGGGTCCCGTCCCTATCCAACGTGAATCAAGAGGGCGGAGGCTAGCCGCGGGAGTACGACCCGTCAATGCACCCTTCGTCGAGTCCGTGGGATAAAGCCGCACAATCGGCTATCCTTGCGCGCCTCCATTGCCATCCATCCGCCCTGCAAAGAACGGGTCAGGTTCATGCCGAAGAATGCTTTTTACGCCCAGTCCGGAGGCGTTACCGCCGTCATCAACGCGTCTGCCGCAGGGGTGATAGAAGCTGCGCGACAACACCCCGAACATATCGGCAAGGTATATGCCGGGCGCGATGGGATCATCGGTGCATTGACCGAAGATTTGATTGACACTTCCGCCGAAAGCCCGGCGGCCATTGCTGCGCTCAAACACACTCCCAGCGGAGCCTTCGGCTCATGCCGTTACAAGCTCAAAGGTTTTGAACAAAACCGCGCTGAGTACGAGCGCTTGATCGAAGTTTTCAAGGCGCATGACATCGGTTACTTCTTCTACAACGGAGGTGGTGACTCCGCTGACACCTGTTTGAAGGTGAGCCAATTAGGCGCGCAGATGGGATATCCGCTGCAGGCCATTCATGTGCCCAAGACCATGGACAACGACCTGCCGCTGACCGATTGCAGCCCAGGCTTTGGCTCCGTGGCCAAGTACACGGCGGTGGCGATTCGTGAAGCCAGTTACGACTTGGCGTCGATGTGTAAGACCTCAACCAAGGTGTTCATCTTGGAAGTGATGGGGCGGCATGCGGGTTGGACTGCGGCAGCCGGTGGCCTGGCCAGTGTGGACGGCCGCGATCCCCATCTACTCTTGTTCCCAGAAGTCACTTTCGACAAACAGCGCTTCCTGGCGCGCGTCCAGCAGTGCGTGGAGCAACATGGGTATTGCACCATTGTTGCCTCAGAAGGTATTCGCAACGCGGATGGCAAGTTTGTGGCCGACGCTGGTACCACCGACGCGTTTGGCCACACCCAGCTGGGTGGAGTGGCGAGCACTTTGGCCACCATGGTGCAAAGCGAGCTGGGACTGAAATACCACTACGCCATTGCCGATTACCTCATGCGGTCGGCACGTCACATCGCTTCCAAAACCGACCTGGACCAGGCCTATGCCGTTGGCGCAGCTGCGGTCGAGGCCGCCGTTGCGGGCAAGAGCGGTATTATGATGAGCATTGTCCGCGAGGCCGATAGTCCCTACCGCTGGCACATTGGCGAAGCCCCTCTGGAAGAGGTGGCCAACGTCGAAAAGGAAATGCCGGCGGAATTCATTAGTGAGGACGGTTTTCAGATCACCGAGGCCTGTCGCCGCTACATGCTGCCGCTGATTGCCGGTGAAAACCCTCCACCTTATGGACCCGATGGCTTGCCGGCCTACGTCAAGCTGAAAAAAGTGGCCGTACCCAAAAAGACGGGCACGACCTTCACCCTCAAGTCATAACATCACCTTTACGGGAGGAAATCCTCATGGCTTACGAACACGTTGGACCCGGCGACAAAGCCCCAGATGAAATCGATGTCATCATCGAAATTCCTGAGGCTGGGCCGCCAGTCAAATACGAACTCGACAAGGATATTCACTGCTTGCGCGTGGACCGCTTCATGAATGTGGCCATGCACTACCCAGCCAACTATGGCTTTGTGAACCAAACCTTGTATGACGATGGCGACCCGGTTGATGTCTTGGTGCTCACGCCCTATCCGGTGATTCCTGGCTGTGTGATTAAATGCCGCCCAGTGGCGGTATTGATGACGGAAGATGAATCCGGCATGGACGCCAAGCTGCTGGCAGTACCGACCGATAAAGTGTCTAACCACTACTATTCGGAGATGCAGGATCTGGCCCAGGTTCCGCAGCGCCTGCAGGACAAAATCACCCACTTCTTCGAGCGTTACAAAGACAACGAGAAAGGCAAATGGGTGAAGGTGTCGGGCTGGTACGGCGCTGAAAAAGCCAAAGAAGAGATTCGCAAGTCCATCGAGGCTTACAAAGCCGCCGAGTCCTGATGGCCGCTTTGGCGGCGCCAAGCCTAGGCGTTGTCTAAGCAGATCGTTACGGCGATGATTCCGAAAAGCCGCAGGGTGCGCTGTTACCCTGCGGCTTTTTTATGGCGGCAAACCGTGTGCGGATATCCGCAATCACATGCTGATAATGATTCCTCACAACAAGGGAATGCGTAGCTGATGTTGGTGTTTTCCGATGTGACAATCCGACGCGGGTCGCGCGTATTGCTCAGTGACTTCACGGCAGCTATTCACGCGGGTCAGAAGGTTGGGGTCACGGGACGCAATGGCACGGGGAAATCCACGCTGTTCGCTTTAATCCGGGGAGAACTGAGCGCGGACAAAGGTGAGTTTGTGAGGCCGCAGCGTCTCAGTATTGCCCACTTGGCCCAGGAAACACCGGCTTTGCCGCAGTCTGCACTGGACTATGTGCTGGACGGGGACGCCGAATTACGGCGCATTCAAAACGCCCTAGCCACTGCCGAAGCGGCGCAGGACGCCCAGGCTCAGGCCCAGGCACATGAGCAACTCCACGCGGTTGATGGATACACGGCGCCGGCACGTGCTGCTCGCCTGTTGGCTGGTTTGGGTTTTGCTGATGCCGCCATGCGCAAACCAGTGGCGGATTTTTCTGGTGGCTGGCGTATGCGCTTGAACCTAGCCCAGTGCTTAATGTGTCGTTCGGAGCTATTGCTGCTGGATGAGCCCACCAACCATTTGGACCTAGATACGGTGCTCTGGCTGGCGCAGGAGCTGGAGCGCTACAGCGGAACTTTGCTGATCATCTCCCATGACCGCGATTTTCTGGATGGCTTTTCCACGCATACTTTGCACCTAGAACGCGCGACGGCGACCTTATACACTGGGAACTACTCCGCCAGTGAAGCTCAGCGCGCTGAACAGATGCGCCAGCAGGCCAAGGAGTACGAGGCGCAGAAGCGGCGCCTAGGCGAGCTGCAGCGCTTTGTGGATCGCTTTAAGGCCAAAGCTTCCAAGGCCCGCCAAGCCCAGAGTCGGGTCAAGCAGATTGAAAAGATCCAATTGGTGGAGCCGGCGCATTGGGCCTCTCCATTTTCTTTTGCATTTGCTCCCCCAGAACGTTTGCCGTCTCCTTTGATTCAGGCTGAGCAGCTACGTTGTGGTTATCTGGATGGGCAGGCGATTATTGACGGCGCTCGGTTCAGCCTGGAGCCCGGTGACCGTGTGGGCATCCTCGGGCCGAATGGGGCGGGTAAGTCCACATTGGTTAAAACCATTGCTGGTCAGCTGCCGGCCCAAGGCGGCAAGCTCGAAAGAGATGAACGTTTGTCAGTGGGCTACTTCCACCAGCACCAAGTGGATGCTTTGCAGTCCGACTGGAGCCCCATCAAACACCTGCAAGACTTGGCCCCCATGGAGCGCGAGCAGAGCCTGCGCAACTTCTTAGGCGGTTTCGATTTTCATGGAGACCGGGTCTTTGAAGCCGTAGGTGACTTCTCCGGCGGCGAAAAAGCCCGTTTAGCCCTGGCGCTTCTGGTCTGGCAAAAGCCGAACCTGTTGTTGCTTGATGAGCCGACCAACCATTTGGATCTGGAGATGCGGCATGCCTTGGAGTTGGCCCTGTTGGATTACCCAGGCGCGGTGATTTTGGTCGCGCATGACCGTCACCTACTCGCCACATGCTGCGAAAGCCTCTGGCTGGTGCATGATGGCGCCTTGGCAGTCTTCGACGGCGATTTGGATGATTACGCGAGATGGTTGCAGCGTAACTCGGCCACGGGTGATAAAGCAGGCCCATCCGCCAAGGCTGAGAACTCCGCACCGTCTGCTGCGGAGCGCCGCAGGCTGGCGGCCGAGCAGCGCCAGCGGGAGCAACCGCTGCGCAAGGCCATCAAGCAGGCTGAGCAGCAAATGCAGACCGCCAGTACGCATCTGACAACATTGGAGCAAGAGCTGGCCGATCCCGAGTTGTATAGTGCCGATCCAAGCTGGGCAGCGGATTTAGCCCGTGAACAAGGGGAGTGGCGCAAAAGGCTGGAAGCAGCCGAAGAGCGTTGGATGATGGCAGCTGAAGAGCTGGAGGCTTTGCGGCAAAGCTAAGTCGGCGCAGCCATACCCCATCTAAGTGTTGTAGAGGAGTAGACCATTGAAAGATTTCAAAGGCCGGGTGGCGGCGATTACAGGAGCTGCCTCAGGGATTGGTCGCGGCTTAGCGCTGAACCTGGCAAAAGCGGGATGCGAGCTGAGCTTGTCCGATGTGGATGCGCAAGGGCTCAGCCAGACAGCGGAGCAAGCGCGTGCACTGGGCGTCAAGGTGAGCGAGACCACCTTGGATGTTGCGGATCGTGCTGCGGTTTTTGCCTGGGCCGACGCAACGGTGGCCGAACACGGCAAGGTCAACATGATCTTCAATAACGCCGGCGTGGCCTTGGGGGGCACGGTCGAGGGCACCAGCTTGGATGAATACGAGTGGATCGTGAACATCAACTTCTGGGGCGTGGTTTATGGCACCAAGGCCTTCCTGCCACATTTGGTGGCGGCCGGGGAAGGTCATGTGATTAATGTCTCGTCGATTTTTGGGCTCTTTTCGCAGCCCACTCAAAGCGGTTACAACGCCACCAAATTCGCGGTGCGCGGTTTTACCGAGTCGCTACGCCAAGAGCTAGATTTGGCGGCCAATGGCGTCTCGGCTACCTGCGTTCATCCTGGCGGGATCAAGACCAACATTGCCGCTAATGCACGCACGAATGCCTCGGTCCAAAAAATGACTGGCAAGACGGCTGAAGAGTCGCAAAAAGAATTCGAGCGCTTGTTCAGGACCACGGCCGACCAAGCCGCGCGGATTATTCTGGATGCGGTGCGTAAGGATCGCCGCCGGGTCTTGGTTGGACCAGACGCCAAAGCGATTGATGTGATGCAGCGGGCCCTACCCACCGCCTATCAGCGCATCCTCACTGGCTTGCTGAAGCGCCAGAACAAAGCGGCCTGAGAGCTAGGGTTGTGGCGAAATAGATAGCCGCCGTAGCAAGGCCCGGCCTGTATGGCCATGCCGGGCCTTGCTCAGTGGCTCAATGAGCAGCTAGCCGCGGACGACGCCGTCGTCGAGCATTTGTTGCACATGGGCAGCCAGGGTGTCGGCAATCGGGCGATACTCCAAACCCAGCTCCTGACGACTCTTGCTGTTATCGAAGCGGAGCTTGTGGCCCACGTTCAAGCTGACGAATTTGCGCGAAATGCCCTGCGTGGGGCCGGCCAGCCAAATCAGCCACTTCGGCAGTTCCATTTTCGGCAGCCGGAAGCGTCCTTGGAAGCGCTGGCCAATGACTTGGGCCATTTGCAACATGGTTAGGGTTTGGTTCACCAGAACATGACGCCCCGCCGCCTTCTCCACAAACGCGGCCCGCACATGGGCATGCGCCACATCACGAACATCCACCAAAGCGATCTCTAGCTGAGGAACTCCGGTGCGCAGCTTGCCTTTGAGTAGATCGCCCATGATCACCAAAGACTCAGAGGCGGAATGGCGCGTCAGGGCTGGCCCCAGCACCAGGCCCGGATTAATGACGACTAGATCCCAGCGAGACTGGGCTTCGGCAATAGCCCAGGCGGCCTGCTCAGCGGCGACTTTGGAGCGCGGATAAGGCTGGTGGTCCACTGAGGAGCTGGTGTTCCAATGGGATTCATCCAGGGTTTGGCCTTGGGCGTCGGCGACGTCGCCATAAATCGCCACGACGGAGGAGGTCAGCACCACGCGCTGCACGCTGTCGCAGCGATCCACGCTGCGCAACACGTTTTCGGTGCCTTGCACGGCGGGGTCGATGAGTTCGCGTTGGGCGTCTTTGATGCCGCGCACCACAAAGGGTGAGGCCGTATGCATCACCACTTTGCAGCCCTGAAGTGCTTCGTCGAAGCTGCCCGGCGTGAGCAAGTCGGCGGCGAAGAGCTTCAGAGTGCCTGGACGTGTGGCGGCCAGCGACTGTAAATGCTCGACTTTGCGCGAGTTGCTAGGGTCGCGCACGGTGGCGTGAACGGTGCAGCCAGCGTCCAGCAGTTCCTGCACGATCCAGGATGCGACGTAGCCATTGGCGCCAGTCACGGCAACAGGGTGCGCGGTATCGATGGCGAATTCTGTGGGCATATGCAGCAATGTCCTTGATATTTGGTCGATAAATGCAATAACGCAGCGAAGTCTATCTGGTTCCGTCGAGGCTGCGGTGACCATTTTGTGCCGCCTGAGTCTTTTGCTTGGTCCCGCGGCTCTGGTCATGCCGTGTGCTGTAGGGGCTTCGTGAGCCTGCCGATTTTGTTATGGTCGGGTCAGATTCAGCAGGAGACGGCGCATGTTTGACGTGCCGGCATCATCCCAAAGCGCCGTGTCCGGAATCCAGGCAGAGGATTACAACGCGGTCCGTCGGCAGAGCATGCGCTTAGTCGCTGAACTGTCGGCTGAAGACTGTGCGCTGCAAAGCATGCCGGACGTGTCGCCCGCCAAATGGCATTTGGCTCACACCACATGGTTTTTTGAGACTTTTATCCTGCTGCCAAAGCTGCCGGGGTATAGCGCCTTCCACCCGCAGTTTAACTACCTGTTCAACTCCTACTACGAAGCTGTGGGCCCGCGGCATGCGCGACCGCAGCGGGGCTTGCTCTCACGCCCCAGCCTGGAGCAGGTGTTGGAGTATCGCCGCTATGTCGATGGCGCCATGCAGCAATGGTTGGCGCAGTGCTGCGCCGATGATTGGCCCTTGCTGCGTTTGGGCTTGGCGCATGAGCAGCAGCACCAGGAGTTAATGCTGACCGACATCAAACATGTGTTGGCGCAGAACCCTCTGCAACCAGCTTATGCGCCGCCGGCCGACTCTGCGCCCCAGCCTAGCCTGCCAGCTGCGCGGTGGTTGGAGCAGGGCGAGGGTCTGCACCTCATTGGTGTGAGCGAACCCGATGGGTTTTGCTTCGATAACGAAGGACCGGCTCACCGTGTTTGGTTAAACGCCTACGCGCTAGCATCCAGGCCGGTGAGTCAAGGGGAATGGCTGGAGTTCATGGCGGATGGTGGCTACACCACCGCTAATTTATGGTTGTCGGACGGCTGGGCCTGGGTGCAGGCTGGCACGCGTCGCGCTCCACTGTATTGGTATCAGGATCAGGGTGAGTGGTGGCAGTTCACTTTGCATGGTGCGCAGCGCGTCAACCCCGATCGGCCGGTGGCACATCTGAGCTTTTATGAAGCAGCGGCCTACGCTCTCTGGGCGGGAGCGCGGTTGCCGACGGAAGCCGAGTGGGAGGTGCTCGCAGCTCAGATCCTGCCCGCAGGAACCCTGCCGGGAGCTCCCTGTGATTCCGACTTCGAGAGTCAGTATGTGGCTGCGACCGCCTCATCGGATTGGCACGGCGGCGTATGGGAGTGGACCGCGTCCAGCTATGCTCCATACCCCGGTTTTCGCCCTCCGTCGGGGGCGCTGGGCGAATACAACGCGAAATTTATGGCTAGCCAAATGGTGCTGCGCGGGGCCTCCAGAGCGACACCGGCCGGGCATAGCCGGGTGAGCTATCGCAATTTCTTTTACCCAGCACTGCAGTGGCAGTTCAGCGGATTGAGGTTGGCACGTGACATCTAATTCTTCAGCAAGCGCGGCCTACGATATTGCGCCGCGTCACGATGCAGCCCTCACTGCGGACATTGTCCGTGGCTTGCAGGCGGACCCGCCCAGGCTGGCGAGTAAATATTTTTACGACGCAAGAGGAGCGCGACTGTTTGAGCGCATCTGTACCTTGCCCGAGTATTACCCCACCCGCTGTGAGCTAGAGATCCTCGAAGGCCAAGCCCTGGACATGGCGGCAGAACTCGGCGCCGGTATCGAAGTGGTGGAGCCGGGTAGCGGTGAGGGGGTGAAGATTCGTCATCTGCTGCGCGCTCTGGATGCACCGCATAGCTACCGGCCCATGGACGTCGCCGCAGAGCAATTACATGAGGCCGCCAAAACCTTGGCTGCGGACTTCCCAAATCTCAGGATCAATCCTGTGGTTGGGGATTTTACCGCTGCGCTGAATCTAAAGCCCGTTGATCACCCGCGGCTATTCTTTTTTCCGGGCTCGACCATTGGGAATTTTCCGCCACTTCAGGCGCAGGCCTTGCTTAAGCGCTGGGCAGATATGGCGGGCACCCAAGGCTATCTGCTCATTGGAGTGGATCTACGCAAAGACCCCGATGTTCTGCATGCCGCTTATAACGATAGCCAGGGCATCACCGCCGCGTTTAACCGCAACATTCTGGCCCACGTCAACCGCTTGACTGGAGCGGACTTTGTGCCTGAATCCTGGGAGCATGAGGCCTTCTATTTGCCTGAGGAAGGGCAAATACAAATGTGGCTGCGTAGTGCCAGCGCCCAGAAGGTGCGGTTCCCTGGGCATGCGCCTCTGACATTTGCTGCTGGCCAGGGAATACGCACCGAGTACTCCTGCAAATACGATGTGGCCGAGTTCTCTAGGCTGGCAGAAGGGGCAAATTGGCAACTGCAGAAGGTATGGACCGACTCTCAGGATTACTTCAGTTTGCAGTTGTATCGTCGGGCAAGCTGATACTTCCACGCAAATACAGCCTACAGTCGCCGCTGAGCAATACTCGGCTGCGCTGGGCATCTTTCCAGCTCAGCTCCAGCTCACCGCCACGTGCTGATAGCTGGCGGGCGTGCAGTTGCTCCTTGTGCAGCCGCGCCGACCAATACGGGAACAGGTCACAGTGCGCGGATCCGGTCACCGGATCTTCGTCAATGCCGTAGGCCGGAACGAAGTAACGGCTGACGAAATCGACGCTGCTCCCTGGCGCGGTAGCGATGACCCCATGGGGCCCAATACGGGTGAGTGGCTCCATGACTGGCTGTAATTGATGAACATCCGATTCCTGGGCGTAGACGCATATCCAATTCGCGCCACACAGAATCTGCTCGGGTTCGTGGTTCAGCCCTTGCAGCAAAGCGGGGGGTGGGGTGGCCGGCTGACTGGGGCGTGCCGGTAAGTCGATTTGAACACGTCCTCCTGGAGCAGCTTGGGCGTGTAACATGCCGCTGCGAGTGCTAAAGCTGATACTCGGTGCTTTCCAGCCCAGTTCATGCTGCAGCAGCCACGCCGTGGCTAGCGTTGCATGGCCGCAAAGCTCGACCTCAGATTGCGGGGTAAACCAACACAGCTGAAAATCGGCGGTGCCGGAATCCGGCCAGAAAAAGGCGGTTTCGGAGAGGTTGTTCTCAGCCGCAATGCGCTGCATCAGCTCGGCATCCAGGGCTTGGCTGAGCGGCACCACAGCAGCGGGATTGCCCGCGAAAAGGGTGGAGGTGAAGGCGTCTATCTGGAACAGGCTTGGCATGGGCTTATGCTCCCATGCATGCTCGGATACTGCCAACTCCCCAGGGCCTTGGACCTGGCAAATGGCATTGCAATGCCGGTTCTTTAGGCAGTGCTGCAAGCGTTGTTTGCACAGTGGCACTATGGCCCCTGAAGACCTCAGCTTGAGAGGAAGCCAAGATGACCTCGCGCCTAGGTGCTCCTGCAGTCTTGAATAAGATGGCCGCTCTCTTCCTGGACCGATCCGCTAGGGCTGTTCACCGGGTGTTCAAGGTAATGGCCTTGTCGGTGCTGCTGGCTATTTACAGCGGCTGCGCTGGTGGCGCCCAGCCATCCACCCACCAGGACTGGCTGGCGCCGACGGCGCAGCACTTGAGCTGGCAGCCTTGGGCCGATGTGCCTGATGCCCGTTCCCTGGCCCTGGGGCCCAATGGACATGTGTTCGTGGGCAATCGGCGAAAAAACAAAGTGTGGGTACTGCGCGATGCTAATGCCGATGGGCAGGCAGAGCAGCGCCAGGTTTTACTCGACGATCTGGATATGCCCAACGGCATTGCCGTACTCGGTGATGATTTATTTGTAGCCACATTACGCCATGTGTGGCGTTACCCGGGTTTGGCCGCAAACCCGCAGGCAAATGTCGAAGCTCAGGCCATTCGGCAGTTACCGTCCGAGCGTCATCATGGTTGGCGCTATTTGGCTGCCGGGCCTCAGGGATGGCTTTATCTGAGTATTGGAGCGCCCTGCAATGTGTGTCTGGAGCCTGGCTTTGCTCGCATCGAGCGTTTTCAAGCGGATGGCAGCCATGTTGAGCTCGTTGCGGATGGCGTTCGTAACTCGGTAGGCCTGGCGTGGGACGACGCCGGTCGCCTGTGGTTCAGCGACAATGGGCGCGATTGGATGGGGGACGACCAACCGCCCTGTGAACTCAACCTACTCACGAAACCGGGCACCCACTTTGGATTTCCTTTTTGTCATGGAGGACAGGTACCGGACCCCAAATTCAACTCCCGTCCATGTCGCCAGTTCACCGCTCCGGCCTTGGCATTGCAGGCCCACGTGGCGCCGTTGGGCTTGGCTTTTCTGAACGCCGGTGATTTGGGTTTGGAAGGCCCCGGCTTGGTGGTTGCTGAGCATGGCTCCTGGAATCGAAGTACCAAGGTGGGCTACAGACTCATGTTGGCCACCCTAGAGCAGGGCGAGGTGCATGATTACAAACCTCTGGTTGAGGGATTCTTGCACCAGGATCGAGTCTTGGGCCGCCCTGTGGATGTGCTCCGCTTGTCTAGCTCGTCATTGCTCGTGTCAGATGATCATGCTGGACGGATTTGGATATTGAGCCAGACCCAAAGCTCAGTGCAGAGCTCAGACACCGCGGCACACTGAGCGGCATGGCACTACGAGCTCCGGTATGCTCCGGCATGCCAGGGGCGAGTGATTGCACCACAACGCAGCCTTAGTCATTTGGCATTTCGATTGTTCCAAGGATTGTCATGAATCAGTTCCAGCTGCTGCGCCAGCGACGTTTCGGGCCCTTTTTCGGGGTGCAGTTTCTGGGGGCATTCAATGACAATGTGTATCGCAATGCCTTAATTATTCTGATTGCCTTTGAACTCGCTCGTACCGGGGGAGATGCCAGCTCTCACATCATGGTGAATGCGGCCGCGGGTTTATTCATTTTGCCCTTCTTCTTATTTTCGGCCACTGCAGGGCAAATCGCAGACCGTTATGAAAAAGCTTGGCTGATTCGGCGCATCAAGTTTCTTGAGCTTGTCATCATGTCTTTGGCAGCGGTTGCCCTGCTGCTCAAGTCCTTATGGGTGCTTATTGCCTTGCTGTTTTTGATGGGAATGCAGTCCAGCATTTTTGGGCCGGTGAAGTACGCCATCCTGCCGCAGCATCTGGATAAAGATGAGCTGGTCGGCGGGAATGGCATGGTTGAGATGGGGACGTTTTTGGCGATTTTGCTAGGCACGGTGGTCGGTGGGCTGCTCATTGCCATAAGCGGCTACGGCCCCTTGTTGGTGGCCATAGCCGTCGTCGCGATCGCCTTAGCTGGATGGTGGGTGGCGCAGGGCGTACCCACGGCGAGCGCAGCTGCCCCAGAGCTTCGCATCCGTTGGAATATCCTCGCAGCGACCTGGGCGAACTTGGGTTTGTTATGGCGCGACCCGGTGCAGTGGCTGACTGCCCTGGGTATTAGCTGGTTTTGGTTTTATGGCTCGACCTTACTCACCCAAATCCCGAACTTTACGCGGCTGAGTTTGAGCTCGAATGCACAGGTCGTGACGCTGTTGCTGACCACCTTTTCCCTAGGGATCGGTCTGGGGTCTTTGTTGGTTGAGGGCTTATCGCGCCGCCAAATTGTCCCGTGGGTTTGTCTACTCGGAGGGCTGGGTATGCTCGGCTTCGGCAGCTGGCTACCCTGGCTGGCGAATGATTTTCCGGCGGCTGAGAGCCTGCGGACTGCGTCTGAGTTCATCGCAGTTGGCGGCTGGCCCATTTTGGCGGGGGTGCTCGGCTTAGGCATCGCCGGCGGTTTATACATCGTGCCCTTATTTGCATTGGTGCAGCGGCGCGCCCAGCTGGAGCACCGCGCTCAGGTCATTGCTGGGGTGAATATCCTCAACGCCCTGTTCATGGTGGCCTCAGCCCTCATCTCTGGCGCTTTACTGGGTAGTGGTTGGAGTATTCCGGAGTTGTTCGGCTTGGTCGCCGCGATTCATGCGTTGGTGCTGCTGGGGTTGGCCTGGGCGCTTAAGGCTCAACTGGGTAGTTGGGCTGCTGTTCCAGAAACGCAGTTGTCCTAAACTCCGGTGCTTCCGGACTGAGGGTGATTCAGCAGGGCCTCGTGATTAGGCTAAGCCACCACGCTTAAAAATGAGCTTGTCTGTGGTGGTCGCGTCGCTCTTTCAGCCTAGGCTGCTGCCGCGTAGTCAAGGGGACTTAAAACGACGCTGCTTGGACAGCTTCTCAAGCCCCCGAGGGCGCAACAGCTGCAGATGTGTGCTCGACGATCCCCATTTGATTGTTATTCCATCACATTGACGGATCGTTGACGGTCCAACGGAAATAGTTGAGCTCCGTATTTACATGGAGTCAAGACTATGACGCAGTTCCTACGCCGTCTGGTTCCGGTCTTGCTGCTGGGTTTGTGTTTAGCCGGTGCGCAGGCTCGCGCTGCGACGGCCACTGGTTCGATGGTTGTGAGCGCAACGGTTTTATCGACCTGTTTAGTCGCCGTTTTGCCCATGGCCTTTGGCAACTACGACGCTACCGAAAACGATGCGCAAGCCGATGTCACCGTCACCTGCACCGGAACCACGCCTTGGACCCTGGATATTGATGGTGGGGGCAGCGGCAGCATCAGTGCTAGAGAAATGACAGACGGCGGGAGTGAAACGCTGGGCTACCAGCTTTACACCGACGCTGGGCGCACAACAGTTTTTGGTGACGGCGTAACAGGAGACACTGTTGCCGGAACGGGGACGGGTTTGGCTCAAACCGTGACTGTGTACGGGCGCGTGCCGGCCAGTCAGTTTCCTGCAGCCGGTGCCTACACCGATACCGTCACTGTGACGCTGACCTACTAGCCATGTTGCCCCTGGGCAGAGGCTTTTTCGCCGTCGCTGCGCTGCTCACCGCTACCGGCGCGGTTCAAGCGGCCGACCTGCGTATCAGTCCGACCCGCTTGGGCTTTACAGCACAGCAAACCGTGCAAACCCTGACTTTGAGTAACCCAGGTGCGACTCCTGTGTTGGTGGAAACAGCAGCATTTGATTGGGCGACATCCCCGAAGTCGCTCAAAGCCACACGAGATTTGATTGTGTCGCCGCCCATCGTTGAAGTTCCGCCGCAGGGGCAGGTACAGCTACGCATCGGTTTCCGGCCCAGTTCGCCGCCGCAAGGCGTTTGCGAGCTCAGTTACCGGTTGTGGGTCACCGAAGTGCTTCGCGCCCAGCAGGCTCAAGCTCCTTTGCGGCTGCGCACGCGAATCAGCCTGCCCGTTTTTCGGCAGGTTGGAGTGGGCTGCAAGCCTGAGCTCACATGGTCATGGAGCCCGGGACAGGTTGAGCTGAGTAACCAGGGCAATGGACATGCGCAACTACAAGAGCTGCTACTCGTGGATCATCGCCAGCAATGGCGGCTGCAGGCACCGCCTCTAGGCTATTTGCTGCCTGGCGAGCAATGGCAGCTGCGTTTGCCCGAGGACTGGCGTCCCGATGCACAGGGCAAACCGGTGCTGCGTGCGCAATCCCGACAAGGGGCTGTAGAGGCGCAGCTGATTACCGCACCTTAGGGCAATGCCGTGCGTCTCTCTGGCGGGGTGCTACTGGTGACCCTCATTCTGGCTGCTTCTAAGTCGTGGGCCTGTCCTGGTGGGGACTGCATCGGGGGCGACCCCACATGGGTGGAATTAGACCTCAACGGGCAGGCTTTAGGCTACGCACTGGTGCGCCGCTTCTCCCAACGCACGGGACTTTGGCTGGAAAGTAGTGCGGTTCAGGCTCAGCGGCAATTGTCTGATTTAGTCGGTGTGGTGCGCATGAGTGATGACGTGAGTTGGTCGTCATTGGAGTCCATGACGCCACTGACGTACAGCCTGGAGGGGGAACGGTTGCGACTGCAGCTTCCGGTTCAGGCTTTCGATGCCCAAAGTCTCAGTGCCGGGCCTACACCGCAAAGTATTCCCCCCCAGCGCGGGCAGGGGTGGGTGTTGCACTACGACAGTAATGTGAACTGGCAGGACTTTGGGCAAGGTCAAAGCACGGCCTCAACCTTGTTGGACCTTCAGCGTTTCCATCCTTTGGGCGTATTCAGGCATCAGCAGTTGCTGCAGTTTGCCGAGCAAAGCCAGACGACGCGACTACAAAGTCAGTGGGTGCAGGAGCTATGGTCCAAGCAAAGCCTATTGACGGTGGGCGACCACCTAAGCGCTGCCGATGCCTTTGGACGCCAGTATCAACTTGGCGGTGTTCAGCTACGAAGAGCTTTAGAATTTACCCCCCTTAGATTGACCTTCCCCATCCCAGTGTTAGAGGGGCGGGCGGAATTGCCTTCCACCGTAGACCTCATCATCGACGGTGTACGTCAGCGCCAGTATCAAGTGCAGCCAGGCCCATTCGTAATCCGCGATGCGCCTCCGCTGAGTGGGAGTGGGCAGGCTCAGTTGCGGCTGCGCAATGCTTTGGGGGAAGAGGTTTTGCTCAATCGAGATCTGGTGATCTTCCCGCAGTTGCTGCGGGCAGGGCTTCTCGACTACAGCCTCAGTCTGGGGGCTTTGCGTCAGGATGTGCTGCAGCAAAGCTTCGCATATTCAGGTCGACTGTTCGCGGCCAGCGCTCGCTACGCCTGGAGCAACACTCTGAACCTCTCGGCAACAGTGCATGCGCGTGAAAATGACCATAACTGGAATACAGGGCTGCTGATGCGACTTCCAGTACTGCCGGTATTGGCGCAGGCGGGTTGGGGGGGCTTCAACGAGGATGACCAGCGGGGCGATCTCATCAATTGGGGCTTGAACATGCAATACAGAAGCGTGCGCGCAAGTTGGTTGCAAGAGCAGCTACGTTTGCGCGAGCCAGGGCAAGCCGAACTGCCGTATCGCCGCCAGCAACGCGGACAGCTGAGCTGGCGACGCGGATTGTGGAATGTGGGTGCAAGCTGGTTGCAGCGCGAATTCGTGAATCAGCCTCGCTTTCGCCGTCTAGGCCTGCGTACCGCGTGGACCTTACCCGGCGCCGCCGGTCAAATGTTATTCGAAGTCTTTGCGACCCAGGACGGTGATGCGGCCAGTGATGTGGGCGGGCGTTTGCAGTGGATTTGGTCTCCACGCGCTCACCGCTTTGTCTCGAGCTTTGTGCAAGATGACGGACAGGCTTCCGTGCTCTGGCAGCAGCAAAGGCCGAGTGAGTTAGGCCTCAACTGGGGGGCGCAAGCCCAGCGTGATAGCCAGGGAGATGCCACTGTGGCCGTCCAGGCCGACCTCAACTCCAGTCGCTGGAGTTGGCGTGGTGGGTGGCGGGAAACGGCCGGTGGCCGCAATGTGAATATGGGCCTGCGCGGCAGTGTGGCCTGGGTGGGCCAGCGTCCGGTTATGGGGCGTAACCTCGGGCAAGCTTTTGCCGTTGTAGATCTGGGCGGCCTGTCCGAGGTATTGGTGTACCGAGACAATCAACCGGTGGCGCGTAGCGACCGGCGTGGCTTGGCATTGGTGGCGAATCTGAGGCCATATGAACCCAATCGTATTCATATCGATGCGGCAGCGATTCCCTTGGATCGTAGCTTGGCGGCGAGCACCCAGACTCTGCGCCCAGCACGTACAGCGGGTTTGCTGGTGGATTTTGCCCCCGCGCAGCTGCGCAGCTTGCTCTTCAAGGTTGTTTATAAACCGGGTGCCGTAGTGGCGCCGGCTGGGGCCGAAGTGTGGCTAGACGGAGTTCGCCAGCCCGCAGGTTATTTGGGCAGTGCTGGCCAAGCCTATGCGGAGCTACCTGCAGGTTGGCAAGGGGGAGCGCAGCTGCGCTGGCCGCAGGGCGAATGTGAGTTGGTTTGGCCGCCTCTGCCAGCGACAAAGCCTGACCACAACCTCGGAGATGTGCTGTGTCGCTGAGAATATCCCTCGTAACTATCAGTTTGTATTGCAGCCTCTATTGCGGAGCCGTGCAGGCTCAGGTTGGTTGCGGATTGGGCACTGTCACCTGTGCGGTCACCACATCAGGGCTGAGTTTCGGTAGCGCTTATGCGCCTTTTTCTGGCTCACCTGCCGACGCCGTGGCCGATGTGGATTTAACCTGCACCTTAGTGGGACTGCTTTCGGTATGCACGATCCCCTATAGCATTGAATTCGATACCGGAGGCAGCGGCAGTTACTCGGCTCGGGAAATGTCCAGCCTGGGTGATGTGCTGCAGTACAACCTCTACACCGACCCTGCGCGCAGCATTGTCTGGGGCGACGGAACGGGTGCCACTGGCACAGTGAGCGGAAGCGTGGACTTCAGTGCGCTTCTGGGCGCTGTACGCTCGGCCAATCATCCAGCCTACGGTCGTATCCCGGCGAATCAAGCGGTGGATGAAGGAGTCTATGCCGACACCCTCACGGTGACGGTGACCTACTGATCAGCGGCCAGTGGCGCGGTAGAGGCAGGGCGCGGCCGTTTGCGGAAGCGATGGACGCCATCCGCGGCGTATAGGGCCAAGGCTGTCCAAATGAGTGCGAAGCCCAGCAGACGGGAGCGGCTAAAGCTCTCTCCATAGATCGCGACGCCAATCAATAGCTGCAGGGTCGGGCCAATGTATTGCAACAGCCCCACGGTGGAGTAGTTAATACGTTGGGCACCATAGGCGAAGAGAATCAGAGGGATGGCTGTCACACCCCCGCCCAGGATGAGCAGGCCACTTTGCCACTGGGCGACTTGGCCGAACTCCAATGTGCCTTGGCTCCAAAGCGCACAGATCGTCACCAGGGCAATCGGAGCCAGCATGCTGGCCTCAATTCCCAGGCCGGTGACAGAGCCCACCGGGGTGACCTTTCGCAGCAGGCCATAAATGGCAAAGCTGCTGGCGAGGCACAGCGCAATCCAAGGCGGGCGCCCATAATCGATTGTGAGCCAAGTGACGCCTATGGCGGCGAGCCCCACCGCCAACCATTGCACCCGGTTGAGGCGTTCGCCCAAGATCAGGGTGCCCAGCATGATATTGACGATGGGGTTGATGAAGTAGCCTAGGCTGGCCTCAACGATATGGCCATTGTTGACCGACCAGATATACAACCACCAGTTGGCGCCAATAAAGAGGCTGGATAGCAATAAGTTGCGGCGTGTCCGTGGCTGGCTCAGGGCTTGCCGCCACCAGTAGCGCCCCTGGCTAATGAACAGCCAGCCGCCCACAAATAGGCAACACCAAATCAGGCGATGCGCCATGATTTCTAAGGCGGGTACCGCTTGCAGCTGACGCCAATACAAGGGGAACAGGCCCCAGAGAGTAAAGGCGCCGGCAGCGGCTAACAGGCCGCGGCTGTGGGGGCTCAGAGGCATGGTGCTTGTGCCCGGCTAGGACCGTTGGGCAAGGGCTTCTAGCGCTGTGCCCGTTAAGCGCCAGGTGGTCCATTCGTCTTGAGCTTGAGCGCCCATGCGTTGATAGAAATCAATGGCGGGCCGATTCCAATCCAGCACGCTCCATTCCATGCGCCCGCAGCCGCGTTCACGGGCCAGCCCTGCGACGCTGCGAAACAAAGCGCTGCCAACACCATGCCCGCGATGGTCTGGCTTCACATAAAGATCCTCCAACCAGATCCCGGGCTTGGCGAGAAAGGTGGAGTAGTTGGGAAAGAACAAGGCAAAGCCGACCACAGTCTCATCATGCGACTGAGCCAGGATGACTTCGGCAGCTGGCGCGGGCCCAAACAAGGTTTGTTCCAAGGCGGCTGTGGTGGCGCGCACCGCTCCAGCCATGCGCTCATAGGTGGCGAGCTCTTGAATAAGGGCTAAGATCGCCGCGCAGTCTTCTGGCTCGGCGGCGCGTAATTGGTAACGGGGTTCGCTCACTGCAGGTGCTCCGCGAAGGGGGTGATCAATGCTGCGCTAGGTTTCGCACGCGCGCGATGTGCACAATGCGCCGGCGCATTGCATGCAGACCCATGATCGCCGAGTGTCCACGCAGGCCTGGGCGCCGGAGCAGTCGAACCCGCGCCAAGCTGCAGCGGCGGGAGGGATGACGGCAATCATTGAGGACTCTGAATTCGGTTGAAACTGTAGCTCCATGGGCGAGGCGCATTGTGACAGAACCGGCACCATCCCATAATCAGGGCATGGAAAAACTGGCCATACAGCCTCTTTACCGCGCGCTGGTTGAAAACGCGCAGGACGTATTAGGCGTGCTGACCCCTCAAGGCGTGGTGGTAACTGCGAGCCCGGCGCTACGCCGGGTACTACAACTGCACCCAGAACGACTGCAGGGACGCCACTGGGTAGACCGCGTTCACCCGGATGATCGCGCTGCCTACCGCCGCTGGCTTGATGCCTGCGCCGACGGCGATAGTCACCAAAGTTTGCAGGTGCGTGCCGGCCGCCCCGGCTTTTGGCGGACTCTGGTGATGTCCGGAGTGCGGGTGCATGAGGATGCCTACACAGACCGCATTGTCTTTTCGGCGCGTGACGCCACCGAAGAGGTTGCCGCCACCGCAGCGCTGGCAGAGCGCGAAGCGCGCTTTCGCAGTGCCTTTCATGACGCCCCCATCGGCAAAGTGCTGTTGGATGCCCAGGGGCACATCCTGGACGCCAACCGCAGCTTTGCAGAGTTGGTGAACCGCTGGGCGAGCGAGCTGGAGGGTTTGGTTTTCCTTGAGCTATTAGCGGGTAGCCAGGGCTTTGATGAAATTGAACGCGGCTGGGAGCAGCTGCGTACAGGAGAGACTCCGGCTGAATTGCCGCTGAGCTATGACCGTCGCGGCCGCATGGTGCATTTGCGCATCACCTTCGCCCTGGTTGGGGCGGAAGGTGAGGCCTTCGCGATGGCGCAGATACTGGACCTGACAGCGCGCATTGAGGCCGAGAGAGCTCTGGAGCGCAATTTGGTGCAGCTGCGTCAGAGCCACGAGCGACTCCATGACATGGCCTGGATGGCTAGCCATGATCTGAAGGAGCCACTGCGCGGACTCGTGGGCAGTCTGCAGCTCATCGTGCGTCGGCATAAAGATGTGCTCAGTGAGACTGAGCGCAGCACTGCGCAGCAGGCAGTGGATCAGGCCAAACGTCTGCGCGCGCGCCTGGATGAGTTAGAAACGCAAGTCAGTGCCATGCAAGAGACGGCAGCGCCGCAGGAAATGCTGGCTTTAGATGCGATCGTCGATGAATGGCAAGACGTTCACAGTCCAGATTTGCAGTCCCTGGGGGTGGCCTTAGACCGTACAGAACTGCCACAGGTACGCGGCCAGGCCCGGCTTGGGGCCACTTTACAATCCTTATTAGATCAGTGTCTGGCCTGGATTCAGTCCGGCCAGATGCGGGGTGACCTGCGTATTCGTGGCAGTTGGTCCGGTGGGCACTGGCTGATTCGCGTCAGCGCTTTGGCCGAGCCCCTGGAGCAGCCACAAGCGTGGTTGGAGCCGGGCGGCAGCTTATTCAGCCTGCGCAGCGAAGCCCAGGAACGCGGCGCGGATCTGTTGTTGGAGCAGCCCGGTGAGGAGCGTTGTTTAAGTCTGCGCTTTCGTCCCGACTGAGGTCGCAAGGCAGGCCGACGCCGATTGCCCGATAATAGCGAGCTTGGAATTGCTGGCCTGGCCTAGCAAGTCTAATTTTCTTTCGCCTATGACCCTGAAGGTTGAGGCCTTCGATCCGTCATGGCGATCCCTACTTTTGCCTTGATTTACGAGGGAGCGTCGTTCTATGAAACAGCCCGTGCGCGTAGCCATCACCGGTGGCGCTGGTCAAATTGCTTATTCCCTGGCTTTCCGTATTGCTTCTGGAAGCATGTTGGGTCCGGACCAGCCGGTTATCTTGCAGTTGCTGGAAATTCCCCCGGCCATGGGTGCGCTGGAAGGCGTTGTGATGGAGCTCAAAGACTGCGCCTTCCCACTGGTCGCTGACATTGTGGCCACCGATGATCCCAATGTGGCCTTTAAGGATGCCGACTTTGCCTTGCTGGTTGGCGCGCGTCCTCGTGGCCCCGGTATGGAGCGCAAAGACTTGCTCGAAGCCAATGCGGCCATTTTCTCGGTGCAGGGTAAGGCTCTGAACGACCACGCTAGCCGAGATGTGAAAGTCTTGGTGGTGGGTAACCCAGCCAATACCAATGCCCTGATTGCTCGCGAAAATGCACCAGACTTGGATCCTCGCCAATTCACCGCAATGACGCGCCTGGACCACAACCGTGCCTTGGCCCAGTTGGCTGATAAGACCGGCAGCAGCGTCAACGATATTCAAAACATGGTGATTTGGGGCAACCACAGCTCCACGCAGTATCCCGACCTGCACAAAACCACGGTCAAAGGCCAAGCGGCGCTGGAACTGGTTGACCAAGACTGGTACGCCGACACCTTTATTCCTACCGTGCAGCAGCGCGGCGCGGCCATTATCAAAGCCCGTGGAGCATCGTCGGCAGCCTCTGCAGCCTCTGCTGCTGTTGATCACATGCGTGACTGGGCACTGGGCAGCAATGGTCAGTGGGTGAGCATGGCCGTGGCCTCTGATGGTTCCTACGACATTCCCGAAGGTGTGGTCTACAGCTACCCGTGTGTGTGCGAGGGTGGGAACTACACCATTGTGCAGGGTGTGGACGTCAATGACTTCAGCCGTGCACGGATGGATGCCACCAACACCGAGTTGCGCGAAGAGCGCGCTGCAGTGGAGCACCTCTTCCCTAAGGGCTAAACGCATCAGGTCTTTATCGATAAGACCTGGGCCTTACAAAGAAAGCTCGCGGCCGGTAGACGGTCGCGAGCTTTTTTTGGTTCATCGCACTTTGGCGGGACATGAGTTTAGGTCTGCCGAACTTGATGGCTTGAGTATCTGTCCTCGTCGTAGGTCATCAGATGGGCACTAGCCAGTTCTGCAGATAAAAGACAGAACGTCGTTGCTGCGCTCGCAGGCGTGGGGCGTATTGGTCACTTAGCGCCGTTCGTTCCTCGCGCCGCTGCGCGGTGCCCTCCGGCGTCTTGCGCTTTGTGTGGCCGGCTTGACGCGACGTCGTGTCGCGGCAAGCCTCAATCGGCCGTCCATGGCCGATTGACCACAGCCGCTGCAAGACGCCTACGGCGCTCCGAAATACGGCCCTAAGGGACCAACACACCCCACCTGCCACCACCGGCTCTTCGAAGAGCCTCATCCTCAGATGCTTGATGTCGGGCAAGATCGAGCCTAGTGAGGCCAGACGGAGCTGCCGAACAAAGATCATCGGATCAATCCACACTGTTCCGCGAAGAACGTTTTTTTTGCTTGGCCAAGAGTGTGAAGTTCTGCCAGCCCCACAGTGCGGGGGCGAGTCAGAACTTGGCTGGGGTCAGGCCGAGCTATGTGCTACCCCACCAGCGATCCCAGGTCGCCGGCGTAGCCGTTGACGGCCAAGTGTTGGATGCGCGCGGCGAGCTCCCCCAGGTTGGAATCCAGCACAATGCGCTTAATCTCCAAGATGCTCGAGGGATGCATGGAGTATTCGCGTAAACCCAATGCGAGTAGCAACCGCGTATAGCGCGCATCACCTGCCATCTCCCCACACATGGACACGGGAATGCCAGCGCTGTGGCCGGCTTCAATGGTCATGGCAATCAATTGCAGCACGGCCGGGTGGAGTGGGTCGTAGAGATAATTGACCTCATCATCCACGCGGTCGATGGCCAGGGTGTACTGAATCAGGTCATTGGTACCAATGGAAAAGAAATCGCAATGCTGGGCGAGTTGATGCGCTGCCAAAGCGGCAGCGGGGACCTCGATCATGGCGCCTACGGCGATGTCCTTATCGAACTTCACATCGCGTGCTGCTAATTCCTGCATAACCTCCTGAATCAACGCCCGGGAGCGGAGTAATTCGTCCACATTGGAGATCATCGGCAGCATCAATTTGATGGTCCCGTAGGCGGAAGCGCGGAGCAGGGCGCGGAGCTGCGTGCGAAACAGCTCTTCTTCCTTTAAGCACAGCCGGATGGCCCTTAAACCCAGTGCGGGGTTATTCGGTGTAGGCCCGGCAATTCGGCCCGAGTCCACTTGCTTATCTGCGCCTACATCCAAGGTGCGGATCGTGACTGGTCCCGATACCGCCTGAATCACGTTGACATAGGCCTCGAACTGCTCGGCTTCCGTTGGCAGCTCCGTGCGGTTCATGTACAGGAATTCTGTGCGATACAAGCCAACGCCAGTGGCGCCTACCCCATGCGCATGTGCGGTGTCGGCGGGCAGTTCGATATTGCATTGCAATGTAATTGGCGTGCCATCTTGGGTGACGGCGTCCACATCGCGCAGCTTGTCCAACATGCTGCGAAACCGCGCGTCGGCCGCTGCACGCTCTTCAAATTCCTGGCGTTCTTCCGGAGTGGGTAAGGCAATGGCTTCACCGGCCTGCCCATCCACCAGAATCAGCGCGCCCTCACTCACGGCAGACTCTGCACCGTGAACGCCGACGATCGCCGGAACCCCTAAGCTACGCGCAAGAATCGCTGTATGCGACAGCGGCCCACCAAACTCGGTAATAAAGCCGCCAATTCCTTGCTTTTGCAGCAAAATCACATCTGCGGGTGTGATGTCATCTGCGACCACCACGGGCGCAGCAGCTGAGTTTGGTAGGCCGGAGGGCGGAAGACCAGCATCGGCCTGGCTGAGCAAGCGTTGAATGCGCGCTACTACATGCTCGACATCGTCTTGGCGGCTACGCAGGTAGGCATCGTCCATGGCGTCGAAGACGGCTACCAGTTGCTCGCACTGCTGCTGTAAGGCCCATTCCGCATTGACCTGTTCTGCCTGGATCAGGTCGGTTACCGCAGACGAGAAAGCGCGGTCATCCAGCATCAACAGGTGAGCATCGATAAATGAAGCAATCTCTTTGGGAGTGTCCGCTGGAATGTCTTCACGAATAGCCGACAGCTGCTGACGCGCTGTTTCTCGCGCGGCGTTGTAGCGTGCGCACTCAGCTGTGAGTTCAGCGGGGGCCACATGCCGCTTCTCTACCGGTGCTGAGCGCCCGTGTAGCTTGTGCGCCGGGCCCATGGCAATGCCACGGGAGACGCCAATGCCCCGTAGCGCGATACTCATGCCTCTTCTCCGAATCGATCCTCCACCAGGGCTTGAATGGCATCCAGAGCCGCCTGGGCATCGCTGCCGTCGGCTTCCACCACCAATTCAGTACCCTGAGCTGCGGCGAGCATCAAAATGCCCATCATGCTCTTGGCATTCACCGAGCGCTTGGTGGTGCGCAAAGTAATGACGCTGTCGAAGTGCGACGCGGTTTGGACCAGGCGCGCGGCGGCGCGGGCATGCAGGCCAAGTTTGTTGCAGATGGTCAGTTCACGGCTGTGCGGGGAGGAACTCATACGGGGCGGGGCTCACAGGCGAGGATGCCGCGCTGGCCCCCTTCGACGGCAGCGGTGGCCAGATCATCGAGGGACAACTGCGGATAATTGTAGATTTTGAACAACATCGGTAGGTTCAGGCCGGCAACCACGCGGCTGTTCACACAGCCAGCAATATGGTTGGCGATATTGCTGGGAGTGGAGCCGAAGGCGTCGGTGAGTACCAGCACTCCTTGACCCTCATTCAGCTTTTTAATCAGTTGTTCACCCTGCACGATCAAAGGTTGAGTGTCGTTCACGCGCCGGACCTCCAGCACTTCAGTGCGTAGCGGCAGGTTTCCCAGCACCTCGGTTACGGTGTCGAGCAGGGTTTGGCTGAGCTTGCCATGGGTGACAAGTAAGACCGCAACACTCATTTCAAGGTAACTCCGTATGTCGCACGCTAACCATGGGGAAGTCGGCGCCGAGGGCTAGTGCGACTTCTTCTGCTAGAAAAACTGATCGGTGTTGGCCACCCGTGCAGCCAATGCCCACCGTCAGATAATGCCGATTCTGCGCGGCGTAATGGGGTATCCAGCGGCGCAAAAAATGGAGGATGTCCTCGCGCATTTGCATCACCTCGGGTTGGTCGCGCAGCCAGGCCTGCACCGCGGGGTCGCGGCCGGTGCCGCTCCGCAGCTCCGGCGCCCAATGGGGGTTTGGCAGGCAGCGTACGTCGAAAACCAAATCCAAACCCTTGGGCGCACCATGTTTGAAGCCAAAGGAGCGCACGACCGTGGCCAAATTCAGGCCGGGGCTATTGTCCGGACTCAGGGTGGTGCGGATCAGCTCCCGCAACTCGTGCAAGTTGGTATCGCTGGTATCCAGGGTGATATCGGCAATCTGCGCCACCGGGTCCAATAGTTGTTGCTCGGAGCGCAGTGCTTCGCCCAGATCATGATCTGGGCCGGTTAAGGGGTGCTTGCGCCGTGTTTCCGAGAAGCGGCGAATGAGTACATCAAAGGAGGCCGTCAGGTACAACAAGCGAACCGAGTGACTAGAGCGTGCTCGGGCTTGCTGTAAATACTCGGGAAAGGCGCGCACATCGTCGGCGCTGGCGCGCGCATCAATCCCCACAGCAATGCGCTGGTATCGCGCGTCGTTGCCGGCCAGGCTCGCCGGATCTAGGTTGGCGGCCAGGGCGAGCGGGAGATTATCGATACAAAAGTAATCCAGGTCTTCCAGCATATCCAGCGCCACTGATTTGCCGGCGCCGGATAGGCCAGAGACAAAGACGAGATCGAGTAATGGACTCACGGGGTCCTTTTCCATGCTTGCAGTCGCTCCGGTCCAAGCCGACAGCATAGCTCGATCACCGCGCTGTGGTTGGCCCCTGTGGGCAAATGCAAGGTGGGAATGGCATGGCCCAGAACCTCGGTGAACCGAAGTTCAGGGATGGTGCACTGGGGCGGGGAGTGCTGGAGTTCAACCAGCCAGCCGATGGTTTGAGCTTGTGCGGTCCAGGCTTTGGGGCCGAAAGCCTGCTGCACATCCACAATGCCAACGCCGCGCAGGGCGAGTTGCGGTTTGTGAGCAGACGGTGACTGCCCCTGCAATGCTTGGTGTTGGGAGCTTAAGATCACACAATCGTCAGCAACCAATCCATGCCCGCGCTCGAGCAGATGAAGACATTGCCAGCTCTTGCCAGCGCCGGGCTCACCACGCAACAAAACCCCTGTGCTGTGCACCCGGCAGAGACTGCCGTGAACGTCCACGCTATGTGTCTGGGACCGTCGCTATTAACCGCTTTAGTCGCCTACCGGCTTGGAAGCGAGTACCGCATAGAGCGACTCAGCATCGCTAGCTTCGCGCATTTTGCCGACCACACTATCATCCTGGCAAAGCTCGGCAATGGCCGCCAGAGTTTGCAGGTGAAGCTGGGTTGCTTCTTTGGGAACGATCAGCCCGAACAAGAGGTCGACGCCTTTGCGGTCAACGGATTCAAAGTCGATGGGGGCGGGAAGTTTGATGACTGCACCGACGGCTTGGTCCAGCCCGGAAATGCGGCCGTGTGGGATGCCTACACCCGAACCCAGGCCTGTGCTGCCAAGCTTTTCCCGGTTGACTAAAGCGGTGAAGATCTCCCGAGCGTCCAAATCCTCGGTGGCTTGGGCCAGGATATTGGCCAGCTCTTCCAGGGCCCGCTTCTTACTACTCACCTCGCTAGCGATGTGGACGGAGGAGGCTGAAATAATGTCTGCCAGTGTCATGTGTGTCTAAGGTCCCCAAAAACGAAAGCGGCGGGCTTACTGCCCGCCGCTGATGGATGTCTGCGCAAGCGCAGCTCCTATTGTACTAGTTGATCGGCTGCGGCTTTGATACCGCTGCGCGCGTGGTGGTCTTTGTGCCGCTCTTTGTACTTGGCGGTTTGCCGATCTAGTTTGTCCACGAGCTTATCGATGGCCGTATACATGTTCTCTGCGGTGGCGGCGGCGTGTAGATTCGCTCCGCGCGCATGTAGGGTGGCTTCGGCCTTGTGATGCTGGCGCTCAACCGTCAGCACAACGTTGGCGTCGATCATGTCATCGGAGTGGCGTTCAATACGACCTAGCTTGTCGATAACAAAGTTACGCAGCGGGTCGGTGAGGTCCACATGATGGCCCGTGATATTCAAATTCATACAAAGACTCCTCTCGGCAATCCTGATGTGCCCATGTTGTAGGACCGCAATGGTCGCAACATGTTCACGTGATACCTGAGCGCGGTTCGCTCAGGGTGTCAGGCGCGGACCCGGCGTTCGTGCGTGGGCGCAATGCCCAGAGTGTCTCGATATTTTGCGACGGTTCGGCGGGCCACCTGCACACCCTCGTCGTGCAACATTTGTACCAGACGGGAGTCGCTCAGGGGCTTCGCCGGATTCTCGGCCGACACGAAGCGCTTGATCATGGCCTGAATAGCAGTAGCTGAGCAGCTTCCCCCTTCCGTTGTCCCAACGGAGCTTGAAAAGAAGTACTTGAGCTCGAAGAGGCCACGTGGCGTATGCATGTACTTGCTGGCCGTTGCTCGGGATACCGTTGATTCGTGCAACCCGAGGCGGTCAGCGATGTCCCGCAACACCAGCGGCTTCATCGCCTCAGGTCCATATTCCAGAAAACCACGCTGGAGGTCAACGATCTCCTGTCCCACCCGCAGCAGAGTCTCGTTTCGGCTGCGTAGCGCATGCAGAAAATGGCGTGCTTCCGCGAGATGGCTCTTGAGCGTCTGCTGCTCCGGGCTGCCATCGCCGCGCTTCAGATAGGACTGATAGGTGCTATTGATACGAATCTTTGGCGCAATTTCCGGGTTGAGTAAAGCCTCCCAACGGCCGCTGCGCTTACGCACGAAGAGGTCCGGGGAGACATATTGATTGGAGTGGTCTTGGAAGGGGGCGCCGGGATGCGGTTGCAGGGAGCGTATGAGGTGCAGCGCCAAGTCCACCTGCTCTTCGCTGGCCTGCAACCGTTTGCTCAGCGAACGCAGTGGAATTTGGGTGATGTCCTGCAGGTGCTGGCTCACAATGCGTTGAGCGATATCACGCTCGGGACATGCGGGTACGCCCTGCAATTGGAGTTGCAGGCACTCACGCAGATCGCGCGCCGCCACGCCGATCGGGTCACAGCTCTGCAACTGAGCGAGTACTCCATCAACCTCAGCGGGGCTAAGTTCGCAGTCGCTGCAGATGGTGTCCCGTAGCTCGACATAGTCGAGGATGTAACCACGCTCATCCAGTCCATCAATGAGGTAAGCACAGGCACTGCGCTGAGTCGAGTCCAAAGGCAGCAGCCGCGCCTGATTCAGCAAATGATCTTGCAGGTCCGGTGTGCTGGTCATGGAGGCTTGGCGGTAGTCCTGCAAGGCCTGTTGCGCCTCTGGGTCATCACTACTGCCGCTGTAAACATCGTTCCAGCTGAAGTCTTCGCCGGGGTCGTCTGGGATGGCCTCGGAGGTGTCGTTGGCCTGTTTAAGCTCGCCGGCATTCTCCGCGGCGCTAGTCGTAGGCTCGTCTGTGGTGGGCTCTGGGCTATCGACCTCGGCTTCGGCCTCTTCGGGCTCGAGCATCACATTCGAATCCAAGGCCTGCTGAATCTCCGTTTGCAGGTCCAAGGACGCCATTTGCAGCAGCCGAATGGCTTGCTGCAGGGCAGGAGTCATCGAGAGGCTCTGGCCCAGCTTCAGGCTCAGGACATTCTTCATGGCGTTGCAATCACAGGCCGGATCAATTCCATTTCAAAGCAAATCTGTGCCAGGTGGCGCTGAAATAAGGGCTACATGTGCGGCTCATTTCAGTGCCTTCCCAACTGGCAAGATTATTGCATCGCGCCGACAAAATCACACTGCCGCCAGGCTTCGTAGACGAACACCGCTGTGGCGTTGGCCAAGTTAAGGCTGCGCGAACCCTCTACCATCGGCAGTCTTAATCGCTGCTGGGCGGGGTAGGCTTCCCGAAAATCGGGCGGTAGTCCGCGGGTTTCGGAGCCCATGACCAGCATGTCTCCTGGCTCAAACTGCACTTGGGTTGGGGGGCGACTCGCGTGTTTGGTGGTCAGAAAAATGCGCTCTTCGCGCACCTCTGGCGTGGCCTCGCGGAGGCAGGACCAATCCCGATGAACCCGTACCTTGACGAATTCGTGATAGTCCAAACCGGCGCGGCGCAGGCGCTTGTCATCCAGAATAAAACCCAGGGGCTGCACCAAATGCAGCTGGGCTCCCACATTGGCGCATAGGCGGATGATGTTGCCCGTGTTCCCTGGGATTTCTGGTGCATAAAGCACCACGTGCAGCCAGCTCATGCGCCCAGAGCCAAGGCAACCAGGGCCAGGCTGGCGAAGGCATGGATCACCATGACCGGCCGCGGGAACTCTCCCTGCTTATGGCGCGCCCCAAAGAGCATGGCCCCGCTAGCAATCACGACGACAACCGCAATGACTTCGGGGTTGCTCCAGGGGCCTTCGCGGCGATAGAGCAAAGCCAAACTGGCGAGCAATAGGCCCCCTGCGATAGCGTGCAGCAAAACCAAGCCTTGTGAGGGCGTCAGGGATCGCGCCAACCAACGTGGCCACAAGGCCATTCCGCTGAGCAGCCCAAGTGCGATCAGTAGCCACCACCAAACTGTGTCGATCATGGCACCTGATCCAAATGTTGAATCTTGATGCCGGGCAGTTTGCGCAGATCCGGGAGTATTTTGCTGATGTCTCCAACGATCACCCATTGCAGCTGCCCAGCAAAAAAGTGCTGTTTGGCGGCTTCTTCCACCTCTGGTGGTGCTAAGGCTTGGAGCCGCTGCGGGAGCTTGGCCAAATAGTCTGCAGGGCGCTGCCGCTGAATTTGGCTGAGCAGCGATGCGGCGACCTGAGCCGTCGTCTCATGCTGTCCGGGCAGGCGCAGGGCACGGTTGCGGGCCGCCCTGCGTAGCTCCTCATCGCCGACGGTCCCGGTTTTTTGCATGCGCCGAATCTCGGCTTGAATCTCCGCCACTGCAGCTGCGGTGTAGGGAGTTTGAACGCGGGTGTAGTTCACCCAAGGCTGCTGAGCCTGGGTGCCGACGATGGCGCTGCGCGCTCCATAGCTCCAGGATTTGTCTTCTCTGAGGTTCATATTCAGCCTCGAGGTGAATAGCCCGCCATAGAGGGTGTTGGCCATGCTCAAAGCTAAATCACTTTGCGGAGTCTCCGGGGGCAATAAATGGCCTGCCAGGATGAGCGATTGGGGAGCGCCAGGTCGGTCGAGTAGGTAAATATGAGCCGCTTGCGCCATTGCGACTTCAGGCAATTCGGGGAAGGGGGCCGCTGCTTCAGCGGGTGACCATGAGAGCAGGGCCTGGGGCAGCCGTTCGCGCACCTGGTCGATGGTCCACGGTCCTACGATGAGCAAGGTGGAATCCTGCGGGTGCAGCATGCGCGCGGCGTGCCTTGCGAGGTCTTGGGTGCTGAGCTGCGCGACAGACTCGGGGTAGCCACTACCGGTCAGTGGTTGGGCGTAGGGATGGTCTTCTCCAAACAACAGAGGTGGCAAGGTGCGCAGCCCCAAGGAGAAGGGGCTGGCTCGCTCCTGCTCAATGCCTGCTAGCTGCAGATTCCGGCGACGCTCAAGCTCGGCGCTGGAGAATTGCGGCTGGGTTAATAAGGCGCTAAACCACTGCAGAGGTTGATCCTCCCAGCCGGCAAGCGCGGAGAGGCTGAGCTCAAAATGGTCTAGTTCGGCGCGGCTGCCGATGCTGGCCCCATTGGCCTCCAGGGCCCGCGCCAACTCTAAAGCGTCCAGATCGCCTGCGGATTCGTCCAGGACATCCATCATCAAGGTGCCCAGCCCGGCCTGACCTTGAGGGTCTGCAGCTGTGCCACCGCGCCGGGTCCAGCGAAACTCAGTGACGGGAGCCTCAGCTAAGTGCGCCACAACAACCTGCATTCCGTTCTTCAGGGTGATGGCGTCGGTGTCAGGTAGTTTGAGCGAGGGGGCCTCGTCCACCGTGGGCAGGGCACTTCGATCTGCGTCCACCGCGGCGACCTCATGAGCCTGTTCAGGCACAACCGATACGGTGAGATGACCTGCATCGGTCCACTTTTTTAACGCAGTTTGCAGCTGTTCGCGGCTTAAGTCGCGCAGCCAGGCCAGCTCCTGGCGCCACATGTCCGGGTCGCCGGCAAGTACCGCAGCCGATGCTAATTGATCGGATTTGCCGCCGAAGCCGCCCACTTGTTCTAGCCCCCGCACGACGCCGGCATAGAGACTGCGCTGAACGCGCTCTAACTCAGCCGGGCGCGGGCCCTCCTGGCGCAGGCGCTGCAATTCAGCATCAAGAATGGCCTCAACCCGTGCTGGGTCGGCCTCAGGCTTGATAGTAGCGATTAAGTACAGTTGAGAGCCCAGTTCACCCGGGGAAAAGTAGGCTCCGGCGCTGGTGGCAAGCTGTTCTTGGTAGACCAATCGCTCGTAGAGTCTGGAGCTTTTTCCACCGCCGAGAATTTGTGCGGCCACCTGCAAGGCGACGGCATCTTGGGTGTAGTTGGCGGCGACGTTGTAAACCCGGTAAATCCGCGGCTGCGGCACTTGGTCGACCACACTGGCTCGGCGATTGTCAGCCATGGGCGCTTCCCAGCGCTGCGGGCGTTGCAGCTGGGGGCCGGCGGGAATAGCACCAAAGTAGTGCTCTACGCGCTCCCGCGCCAATTCAGCAGTCACGTCGCCCGCGATGACAATGGTGGCATTGGCGGCGCCATACCAGGTGCGAAACCAGTCTTGAACGTCCTCCATGCTGGCCGAATTGAGATCTGCCATGGAGCCTATGGTGGTCCAAGAGTAAGGATGCCCTTCGGGGTAGGACAGCTCCGGGATCATGTCCCAGACCTTGGCATAGGGTTCATTGCCGCGTTGCCGTTTTTCGTTCTGAACAACACCGCGCTGCTCATCCAGTTTGTCTTGAGTCACCGCTCCGAGCAGATGCCCCATGCGGTCAGACTCCAGCCACAACAATCGATCCAGCGCCGTTGTAGGAACGTTGGCAAAGTAGTTGGTGCGGTCGCGGTTGGTGGTGCCGTTGAGGTTGGTGGCACCCACTTCTTCCAAGGGGCGGAAGAATTCATCGTCGTAGTTTTCGCTGCCATTGAACATCAAATGTTCGAAGAGGTGGGCAAAACCTGTGCGTCCCTCAGGCTCGTTCTTGGAGCCTACGTGGTACCAAACGTTGACCGCGACGATGGGGCTACGGTGGTCCTCGTGCACGATGACCCGCAGGCCATTGTCTAGCCGGAACTCGGTGTAATCCAAGCTTGGCAATGGCCAGTCTGTTGTGGATTGCGTTGGAATCAGGCTGCAGGCGAGCAGACAGGCGGGCAGCAACAGCAACAACAAATGGGTGCGCACAGACATAATGCAGTCATATCCAGTGAACGAGCCCAGCAGATTACGCGCTACCGCGTCTGAATTCAGACTTTGGGCCGGTTTTGGAGGACCACAATGACAAATTTATGGATTGACCTGCACCGCAGATTCGCATCTTGCTTGCTGTGGGTGGCAGCGAGTCTGGCTATGGGCTGCTCCCAAGAGCCTTCAGTGCAGCCTACAAAGGCTGCCAGTCAGGCGGAGACACAAGCCGAAATCGCATGGTTCAAAGGCACAGTCGAAGAAGCCTTCGCTCATGCTGCTGCCAATCGCAAGCCACTATTTCTGTATTGGGGGGCGACCTGGTGCCCACCATGTAATCAGCTCAAATCCACGGTCTTTACGCGACCGGATTTCGTGGCCCAAACCCAGCGGTATGTGGCCTTTCGCTTGGACGGTGACGATCCGGCCGCACAGCGTTGGGCTGCGCATTTTGGTGCCATGGGCTACCCCACGCTGATCGTATTTGATGCCCAAGGGCAGGAGCGCACCCGCTTATCTAGCGGCATGCAATTGGAGCGCTACGCCCAAGTCTTAGAAACCGCGCCACAGTCGCGTGATCTGAGCACCTTAATAGCGCTCTGGCGGCAGCAGCGTTTGGCGGACTGGTCGGCTGCTGATTGGGAGCAAGTGGCCTACTACCCCTGGGGCGCTGAACCTCATGGGCTGCTGGAGGACGCCGAGCGCAAGTCGTTCTTCGCCGAACTGCATGCGGCGCAGTCCGTTCCCACACCCGCCTTGGACCGACGGCTGCTCTTGTTATGGGCAACGGAGGTTCTGCGCGCTAGTGAACCGGAGCCTTTGCTGCAGGGCCGCAAGGGCCAATTCCGCGAGGAGCTGCGAGCCATACTGAGCAACCCAGCCGAGTGGCAGGCCAGCCTGGATTGGCTGCAATATTCTGGCGTTGATTGGATTGCCGCCATTAGTTCCTCAGACGAGCAGCGTAAGTCGCTGCTGGCAGAGCTGCAGTCTGTGATGGAGCAGGTGTGGTCGGATGAGAATTACAGTTTAAAAACGCGTCTGCTCACCTTGCGCAGCCGCTTGGATGCGGCGGCACTCAATTACCCTCAGCAGCCACCTGCCGCGCCGCTGGTAGCACTGGTTGAACGGCGGACGGCGCAGATTACGGAGCAGGCGCAGACGCCTTATGAGCGCCAGTCTCTGATGTACAACGCGGCTTGGTATTTGCGCGAGGTGGGTCAAAGCTCAGCCGCCGCAGAATTACTGCAGTCCGAGTTGGAGACGGCAGTCGCCCCTCATTACTACATGAGTTATCTGGGGCGTTTCGCCCAGGACCAGGGAGATATCCAAGAGGCGCTGAACTGGTACCAGCGAGCATTTGTACAGGCGCATGGGTCGGCGACACGGATGCAATGGGGTTTGGCCTATTTACAGTCTTTGCTGGAGCTGGCCCCTGCGGATGAGCCGCGTATTTACGTCGCCTTGGAATCGCTGCAGCAGATTGCCCAGGAGGCACCGAATAGCCTGTATCAGCGTAGCCGGGTGCGTTTGCAGCGTCTGCAAACCCCGCTGGCGCAGTGGACGCAGGCGAGCAAGCGTCGTCGTGAAGTTCTGGCTGAGGGGCGGCAGCAATGGCAGGCGGTGTGCGAGCAGCTGGAGGCGAGTTCCGCCGCGGCGCAAACCTGCGCAGCTTTTTGGCCCAGTACTTAGGGGAGGGCTGATGCGTTTATTGGACACGGGTTGGCTGACGGGGGTCCGTCGCTGTGCATCTCCGAATGTAGATGCGCGGCCGGATCCCGAGGACCTGAGCTTGCTGGTACTGCACTGCATTGCTTTGCCCCCGCGTCAGTACTCCGGTCATGCGGTGCGCCAGCTGTTCTGTAACCAGCTGAATACCCAGGAACACCCTTACTTCGCAGGCTTAGAAGGTGTGAGGGTGAGCGCGCACCTATTTATTCGGCGTCAGGGCAGCATCTGGCAATTCGCTGCCTTGCGCGATCGGGCTTGGCACGCCGGCCAGTCGATGTGGCAGGGCCGAGAACGCTGCAACGATTATTCGATTGGAATCGAGCTGGAAGGCTCCGACGACCGGCCCTACACCCAGGCGCAGTATCGTCAACTCCGGCGGCTGATTCCGATCATCCGCCGCCGATACCCAGCGATCAGTGCGGAAAATATCGTTGGTCATGAGCATATTGCGCCTGGACGCAAGACGGACCCCGGCCCAGGCTTTGATTGGCGCCGCTTATGGCGTGATGTGGCGGCCAGCGAGGCGCCAGCGCGTCAACGGCGCTAGATCAGCGGCTGGAGCCCGAAGGTCGCTCAGGAGACCCAAGCGCGCAGCAAGGGCTCCAACAGCATGAGGCTCAAGGCAGCCGCGCCCACATAACTCAGCATCACGGCGAGCCCAGCGCTTAAGCGGCCCGGCCAGGGGGCTTGGCCCGCGGCCTGCCATGCCATACAGGTAGCTGCGCCTAGCCAGGCTTCTGCCGGCAGTATGTACAGCGCGGTGCCAGCAACGCCCGTGACACCTTGCGGCGCCCAGATTTGCAAATGCGGGGCAGCGAGCTCAGCCAAGCCGAAGATGACCAGAGCCCAGCCGGCTGCACGGAGCGCCGCCCCAGCCTGAGCAGGACGGGCCAAGTGCAGGCAGACAAACAGTGGGATCACCCACATCAGGCCCATGTAAATCGGTACGGCGCCCACGTACGGTACGCCATGCGGCATGAAGCGCAGTACTCCGGCACTGCTGCTCAGCCACCAATCTGGCAGGATCATCAAGGCCGACAGGGGCAGCAAAAATAGCCACAACTGAAAGGCACGAGACGCGCCGACGAACTGGGTGAACAAGGCCATGGCAATGGAGTAGCCGACCACGAGCCCCAGCAATAACTGCCCATAGGGCAGTGGCTGCCACCACAGTGCCAGCCCACAGAACACCCCAAACGCTGTATGAAAGGCCCAAAGCTGGGCATGGCTCAGCATCAGGCGGCCTCTGCGGAGAGGCTAGGGCCGCGCAGTCCCAACTCTGCCCCCAGTTCTCGCAGCATGTCGTGAAGCAGCGCGGTCATGAGCCGCATGTCAGTTTCAAAGGCTAGCTGCGGATCGTCATCACGCACGGAGTCGTCTTCAGCTTGTGTTTCCAGCAAGCGCAGACGTTTGATCTGCAGATTATCGGCAAGCACCATGCTTAAACGATCATCCCAACATAGCCCAAGTTTTGTGGCCCGTTTTCCCTGATCCAGGTGGCGCTTGAGTTCGTTGGCCGAGCCTACGGGCAGGCGGCTATAACGAATGGTCGCGCGCTGCGGGTCACTGCCCTGGACTTCAGCCTCATCATCGAGGGTGAAGTGGCCAGCGGCCTCGCCCCGACCTAACCATTCGGTTAACAGCGTTTGTACCCCAACTTCGGTGTCCGGAAGGATGATGCGCGGCAGCATGGGGGCATGCTCACGGAGCAACTCCACCAGTTTTTCAGCCTGACCCTGGGAGGCTGCGTCCACCACCAGCCAGCCATGCTCGCTATCCAACCAGGCGCGAATAGACTTTTGCACCACAAAAGCCTGAGGTAGCAGCCGGGCGCGAATATCCTCCTTCATTTCCTGCTTTTGCTTGCGGCCCGGTTTGTAGCCCCGCTGCTGGGCATGCTCTTCCACTTTCTCGGCCAGCTCTTGATTAATCACGCTGGCGGGTAGCAGGCGCTGACGCTCGCCAAAGCGCAAAAACATGTGCCGGTCAAAGCCCTCCACCAGGCGCCCGTCGCTGAGCACCGGTAACCAGCCCTGCGTGTGCTCCATGGCACCGGGCACATTTTGCAGGGGGTGGGCCGCGAGTGCTGTTTCCAGTTCGGCAGGGGGTAGCGAGAAGCTCTCCGTAAACTGGAATAGGCAGAGATTTTTAAACCACATAGTCATGCAGGGCTCGAAGCGGCCGCAGATCATAGCAATCGCGTGCTGGCTTGGCGGTCTGGCTACAGCGTGGCAGTATCAAAAAAAATGACAAGGCTGCGCTGCGGCGAGACGGCCTGCGGAGGATACAAATGGATGATGAAGGCTTGACGCAACAAGGATCTGGCGCGTTGTACGCGGCGATGTACGAGGAGCTCAAGCGCTGCGCGAGGCGCGAACGACGCAAGCTCATTGCTGGACAAACCTTGGCGACCACCGCACTGGTCAATGAGGCCTATTTGAAGTTGGCCAGCCACCAAGGCTACGAAAACCGCCAGCATTTTTTGATGACAGCGGCTCAGGCCATGCGCCAAGTCTTGGTGGATAATGCCCGGGCGCACATGGCTAATAAGCGTGGAGGCGGCGTCAAACCCTTGTCCTTGGATGCCACCGCGTTTCCGCATGAAATTGCGGCGCAAGACGACGCCGATGCGGATACTTTGGTTGCGCTAGACACGGTGTTGGAGCAACTGCGCGACAAGCATCCTCGCTTAGTGGCCCTGGTGGAGTGTCGCTATTTTGCCGGCTTTAACGACGAAGAGACAGCTGCTGCCTTGGGCGTGACCTCGCGTACTTTGCGTCGCGACTGGATCAAGGTGCGTGCCTTACTGCACGACAAGCTTAAGGCGACGTGGACCGGGCCAATAGAGGATGCGTCGGGCTGAGGACTCGGCGCAGGCTGGTTTGGGCGTCCAAACGCTCTTGCTGCGCCACTCTTTGTTGACCTAAACGCTCCAGGTATTCGGCCCGCTTGAGCTGGAGCATGGCAATGCTGAAATGCTCTGGAGCTCGGGCGGCCGACTTTTCTTCTATGGCTAACTCGATTTGAGTTAAGGCTCCTGCCCAATCTGCCTGCCGCCCTAAGCGATGCGCGAGGGCCTCGCGCAGGTGGGCGGCATGATTCTCACCGCGCTTGCCACGAGCCTTGAGCTTATTGATGGCCGCAAGCGCGGGCGCTGGCGGACCGGCAGCAACCGCGGGCGCTTCGATGATGTGCTGCAAGCCCTGGCAAACATTCACCCAAATGCTTTGCGTGGAATAAAAGTCTGTGGGCAGCTCTGCCACTGCCGCTGCTGCGGCTGCGGTGTGATCTGTGAGGTACAGCAAGCGGGCGAGATTACAGCTAGCGGACGCATGGAGATTAGATCCGGCCCCGGCATACCGACTCGCCATCCATTGGCTTTGCTCCAGCAAGGTGCGAGCGTCCTCTAATTCTCCGTTAATCCAATGAGTGATGCCAAGGTTTTTGAGTAATACGGCTTGCGCTGCAGACGCTCCATAGAGCTTAGAGCGCAGATCCAATGCGCTGCTCAGGCGCTGCTGCGCCTCCAAGGGGCGCCCGGCACGTAAGGCAAATGCGCCCCAGTTAGTGAGTAGGTTCAAGGCGTCTGGAGACTGCTCTTCTCCTAATGCCTGGTAGATGGCATAGCCTTGTTCGGAGCTATGTAGGGCCGCACCGAGATTACCGGCGTAGTAATGAGCAACGGCCAAATTCACCCACAGGGTTGCGGTCTCTGGATGCTTGTCCCCCAAGTATTTGCGGGCATGAACTAAGCCTTGTTTGAGACGCTCCACGGCGGCGGCTTCATTACCGCGGGCACGCTCTAGCTGAGACTCTAGCGTGGCCAAAGAGAGCAACAGATGGCGCTGAATCATCGGTGCTTGGCTGTAGACCTCGCGCACCATGGCAATGTGCTCGGCGGTGGCCTCAAGGTCTCGATCCCGAAAGCTGAGATGCGCTTTATTCAGTGCAATGTCGGCTTGCAGGCTGGGCGGGAGTGCGCGCAGGTTTAGCGTATCGACTCGGCTTAAGATGCCGCGTGCTCCAGCGTAATCCTCGGCATGCAGTAGTTGCGAGCTCAGCATGCTCCACAAGGTGGCGGCCGTCAGTGGGTCCTGGGCGACGCGGGCCTCGGCGGCGGTGCTGGCGCGCTCAAACAGGGCGCGTGTTTGAGCCGGGTCGGAGCGCTCGGCCGAGTTGGTCAGAATCTCACTAAATGCATTGCGCAGGCTCTGCATGCGTTGCAGCTCCAGGCGCGCGACGTCGCGCTCTTGCAGGGCCAGCCGAGCCTGCCAACTGGTCGCCAATAGACCCACAAAAATCGCCATGACGACGCCAGCTGCAGCGCTGGCAATCAGACGGTTGCGGCGCAGAAAGTGGGCGAAGTAATCCCAGCGGCCTGGCTCCCGGGCCAAAACCGGAAAGTCCTTGCGAAACCGGTCCAAGTCTGCCCGCAGGTCCGTCACGCTGGCGTAACGCTGAACCGGGCGCTTCTGCAGAGCTTTTAGGCAGATAGCGTCCAAGGCTGGTGACACCATCGTGCCCGGCTGAAGGCTGCTAGGGCTGGGCGGTATTTGGTGCTGAACGCGGTCAATCAGCACCGGGATGGGCGCCCCCTCCAGGTCCAGAGGAGGGTGGCCGCTGAGCAGTTTGTACAGGATGGCGCCCAGGGCATACACGTCTGTGGCGGTGCTCACAGGTTCACCGAGCATCTGCTCTGGGGCTGCGTAGTTGGGCGTTGCCAAGGCTTGGGTTTTGTCGGCGGTATGCAGCGCGGTGAGAAGTTTGGCAATGCCAAAATCCAAAAGTTTGGCTCGGCCGCGCTCGTCCACCAGCACATTGGAGGGCTTAAGGTCGCGGTGAATTACCAGTTGGCTATGCGCATAAGCCACCGCATCCAGGACCTGCTCGAAAACCGGCAGGATCTCCTGCTGGGATCGGCCATGTGCCCACTGATCGAGGGGAGTTCCATCAACCAGCTCCATCACCATCCATGGGTGGCCTTGATCATCCACACCGCCATCGAGTAGCTGTGCAATATGCGGATGAGCTAAAGCAGCCAGGATTTGTCGTTCCCGCTGCATGCGTTCGCTGTTGGCAGGATCGGCGGTGTGCAACCTCTTGAGCGCGGCCTGCATTTGATATTGGCCATCGGCCCGCTCGACCAAGAACACCTCGCCCATGCCGCCTTGGCCCAGCTTGCGCACCACTTTCCAGGCGCCAATCGCTTGCCCAATGAGGCTGGATGTAGGTAGCGATGTGGGACTACGCGCAGCGACCGAGCGGGGTTGCAGAAATTGCGTCGGGTCTAAATCCAATTCCAGCATGGGCTGAATTGCGGCCCAGAGCGGTGTGTTGTCAGCGCATATCCGCCTTGCGGACTGCAGCCTTTGCGGCGCAGGCAGATCAATGACCGCATCTAATACGCGATCAATCTCGTCTTCGCTGACTTGGCTGCTGTCTGCCATGGATGCGCCCTCCGCCGGCCTTTGGCATTGCCGATGTCCGCTTTTGCCCAGTGATTACGAATGTAGGGAGTATGCGGGCGCTTTGAGCGATTCAACAAGGCTGCCCCCACCCCATTGAGCGAATGGCGGAATCAGATATTGCTGTTCGCTCCATCCGGGCAAAAGCGGAGGGTGATAAACCCTGCACCCCTGATTCAGGGGTTTGTGGCGGGTCCGTCGGGCCCGCCGCCTTTTTGTTGCTTAAGGATTGCGTACACTTCAGGGCCTTTTTGACTGATCTGGCTACGCCGCCGGCGTAGATTGACGGAGACATAGATCATGGCCTTAACCCAGCCTTGGGCTTCACGCCTACGCTTGCCCGCCGTGGCTGCACCGCTGTTCATTATTTCTAACCCGGATTCGGTTCTCGCCCAGTGCAAGGCGGGCATTGTGGGCTCTTTCCCTGCGCTCAATGCCAGACCGGCTGAACAGTTAGATGAGTGGTTGGCTCAGATCACAGAAGAGCTGCGCGCCCACGATGCGGCAAACCCGGATCAACCAGCGGCGCCGTTCGCGGTGAACCAAATCGTCCACCGCTCCAATGATCGCCTAGAGCATGATTTGGAAATGTGCGTGAAGTACAAAGTTCCCATCGTGATCACCTCCTTGGGGGCCCGGCCAGAAGTGTTTGAGGCCGTGCACAGTTATGGCGGCGTTGTTTTTCATGATGTGATCAACGATCAGTTTGCGCGCAAGGCCATCGATAAAGGGGCCGACGGCATCATCGCTGTTGCGGCTGGCGCTGGTGGACATGCGGGTACTTGGTCGCCTTTTGCGCTGGTTCAGGAAATTCGCAGTTGGTTTGATGGGCCGCTGCTGCTCTCGGGCTGTATCGCGCGTGGAGATTCCATCTTGGCGGCCCAAGCGATGGGCGCGGATCTGGCGTACATCGGCTCGCCCTTCATTGCGACCAAAGAGGCGCGAGCTGCCGAGGCTTACAAACAAGCGGTGGTCGATGGGGGTGCTGCCGACATCGTCTATTCCAGCCTGTTTACTGGAGTGAACGGTAACTACCTGCGCTCCTCTATTGAAGCGGCTGGTTTAGACCCGGACAATCTGCCCGAGGGCGACGTGTCGCAGATGGACTTTGGCTCTAGCGGCAAACCCACCAAAGCTTGGCGCGATATTTGGGGCTGCGGGCAGGGCATTGGCGCTGTGGACCAAATCCCTAGCGCGGCTGGATTAATCGACCGCCTTGAGGGCGAGTACCGGGCCGCTCGCGAGCGCTTGCTGGGCCAGTAGTGTCGCTCCTGAAAAAGCAGTAGTGGACAGGGTCTTTTTGGCCCTGTCCCACAAGCTTGGGCTGCAGATCATTGTCGATCTGAGCTCGAAGTGATGGGCAGCGCAAAGCCTGCGCTGCGCTCATTGCTACAGACTGCTACTTGCGTGCTGATGGGGCCGTCAAGCCTGGCTACGACCAAGTAATTCGGCGACCTCATCGCGAAGCACCGAGCCAAACTCCGCGCGGTGGCCCCAGGGCAATACGCGGTGGCTGATATCGAATGTGGCGCATGCATCGATGGTAGGCTGGGGTGGCACCACATCATCATGACGACCGATCAAGACTCTGAGTTGCTGCGCCGGTAGCGTAGCCAGGGGCGCAGGTGGGAAGTCCTCGACTCGGATGGGCTGCGGCCACGGTAGTGGATCGCCGCTGCGGTGGTCGACCTGGTCTGGCGGCGCAGATGTTGCCAACGCGGCCGGAGCCAACACCGGGTTCAGAGCCAACACCTGCAATTGCGGATGACGCGCAAGTGCATGCAGAGCCTGCCAGCCGCCCATAGAGCTGCCGAGAATGGCGACACGCTCAGCGTCCTCACCCAGCTGTTGTATCCAGCGGTCGATAGCCTGCACCGATTCCACAAAAAACTGCGGGCGGTAGTCCGGGCGCAGCACACGGTGGGTCTGCCCGAAATGCTGCTCAAGAAACTGCCCAGTGTCACTGTTACCACTGGAACCTAGCCCATGCAGATAGAGTAGGGCGACGGTCGTCATAAGGATGTACGCAGATGCAAGACAGCCCGGATTATCGCCTTGACCTAGCCGCGCTGCCCAGCGCTTTACGCGAGCGTAGCCTCGAACTGCTGGCAGCGCTGGGCGAGTCCGCGGAATCTGCGCAGGCTCAGCCGCTGCTGCGTTGTTTGCTGGCCAGCCGCTTTGTCAGTGATTGGGCGCGTCGCAACCCGGCGGAGTTTCCAGCCTTGATGACGGCTGCTGCAGCGCCTTCGCCGCCGCCGCAGGACGATGCAGGCCTGCGCCGTTACCGCAATCGAGAGATGGTTCGGCTTGCCTGCGGTCAGGTGCTGGGTCGCTACACGCCGGCGCAGATCGTGGAGGCCTTAAGCCGGCTGGCTGATCAGAGCATTGCCACAATGGTCGACTACCACTGGCAGCAGCTTTGCGCCAAGAAAGGTCAGCCTGTGGACGCGCGGGGCCGGCCCATTCAACCGCTGGTCTTTGCGCTCGGCAAGCTTGGCGGTTCGGAGCTGAACTTCTCATCGGATGTGGATTTGGTCTTTGCCCATAGCGCCACAGCCGCGGCCCATTCGGTGGCTGTAGAGCCATTGATGGCCAAACTGGTTCAGCGGGTGACGCGGGCCCTATCCGAGCCTATGGAGGATGGCTTTGTGTTTAGGGTGGACTTGCGGTTGCGGCCGTTTGGTAGCCAGGGCGCCCCGAGTTTTTCCCTGGCTGCGCTGGACAGTTACTTTGAGACTCACGCGCGGGACTGGGAGCGCTATGCCTGGCAGAAGGCGCGCTGTGTGGCCGGTGATGTCGAGGTGGGGGAGAGTTGGCTAGAGGGCCTCACTCCCTTCATTTATCGACGTTATATCGATTTTGGCCAGCTCGCCGCCCTGAAACAAATGAAGGACGATATCGATGCCGATGTGCGGCATAAGGGCCGTGAGCAAGATATCAAGCGGGGTTGGGGTGGAATCCGCGAAATGGAGTTCACAGTTCAAGCCCTGCAGCTGATTCATGGCGGCGCTCGGCCAAGCTTGCAGCAACGTAGTTTGATTCTGGCGCTCACGGCCCTGCATGCAGAAGAGCTGGTTGACACCTCTTTCGCCCAGGAATGGGCGCAGCATTATTGGTTTTTGCGCCACGTGGAGAACTGCTGGCAGGCTGTCGCCGATGCCCAGTCTCATGTACTGCCCTTAGAAGAAGAGGCTCGGCAGCGTCTGCTTGCGGCCTTGGGTTACTCCCGCTGGGGCGAGTTTGAGGCTGCCCTGCAGGCGGTGCGAAGTCGGGTGCGGAGTCATTTCCTAGAGCTATTCACGCCGGTTGAAGACGCCCCCCTTCCCAAGCCTATGCAAGAGCTCATGGTCGCCTTGGAGAGCGACGATGAGCCGTCATGGCCGGCTCCATTTGCAGATTTGCGCGCAGAACTAGAAGCGCTGAAGCTGGCAGCCCAGCGTCGATTTCGTGATGCGGACGCGCAGACGGAGGCTTTTGAGTTAGCCCTGCGCCTGCTGGATCAAGCCCCAGATGACGCCACCGGACGCCGAGTGCTGGCGCTGGTGACGGCGATTTGCGGGCGCCCCCAGTATCTGAGCTTGTTACGCAAGCATCCGGAGGCGCGCCGCGAACTACTCTGGCTTTGCCAGCACAGCGGAACCATTGCTGCCGAGCTGGTTCAGCATCCGTCCTTATTGGTGGAACTATGCGATGTTCGCACCCTCTATGCTCCGCCAACCCGCGAGGCACTGCGCCAACATATCCAAAGGCAGATCAGTGCCTGCGACACGGAGGATGATGAGGCGGTATTGGAGCAGCTGCGGAGGATTCGGCATGCTGTGGGCTTGCGCATTGCCGCGGCTGATGTGGCGCATGCCTTGCCGCTGATGCGCGTGTCGGACCAGCTCACTGAGTTGGCCGAAGAGGTTGTTCGCGCGGCCTTGCATTGGGCCCAGGCGCGTATGCGCCAGCGTTGGCCCAAGCTGGGCGCTTTACCATTTGCCGTCGTGGCCTACGGCAAATTAGGCGGGATGGAGCTGTCCTACAGCTCAGATTTGGACTTGGTCTTCGTATACCGCGACGGGCCTATTCCGGGTGTGGACCAAGACCCGCAATTGTTCTTTACGCGACTTGCGCAAAAACTCATCTCTGCCCTGGCCACGCAAACTGCGGCAGGTCGCTGTTATGAGGTGGACATGCGTTTGCGCCCGAATGGCAATGCTGGCTTATTGGTGACGTCGTTGTCGGCCTTTGCCCGTTACCAGCAAGAGTCGGCATGGACCTGGGAGCACCAGGCCTTGGTGCGTGCCCGCCCCATCGTAGGGCAGGCTGAGGTGATTGCGAGTTTTAATGAGCTGCGCCTGGACATTCTGGGCCGGCGTCGAGATCACGCAGCATTGCTCCAAGATATTCAGGACATGCGTGCACGCATGCTCAAAGACAAGCCCATCACCAAGGACTTCGATGACAAGCAGTCACCTGGAGGGCTGGTCGATATCGAGTTCTATTCCCAGTGGTTGGTATTAGCCCATGCTGCGCAGTGGCCGGCACTGTCGCGCTTTGGCGATGTGTTACGCATTCTAGAGTCGGCGGCTGCCGCCGACCTCATCGAGCCCGATACCGCCGACACTTTGGCGCAGCGCTACCGCCTACTGCGTGAACGAATCCATGCGCAATCCTTGCAGAGCCCGGAGCAAGCGCAGCAGCAATTGCCAGCGCTGCCCTTGCTGCAGAGCTTTTTTGGTCGCCAAGCATCGACGAGCTAACGCGGTGTGTACCGCCGGATGAGCCACTGGCCATAGCGGCGCAGGCAAAGTTTGGTGTAGCCGCTTAGCCAGCAGCGCTGCGGTGGGCAGGCCTTTCACGTGGCTGCCATCTTTGTCCTCCAAGCTATCCCTGTAGTTGCTTTTGGGCCATGGCTTGGCAGCGGCTCATGGTGGAACATCACTGTGCCTATCACTCAGATGTGGCGCGCCACGCTGCGGTCTGAACTTCAGTTGGGAGAAGCTTGTATGGCGCGTCGCGTCTTATTGCTGCACAACACGCCCAAAGCCAGGCGTTACTTTCGCACGCTGCAGTCCGGCATCGATGAGCTGGATATCCATACGGCAGCTATTGGTATTCGTTGGCAGGGGGCGGCCAACTGTTTGCCAGCGGCGTGTGTGGATGAGGTGTGTGACTACACCATGCGCCGCAAGTGGGCACGCGAGCGAATTCCGTCTTGGCGGCTGCGCGCGCTTGAGCACAGTCATCGGCGTGTGGCGCGTTGGCACATCAATGACGTATGGCGACGGATCGAGTCCCTGAAGCCCGATGCCGTCGCTGTGTGGGGAGGGCAGTCAGTCGATGTGGCCTCAGCACTATTCGCAGCGGATCGTCTAGGCGTAGAGCGCTATATCTTTGAGTGCGGATTGTTGCCGAATACCACCACTTGCGACCCGGTGGGGGTCAACGCAGATAATTCCATTCCTCAGGACCCGCAGTTTTACGCGCGCTATAACAAGTCCGCCGCCTGGCCCCAGAATTTATTGCCAAGACCATCTAGGCGTCGCGTTGACGCCGCGCAGCGCCTGCCCAAACGTTATCTCTTTATTCCTCTGCAAGTGCGCTTGGATAGCCAGGTACTTTTGTATTCCCCCTGGATTCGCAACATGCGCCATTTGGTGCAGGTGGTCTTGGAAGCCGCCCGTGATGGTTTGCAGCACAGTGATGTGGAGCTGGTTTTCAAACGTCACCCGAGTTGCACCCAGGATTACGCCGACCTCGAGCGCCTGTTCCAGGCCTTGGGCTGCGCACGATTTGCAGATGGCAATAGCACGCAAGAGCTGATCGATCACGCCTTGGGCGTGGTGACCATCAACTCTACGGTGGGCTTGGAAAGTGTGTTGCTGAACCGGCCGGTGATGACGCTCGGACGCGCCTGCTACGCCATTCCCGGGGTGGCGGCGCAGGCCCGAAGCGTTGCGGAGCTTGCGCAATGGATGCGTATGGCTGACGCCGGTGAGCTGCCTGCCGCGACTCACCGCGAAGCCTTTATCAACTATTTGCTGAATGATTACTGCATTCCCGCACACCATAAGGCGCCCACTCAGGAGCATTTCCGCCGCTTGAGCGAGCGATTGAAACAGCATCCTGGAGCCAGGCGGCGCGCGCAGCCCGCAGCTCAACGCTGGCAATGGAGTTGGAACCTTGGCTGAGGCACCGCGCCATATTTGCTTGCTGCGTTTGTCAGCTTTGGGCGACGTCACCCACATGCTGCCGGTGGTGCATAGCTTGCGTAAGCATTGGCCGCAGACTCGCATCACTTGGATCATCGGGAAGCATGAGCACCGCTTAATGCAGGCCTTAGCCGATGTGGAATTCCTGGTGTTGGATAAGGCTGCCGGATGGCGAGGCTACCGGCAGCTCTACGCACAGTTGGCTGGACGGCGTTTTGACCTGCTGCTGCTCATGCAGGTGAGCATGCGGGCTCATATTGCCAGTCTAGGGGTACGCGCCCAGCGCCGAATTGGCTATGACGCGGTGCGAGGGCGAGACCTGCATGGCCTGTTTGTAGACGAGCGTATTCCGTTCATTGATCGCCAGCATGTGCTTGAAGCCCAATTGGGGTTCTTGCGCTATCTCGGGCTGCCGGAGCCTGTACTGAGTTGGTCTATCCCCATTAGCGACGCTGAGCGGCAGTGGGCCGCTGACAAACTTCCAGGTACGCAGCCCACATTACTGCTGGCTCCGGCCTCTAGCGTGGCTCTGCGCAATTGGAGCGTAAAAGGCTACTCAGGGCTGGTGGATTATGCGCTGGAGGAACTCGGTCTGCGCGTCGTGATTTGTGGTGGGCCCAGCGCCGGTGAGCGGCAGCTAGCCGATCGCATTCTGGCTGAATGTCGGAGTCAACAGTCCCCCCTGGATTTGGTCGGTCAGGACACCTTGCCGCAGCTTTTAGCGCTGATGGAACGCAGTACGGTGGTGGTGGGACCGGACTCTGGTCCAGCGCATATGGCTGCGCTGGCCGGAACGCCAGCGATTGGTTTGTATGGTTTGAGTAACCCGCAGCGTTGCGGGCCTTATCGTTGGCGTCAATACTGCGTAGACGCCTATCCACGCGCCTTGCAGGCGGTGATGGCGAAGTCGGTGGAGCAGGTGCCCTGGGGAACGCGGGTGGAGTCCGAGCAGGCCATGGCCTGCATCACTGTGGAGGAAGTCTGCGCGCGTCTGCGGCAAGTCTGTACCGCGCGCTTAGCAGGCGCCGCCTAATCCGTACTAGCCATGGCCTGCGGTGGATAGGCTGAGTTGTTGCCAGGCCTGCTGCACCTCAGCGACGGAGATGTCGGCCATGCTTTGCGAAGATGCCTGCAGGGGAATGACCGCAGCGGGGCCCGTATAGGGTTGCCACAGTGCCGGGTCCTTGTCGGCAAAAAGGACCACCGTCGGGCATCCGGCGGCAGCTGCCGCGTGGGCAGGGCCGGTATCTACACTGATGAGGCCTTGGGCTTTCTCCAGCAGCGCCAGCAGTCGGGGTATGGGCAAATCGCGGGCGAGGTTATGCACTCTGGGATGGTTGCAGGCCGCGCTCAAGCGATCGATGTATTCGGCTTCTTCAGGCGACCCACAAAACAGCACCTGGGCCTGTGGGTGCTGGGTGCAGAGCCATTGCGCCACGGCGACCCAATAGTCGTCCGGCCAAAATTTAGGGTTGCTCTGACGTTCGGCGCGACCGCGCCGCATGGTGCGTTTGTTGCCGGGCTGAATCAGCAGCAGCTCGGCCTGCTGCCAGCCACGAGCCTGCACCCATTGCTGAAAATCCTCGCGGGCCGCGCCGGAGGCCGGTAGCCAACCCTGGTGGGTGTAGGTATGGGCAATACCCGGCTCCCAGCGCTGCCCATAGCATAGGCAGGCTAAACGCAACCATCGCTGCACCCAGTGCTCTCCCGCCTGGATGGGCAGATCTCCGGCCCAAAACATCTCATCGGGGCCATAGCCGGCGCGCTCGACCAGCCAACGTGACTTGGGCTCGGTTTCGCAGATGATTACCGGCCTGGGGTGCTGGGTTTTGAGCCATTGGACGAGCTCTTGCTGGCTGCGATTGAAAAGATAAGGCGTCTTGCGGCTGCTGAGTAGGTGCAGCTGGTTGACCGAGTCCACGCCCGATAGCAAGGGCTTGGTCCAGCCTCCAGATCCAATAATGTCCACCGGCGCGCCCGTGGTTGCGGCCAACCAGTTGAGCATGGGGACGAGCATGACCATGTCGCCCAAGGCGCCAAAGCGCATGACAATGGGGGCATCGGTGGAAGCAAAGGGCAGCATCGACTAAAGGGCTTTGCAGGCAAAAGTAAGGCGCACAGTATGCATGGCCAGGCTGTCATCGTTGTGTTGGCCAGCGGCCCGATAACCAGGGCGAGCGTAGTTCTAGCGGTAACTGCTGCGGGCGCTGCTTGGGCTGCCTCAGGGCTGAACATAGGCGAGTTTGTTTCAGGTTTGCGCCGGACCAGCCGCGCCGGACCAGCCCCGCTGGAACAGCCCCGAAGCCCAGGCCACGTCAGCAAGCAGCGTTAGTCGTGGGATACTACGATCTCAGGGGCTTTGTTGATTATCCAGCGCAGCTTGCATCCGCTGAGCTTGCTTGTGTTGGTGCACAAGGCTCTGATCGCAGCCACAGACCCAGCAACCTTCTTATGCAGACCTCTACCAGCCCTCAGCAGATTGGCGTGGTGATTACCACTTACAACGCGCCGCTCTGGTTAGAAAAGGTGCTCATCGGCTATGAGCAGCAAACCGACACCCACTTCAAGGTGTTTGTGGCTGATGACGGTTCTGGGCCGGAGACGGCCGCGCTTATCGAGCGTTTTCAAGGCCGGCGCAAGCTCTCAATTGTTCATGTTTGGCATGAGGACCAGGGCTTTAGGAAGTGCCAAATCCTGAATAAAGTGATTGCGCAGACGGATTGTGATTACCTGATCTTTACCGACGGGGACTGCATTCCAGAGCCCGACTTTGTGGCGACCCATCGCCGTCTTGCCAAGCCCGGCTGGTTTCTGTCTGGGGGCTATATCAAGCTCACCATGCCGGTGTCTGAGCAGATTAGCGAAGAGGATATCTGCGCAGGGCGCTGCTTTGATGCTGATTGGTTGGTGGCTCAGGGGCAGCCGCGCAACCGTCGCTTATGGAAGTTGACGCGCTCCACATTCTGGAAAACTTGGCTGAACCGCCTCACTCCGGCCAATGCCAGTTGGAATGGAATGAACAGCTCTACCTGGACCGAGGACCTCAAAGCCGTGAATGGCTTTAACGAGGACATGCAGTACGGTGGCCTGGACCGTGAGCTGGGTGAGCGCTTGTGGAATTATGGCCATCAATCCCAGCAAATTCGCTACAGCACCGTGTGTCTGCACCTCGATCATGCCCGGGGTTATTCCAAGGCCCATATTCGCGCGCGCAACGACGCCATTCGTAAGGCGGTCAAAAAGAACAAAACGGTGCGTGCGGCGAATGGCATCCACAAGCTGCAAGACAGCACAGCATGAGCACGGAGCAGCCCGCCCGCCAACGCATCTTGGTGGTGGTGCACTCGCTGAAGATGGGGGGCATGGAGAGGGTGGCCGTGGACCTGGCGGATGCGCTGGCGCGCGCCGGTCACGACAGTCACCTCATGACCTGTCGCACACGACCTCGGGTTTTGGCGCCGCGCGAGCCCGCTGTGCAGATCCACGTACACGACAAGATCCGTCGCTTATGGGCTTCGGGCCTGGGTGGGCTGTTCTTCCTGCTGTCACGCCTACTGCTAGGCGTGCTGATTCCGAAATCGCATTTTATGTGGGTGGGCTGGTGGTCTGGCTTGGTGCTGCGTGCCCATGTGCGCGCTTTGGAAAAAGAGTTCGGGCGCTTCGATCAGATTATTTTTCGCGGGGTCGGCACTTTCAAAACTTTTTGGGGTTGGCGCGACCCCCGGCTGCGCTATGTGTTGGAAAACATTGTTCAGGATCGTCAGGCAGCTTGGTTTCATCGCGTGGAGGCCCGTTTGCTGTATCACCGGCGGCACCTGGTTGCGGTGAGTACAGGTGTGGCGGAGTCGGCACAAAGCTTCTTTGACAAATACAAGGCTCAGCCCGCTAGTTTGCGGGTGATTACCAACTATTGCGCAGCGGAGGAGATTTATCAGCAGTCCTTGGTGGCAGAGCCAGACCTTCCCTCGCGCCCCTATATCTTGAATGTGGCGAGGTTGGTGCCGCAAAAAGGGCAGGAGCGCCTGCTCCGAGCCTATGCCCAAGCACAGCCAGCTGAGGATTTGGTCATCGTCGGTGATGGCCCCTTGCGTCAAAAGCTACACGCCCTGGCGCGGGACTTGGGTGTGGCAGAACGAGTGATTTTCGCGGGCCAGCGGCAAAACCCTTATCCCTGGATGCGGCAGGCACGCCTCTTCGTGCTCAGCTCGATATACGAGGGCTTGGGGGTGGTGTTAACCGAGGCTCTGGCCTGCGGCACGCCACTTTTGGCTGTCGACTGCCCTGGGGGCGTCCGCGATGTTTTTCACGGCCCTTTGCGAGCCTGGCTGGTGGCCGACTCGGAGCAGGCCTTGGCCCAGGGCCTACGGGAGCGGCTGCAACAGCCGCGAGAAGCGGTAGACCCGGCTTGGCTAGAGCCGTTTTCGGAAGGCGCCGTGGTTAAGGAATATCTGAACGGCCCCGCTTAGGCGGGGACAGAGTGGCTCAGCACAAGCTACCATTACGGGTTTAAGGAAACCCTGGTGTGGCGACGGCCCGCACTAGCTGAGCACCGGTAGAAGAGAGAGTCATGGCACTTACGACGATGGCGGACCGCGACGGCCTCATTTGGTACGACGGCAAGATGGTGGAATGGCGCGATGCCACCACCCATGTTTTGACGCACACGCTGCACTACGGGGCGGGTGTCTTTGAGGGTGTGCGCGCCTATGCAACGCCCCAGGGAGCCGCGATCTTTCGCCTACAAGAACACACCGACCGACTGTTCAACTCGGCCAAGATTCTGGGGATGGAGATTCCCTTCACCAAGGATGAGGTGAATGCGGCGCAGATTGCTGCCGTGCGAGACAACAAGCTCGAGTCGGCCTACATGCGTCCTATGGCCTTCTACGGCTCTGAAGGGATGGGGCTGCGGGCCGACAATTTGCAAGTCCACCTCATTGTGGCTGCCTGGACTTGGGGGACTTATTTGGGCGACGAGAGCATGGAACGCGGCATCCGCATTCGCACCAGCTCCTACGCTCGGCATCACCCCAACGTCACCATGTGCCGAGCCAAAGCCAACGGCAACTACATTAACTCCATGCTGGCTTTGAATGAGGCGCTGCGTGATGGCTACGACGAGGCATTGCTCCTGGACGTAGACGGCTATGTGGCCGAGGGCTCCGGTGAGAACATTTTTATGGTGGTCGACGGCAAGCTGTATACGCCCACCTTACTTTCCGCCCTGGACGGGATTACCCGCCGCACCATTTTCACTCTGGCTGAAGAAGCCGGCATTGAAGTGCTGGAAAAACGCATCACCCGCGACGAGCTCTATGTGGCGGATGAGGCTTTCTTTACTGGAACCGCTGCAGAAGTCACGCCGATCCGAGAAGTGGACGGGCGCACCATTGGCAGTGGCGCCCGTGGCCCTGTCACAACCCAATTACAGCAGCGCTATTTCGACATAGTGAAAGGGCAGACCGACGATTACGCGCACTGGCGTACCGTTGTCGCCTAAGGAGTACTCCCATGGATCAACTGATGGCCCCGGTATCACCGGGCGAACTGCTGGACAAGATCACCATTTTGGAGATTAAGTCCGAGCGCATCTCCGACCCGCAAAAAAACGCCAATGTGCGTACAGAGCTGAATTTGCTCAATGCCATTTGGGCTGAAGGTGTGCCTGCGGAGATTGACCTCAGTGCTCAGCGTGCGGCGCTCAAAGCCGTGAATGAGAAGCTTTGGGTGATTGAAGACGATATTCGTGAGGAAGAGCGCGCCAAACGCTTCGAACAACGCTTTATCGATTTGGCGCGCAGCGTATATGTCACCAATGACGAACGAGCACGGATTAAAAAAGAAATCAATCTAGCCCTGGGCTCGGTCATCGTCGAAGAAAAGTCCTACTCAGATTACGCCTAGGTCCGCGCGGTGTCCGCTAGCGTTCACCGCCAGCTGGGCGACTGTGAGCTGCTTTTCGATCCGCAGCTTTGGGCCGAGCCTGATGTCGCGCTGGTAGACCCTCAGTATTGGCAGCAAGCGCGCAGCGCCGGTGAGGGGCGAGGCTCTGCGCGGTTGGTGCAGGGGCCGGCCGGGGAGTCATGGGTGCTGCGCGAGTTTTTGCGCGGCGGCTTGCCGGGGCGCTTGGTGCGTCGCCGATATGCCTGGCCGGGCCTGCGCCGCACCCGCCCCTGGCGTGAGTTCCATCTGCTTCAGAACATGGTCGAAGAAGGGCTTCCTGTGCCGCGGCCGGTCGCAGTCGCCGTATGGCGGCAGCCACTGAGTTATCGGGGTAGTTTGCTGATGCAGGCTGTAGAGCGCAGTCAGTCCCTGGCCGACTGTTTGCAGCGTGGCCTTTGGCGGGAGGCCGACACTCAGGCCTTGGACGCTCTATTGGATCGCTTTGCGTGGGCGGGGTATTGGCATGCTGACCTCAACGCACGCAATGTACTGCGGGATGACCAAGGCCAACTCTGGTTGATTGATTGGGACCGTGGCCGGGCCCAGCAACCAGCGGCGCGTTGTCGTCAAAATCGCGCGAGATTGCTGCGCTCGCTGCATAAAATTGCCACCAATGAGAATTGGTCGGGGGTGAATTTAAGCGGTTTGGAGACCATCCTGACCCCGTTTACATGAGACGCTCTCCAGCCACATGTGGATGCGTAGATGGGGCTAAGCGATGCAGCCTGCCGCCTTAATTCCGATAGAGGTCCTCACCCGGCAGCCCCTTGAACTTACGGTGCATCCAGAGGTACTGCTCGGGTTTTACACGGATGGCGTCTTCGAAGAGTTTGTTGGTCTGGGCGGCATCGGCTTCATCATCTCCGCTGGGGATGCCAGGCATCGCGGGTTGCAGCACCAGACGCCATAAAGGCCCGCCATCGGGATGTTGCTCGCGGTACATGAAGAACGGCACTACCGGCGCGCCTGTCATCCTCGCGAGGCGGCTGGTGGCAATGTTAGTGATGGCGGGATGGCCGAAGAAGGGCAGCACCGCACTAAATTTCATCCGTCGGCTTTGGTCTGGTGCGTACCACACAATTTTGCCGGCTTTGAGCGCGCGCAGCATCCCACGGACATCATTGAAGGGGATCGTTTGTACGTCCGCGTGAGTATCTCGGCCATGCTGCATCACAGTGCGAAAGACTGGATTGCGATGTGGTTTATACATGGCCGTGACCGGAAACTCCTGGGATAGGATGCGCGTCGCCAGTTCCAAGGATGTGAGGTGTGCGCTAAGTAAGATAACCCCGCTGCCTTGATCCATTGCGGCGCGCAGATGTTCGGCACCTTCGATACGCGTGCGGCCGTGCAAGCTGCGCGGGCTGGCCCACCAGCACAACATCACCTCCACCATGCCCATTCCGACCGCAGCAAAGTGGTCGCGAATCATGCGTTGGCGTTGCTCTGCACTCAGTTCTGGAAAGCAGATCTCCAAGTTCACCTGAGTAATGCGGCGCCGTCGCGGCAATAGGTAGTAAGCCAATCGGCCAAGGCCCGCCCCCACGGCTAAAAAGCTACGAAGAGGAAGTAAGGCCAGTAAACGCAATAGGCCCACGACCAGCCAACTTGGCCAGTGGCGCGGATGCCACAAGGATTCAGAATCTCGGCTCACGGTAGGCTTGGGCATAATCTGGGGATGCGACTGTACCCCATCCTGGCACCAATTTTGGGCCCACTGGCCCTGCTGGCTCTGCGCTGGCTGGCGCGACGCGAGCCTGAATGGCGACATCATATGCCCCAGCGACGCGGAGAGCTTCCCGTGGTCGGCAACGCGCCGCTATGGGTGCATGCGGCCTCGGTTGGCGAGGTGCGCTCGGCTTTAGCATTGGTACGGGCATTGCGTCAGCAATACCCGCGGCGCCCCTTCTTGCTGACAGCCTTTACGCCAACCGGGATGGCGGCCTGGCAGGCTGCAAAGATTCCTAGGGCCACGGTCGCAGCATGGCCTATTGACCATGGTCCGTGGGTGCGCCGCGCTTTGGACCGGGTGCGGCCCCAGCTACTCCTGATTATCGAAACGGAAATATGGCCGCAAATGCTGCTTGCTGCACACCAGCGTCAGATTCCCGTGGTGTTTGTGAGTGCCAGGGTGCGGGCGAGTAGTGTGCGCGGCTGGAAGCGTTGGCTGGGTGCGGGGTTGATGCGTCGCTGCCTGGGGCCGGTGGCTTTACTGAGTGCGCAAACGCCGGCCGATGCAAAACGTTTTAGCCAGCTGGGGGCACAGCGGGTGGCAGCCCTGGGGAGCTTAAAATGGGATCTCGCGGCGCCTGCGCCCCAGCCCGCATGGGCGGACTGCTTAGCCAGTGTCTGTACCGGGCGGCCCGTGTGGTTGGCGGCCAGTACGCACCCCGGTGAAGAGGAGCAAGTGCTTAAAGCCCACCGGAGCTTGCGGAGAGACTGGCCGCAGGCGCTGTTGATTTTGGCACCAAGACATCCTCGCCGGGCTGCGGAGGTCACGCAGTTGGCGCAGCAGCAGGGCCTCAGCGTGGTGCGACGTTCCACCAAGCAGGCGCCGGAAGCCGCGGCGGTGTGGCTGCTGGATACTTTGGGCGAGCTGCAAGCCGTCTTTGATCAGGTCAAGGTGGTGTTCATGGGGGGATCCTTAGTGCCTATTGGCGGCCACAACTTGCTAGAGCCCGCCCGCGCGCGCTGCGCCATCATCACCGGCCCGCATTGGCGTAATGCCGAGGACGTAGGACAGGCCTTGCAAGACGCGCAAGCTTGGCTGCCTATTGAACAGGGGGGCGAGCTACCCAAGGTGATTGCTGAGCTATGGCAAAGCCCGCAGCGCGTGACTCAATTGGGGCGGGATGCTCAGGCCGTACAGCAGGCTGGAAGCGGCGCCCAATCACGCATCGTGCAGGCTTTGCGCCCTTGGCTAGATAACTAAACCCGCGTACAGCAGCCGACAACTGTGGATGCGGCCTGCTGCGTGAGTGGCGACCACGCCGATGGCAAGCTTAGGCGCGGTGGTTTAGCTCGAGAGCAGGGCGTCGATACGCTGTAAATCCTCGAAATTCAGGTCGCCTGTGGCTTGTTCTAAGCGCAGCAGGGAGAGCAAATAGTCGTATTGCGCGCGGGCGAGGTCGCGTTTGGCGCGAAACAACTCGCGCTCAGCGTCTAGCAGGTCCACATTGGTCCGCGTGCCGACTTCCAGGCCGGCTTGTACTGCGTCGCGGGCACTTTGTGCCGAGCGTACGGCTTGCTCCAAGGCTTCCACGCGTGCCCAGCCGGTCACGACTCCGTCATAAGCGTCGCGGGTCAATTGCTCCACTTCACGCCGGGTGCGTTCGGCGCGAGCGACCGCGGCAATATGCTCTGCATTGGCTTGCTGGAAGCGTGCGCGATTGCCGCCTCCGGCAAATAATGGAAGGCTGGCCTGTAGCGAAATGGTCGAAATCTCCGCTGCGCGGCCGAACTGCGCATCGGTATTGTCAATGGAGTTGTGCTGCGCCACCAAACTGAGCTGAGGCAGAAAAGCAGCGCGAGCCGCCTTCTTTTCCTGACGCGCCAGTTCGGCGTTTTTCTCGGCGGTGAGTAGGTCCAAATTATGTTCCAGGGCTTGCTCGACCCAAGTCTGCGGGTCGCCCGGAGCCGGTGATTGGTCTAGCCGCTGATCTTGTAGCTGGGCCGGGGTCGCTGGCGCCATGCCTGTGAGGTTGCGTAAGGCTTGGGTGCGTGAGCGTAGCTCAGCAGCTGCGGCCAACTCGCCGGAGCGCGCCAAGTCGTAGCGCGCTTGCGCCTCTTGCTTATCGGTAATGGCTGCCAAGCCCACTTCGTAACGCACCTCGGCTTGCTCCAGGGCGCGGCCGATTGCACTCAATTCGGCGCGCGAAAAGCCCAAATTATCTTTGGCCGCCAGCCAATCGAAATAGGCTGTTGCCAGCCGCACGATGAGGTCTTGCTCCGCGAGTGCGGTGCTGGCCATGGCGATGGCGAGTTGATCGTCGACCTGCGCATAGCGCGCGAAGGCTGCGGCATCAAAAATGGGTTGTTCCAAGCGCAGCCCATAGTTGGTGTTATTCGCGAAGACCGTGGCTTCTTGAATAACCACGTTACCGGTCGTGGTTTCATCGCGTTCCCGGGTGAAGCTGCCGGTGGCCTGGAGCTGCGGCAATATCCCGGAGCGTAAGCTTCCGGCCTGGGCACGTTGCGCATCGGCTGAAGCGCGCGCTGCAGCGACAATGGGGTCGGCATCCTGTGCTAAGTCGTATAGGTCGAGCAACTGACCGCTGAATGCTGGGTGAGAAAAGGCTGTCGCTGCGCACACAGCAGCGATCCCGGCGGATCGAAACAACATACAGGGGCTCCAACAGGCGGCAAGTGTCCAGGGGCGAGTTTACCGTGTTCGCTCCATTGCACTGCCATCCATAGGTCTTGGTCGCGATGAATGAAGAAAAAAGTTCGTTCAGGGGTTTGACAAACGTTCTGTACCCCGGAACAATACGCGGCTTCCCGGAGGGATGCCCGAGCGGTCAAAGGGAGCAGACTGTAAATCTGCCGGCTATGCCTTCGAAGGTTCGAATCCTTCTCCCTCCACCAAATAATGCCTTTCGCGGGCGTAGTTCAATGGTAGAACCTCAGCCTTCCAAGCTGATGATGTGGGTTCGATTCCCATCGCCCGCTCCAATTGAACGCGAACGCTTAAAGCACGCAGGTAGTTTCGACAACGTGCCCAAATAGCTCAGTCGGTAGAGCACTTTCTTGGTAAGGAAGAGGTCGCCGGTTCGATTCCGGCTTTGGGCACCACGGATCAAAAGGCCGTCGCCCCTTCCGGGCTACGGTCGTTTGTGTTGGAAGCAGCGAGCGATGGAGGGCGGGCCTCAGGTCTGTCAGCCGCAGCGTTTGGCGGGGTGAGCTGGATACAGCAATCCCCGATGTTTTTCACAATTTGTAGTCTTGATAGAGGACCATGAAGCATGGCCAAGGAAAAGTTTGAACGCACCAAGCCGCACGTTAACGTGGGGACGATTGGTCACGTGGACCATGGAAAGACGACGCTGACGGCGGCGCTGACGGTGGTGCAGGGTAAGAAGTTTGGTGGTGAGCTGCGTGCTTATGACCAGATTGACAATGCTCCTGAAGAGAAAGCGCGTGGTATCACCATTGCGACGGCGCACGTGGAGTACGAATCGGAAGGTCGTCACTACGCGCACGTGGATTGCCCCGGACACGCTGACTATGTGAAGAACATGATCACCGGTGCGGCGCAGATGGACGGCGCGATTTTGGTGTGCTCTGCAGCCGATGGCCCCATGCCCCAAACCCGCGAGCACATTTTGCTGGCGCGTCAGGTGGGTGTGCCCTACATCGTGGTGTTCCTGAACAAGGCCGACATGGTCGATGACGAGGAGCTGCTGGAGCTGGTGGAGATGGAAGTGCGCGATCTTCTGTCCACCTACGACTTCCCCGGCGACGACACGCCGATCATCACCGGTTCTGCGCTGAAAGCGCTGGAAGGTGACGAGTCCGAAATTGGCTCCCAAGCCATCGAGAAGCTGATCGAAGCCCTGGACACCTACATTCCTGAGCCTGAGCGCGCCATCGACGGCGACTTCATCATGCCTGTGGAAGACGTGTTCTCGATTTCTGGTCGCGGTACCGTGGCCACGGGTCGTGTTGAGCGCGGCATTGTGAAGGTGGGTGAAGAAGTCGAAATTATCGGCATCAAAGACACCGCCAAGACCACCGTGACCGGTGTGGAAATGTTCCGCAAGCTGCTGGACGAAGGCCGCGCTGGTGACAACGTCGGTATTCTGCTGCGTGGCACCAAGCGTGAAGATATTGAGCGTGGTCAGGTTCTGGCCAAGCCCGGTAGCATCAATCCGCACACCAAGTTTGAAGCTGAGGTGTACGTGCTGAAGAAGGAAGAGGGTGGTCGTCACACGCCATTCTTCAATGGCTACCGTCCGCAGTTCTACTTCCGCACCACCGACGTGACCGGTGCTGTGGAATTGCCAGAAGGCACCGAGATGGTGATGCCTGGTGACAACGTGAACGTGAAGATCGAGCTGATTGCTCCGATCGCCATGGATGACGGCCTGCGTTTCGCGATTCGCGAAGGCGGTCGTACTGTTGGCGCCGGCGTCGTCGCCAAGATCATCGAGTAATCGAGATCGGGTCACGCCGTCAGCCGCAGGGCTGGCGGCGCTTGATCAACGGCCGCGAACTTTGCTAACATTCGCGGCCTTTTTGTTTGCTGCGTAAATCGCAGACGTGTAGGGCAGTAGCTCAATTGGTAGAGCGGCGGTCTCCAAAACCGCAGGTTGGGGGTTCGAGACCCTCCTGCCCTGCCACCTTAATGTTTGAAAACCCGGACAGGCAGAGTCGATACATTCATGAGTGCGCATTCCGAGGCCACGAGCAGCACCCGCGACACCGCATTGTTGTGGTTGGCGGTTGCCATACTCGCGGCCAGTATCACGGGTTTTTACTGGTTCGAATCCGATTTTAACGTCCTCGTGCGCGTGCTGGCTATGCTGGCCGGCGGTGCGGTGGCCGTGTTGGTGGCTTTGCAATCGCGGCCAGGACAGGCAGCCTGGGCGGTGGTTCGTGAGTCGCGAACCGAAGTCCGCAAGGTGGTATGGCCAACCCGCAAAGAAACCACACAAACCACGGCCATCATTTTGATCGTGGTTCTCATTTTGGGAATGGTGCTCTGGGGCGTCGACAGTTTGCTGCTGTTGGGCCTGCAGATTCTCACCGGTCGCGGGGCCTGATATGGCTATGCGTTGGTACGTTGTGCACGCCTACTCTCAGTATGAGAAGAAGGTAAAGCAAGGTCTCGAAGACCGCATTAAGCGGGCGGGCTTAGAAGATAAATTTGGCGAGATCTTGGTCCCAACCGAAGAGGTGGTTGAGCTGCGCGATGGCGTGAAGCGAACCACCGAGCGGAAGTTCTTCCCCGGTTATGTCCTTGTGCAAATGGACCTGGACGATGAGAGCTGGCACTTGGTGAAGTCTGTTCCCAAGGTCATGGGCTTTATCGGTGGCACTGCTGATCGACCGGCTCCAATCACCGAGAAAGAGGCGCAGGCCATCATGGCGCGCGTCGAGGATAGCGATGAAGCGCCGCGGCCCAAAACGCTGTTCGACCCTGGTCAGAGCGTTCGGGTTTTGGACGGCCCATTCGCCGACTTCACCGGGGTGGTGGAAGAGGCCAACTACGAGAAAAGTCGTCTGCGCGTTTCTGTAGTGATCTTCGGTCGATCGACACCGGTGGAACTCGACTTCAATCAAGTCGAAAAAGTTTAACTAGCGGTCGCCGTATTGGCGGCTGCTCATCACTGGGGAGGTGGTCAAAACCACCGCTGGTACCCGCTAGGAGTAAAACATGGCAAAGAAAGTCAGCGCCTACATTAAGCTGCAAGTGAAGGCTGGTCAGGCCAACCCCTCGCCACCTGTAGGCCCAGCCTTGGGTCAGCATGGTGTGAACATCATGGAATTCTGTAAGGCCTTTAACGCCCAGACGCAGTCCATGGAAGCGGGTCTACCGGTCCCCGTTGTGATCACGGTCTATGCCGATCGCAGCTTCACCTTTATTACCAAGACGCCCCCGGCTTCGATTTTGCTGAAGAAAGCGGCTGGTATCAAATCTGGTAGTGCGACCCCGAACACCAAGAAGGTGGGCAAGGTTACGCGCGCACAGCTTGAGGAAATTGCCAACGCCAAGATGCCTGATCTGAATGCGGGCAGTCTGGATGCGGCTGTAAACATTATTGCTGGTAGTGCCCGTAGCATGGGCCTGGAAGTGGAGGGCTAAGACATGGCGAAGTTGAGTAAGCGGATGCAGAAAATTCGCGAAGTCGTCGGTGACCGTCGTTCTTTGCCCGCCCTAGAAGCTCTGGAGCTGCTGAAAACTGCAGCGTCGGCAAAATTCACCGAGTCGGTCGATCTGTCCGTCAATCTCGGCGTTGATGCGCGTAAATCGGATCAAGCCGTCCGCGGAAGCACCGTCCTGCCGCATGGCACCGGGAAGTCGATTAAGGTTGCCGTGTTTGCCCAGGGCCCCAATGCAGATGCTGCTAAAGAAGCTGGTGCAGACGCTGTTGGCATGGAAGACCTGGCCGAGGAAATGAAGGGTGGGAACCTGGATTTCGATGTTGTCATCGCAGCTCCTGACGCGATGCGCGTGGTGGGTATGCTGGGTAAGGTTCTTGGCCCACGTGGCCTCATGCCCAACCCAAAAGTTGGGACGGTGACTCCAGATGTTGCTGGCGCGGTCAAGAACTTCAAGTCTGGTCAGGCACGTTACCGCACCGATAAAGCAGGCATCGTTCATTGTGCGATCGGTTCCGCAGCCTTCGACGCGCAGTCGCTGATGGAAAACCTGAATGCGGTCGTCGGCGATCTGCGCAAGGCTAAACCGAATGCGGCCAAAGGCGTTTACCTGAAGAAAATTACCGTGTCGACCACGATGGGGCCGGGCATCACTGTGGATGTCTCGTCTATTCCATCGGCTACGGTGTAAACCGAATCGTACTGGGTCGGTGGCTGCCGGCCCAGTCAGTGCTTTGCGACGTGGCACGCGTGCCGCGCCGTCAAAGACCGCAGGCGCCCGCAAGGGCTTAATCGATCGCAAGGTCAGCCCGCGTAGAGGGCGCAAGGGAGGTCATACGATCTTCTGCGTGCCGCAAGGAGCGAGTCCCTGACCGGATTCGTATTTCGTAACCCACCTTCCGAGGGAAGAATGGCTCTCAATCTCGAAGACAAGAAAGCCCTCGTTGCGGAGGTCAACACGGTAGCTGCTGACGGCCTGTCGGCTGTAGTTGCTGAATACCGTGGTTTGACAGCCGGCCAGATGACCGAATTACGTGCCAAGGCACGTGAAGGCGGCGCCTGGCTCAAGGTTGTCAAGAACTCGCTGGCTAAGCGCGCGACCCAAGGCACTGAATTTGAGTGTCTGGATCCTGCTTTAGTTGGCCCGGTCATTTTGGCGTTTTCGCTGGAAGATCCGGGGGCAGCAGCCCGAGTCATTAAAGACTTCGCCAAGAGCAATGAACAGCTCAAGGTGACGGCGGTTTCAGTTGGCGGGCAGTTGTTGCCGGCTACTGACATCGAGCGTCTGTCTAGTCTGCCCACACGTGAGCAGGCGCTGGCCATCCTGGCCGGGACCATCCAGGCCCCGATCGGCAAGCTGGCGCGCACGCTCAACGAGGTGCCGGCCAAGACAGCGCGCGTTATCGCCGCAATCCGCGACCAGAAACAGGCAGCCTGATCCAGGCTGCACCCAGGGTTCAAGACTTAAATAATCGCAAAGGAAATTATTCCAATGGCAATGACCAAAGAAGATATCCTCGAAGCTATCGCCGAAATGTCCGTGATGGACGTCGTCGAGCTGGTTTCGATGATGGAAGAAAAGTTCGGCGTTTCTGCAGCTGCTCCGGTGGCTGTGGCTGCAGCCGGTGGTGCTGGCGGTGAAGCCGCTGCTGCTGAAGAAAAGACCGAGTTCGACGTCGTTATGGCGAGCTTCGGTGACAACAAGGTTGCAGTGATTAAGGCAATCCGCGGCGTGACCGGCCTGGGCTTGAAAGAAGCCAAAGACCTGGTTGAAAGCGCTCCTTCCACTGTTAAGGAAGCTGTCGCCAAAGATGAAGCCGAGGACATCAAGAAGCAGCTTGAGGAAGCCGGCGCCAAGATTGAACTTAAGTAAGAGCAACATTGCAGCAGGTGAGTATTACTCACCTGCGTTGCCTGACCGGCTTGCCGGTCCTGGGCTGGGGGGCGTTGTGCCCCTCAGCCTTTTCGTGTTTGTGGTGGCATCGTCCTGTGATGCTGCCAGCGTACTTCCCTAAGAGGTTCCCTCGATGAGCTATTCCTTCACCGAGAAAAAGCGCATCCGCAAGGATTTTGGCAAGCGCTCTACGCCATTGCCGTTGCCCTTCCTGCTCGCTACGCAGATCGATTCCTACCGGCAGTTTCTGCAGGCAGGGCTGTCTCACCGGTCGCGTAAAGCTGTGGGCTTGCACGGTGCTTTGAGTTCGGTGTTTCCCATGCAGAGCTATTCCGGCAGCGCCGAGATGGAGTATGTCTCCTATCGTCTTGGCGAGCCGGTGTTTGACGAGAAGGAATGCCGCATTCGCAGCATGACCTTCGCCGCGGCTTTGCGGGTCAAAGTTCGCCTTGTCATTTACGACAAGGAGTCCAAGGAAAAGCGTGTCAAGGATGTGCGCGAACAAGAGGTCTATTTAGGCGAGCTGCCTTTGATGACCGACAACGGCACCTTCATCATTAATGGTACCGAGCGCGTCATCGTCTCCCAGCTGCATCGTAGCCCGGGCGTGTTCTTCGATCATGACAAAGGCAAGAGCCACTCTAGTGGCATGCTGCTGTACTCCGCTCGCGTGATCCCCTACCGTGGGTCTTGGTTGGACTTTGAGTTCGACCCCAAAGATCTGCTGTACGTACGTATTGACCGTCGGCGCAAACTGCCGGTGACGATTCTGCTCCGTGCCTTGGGCATGGGCGACGAAGAGATTCTTGAGCGTTACCACGAGTTCAATCACTTCCAATTGCTCAATGACGGCGCCGAACTGGAGCTGATTCCTGAGCGTCTGCGTGGTGAGCAGGCTGCTTTTGACATCAAGATCGGTGATGAGGTCTTGGTTGAAGAGGGTAAGCGGGTTACGGCTCGGCACATTAAGAAGCTGTCCGAGGCTGGTCTTAAGGCTTTGGTTGTTCCCGATGCCTACCTGCTTGGTAAATCTTCTGCTCGCAATATCGTCGACCCAGAGACGGGCGAAGTGTTGTTGGCGGCAAATGAGGTTGTCGGTGAAGAGCATTTGGCGTCCTTGCGCGCTGCCAAGGTGACCGACCTGCCTTTGTTGTTCACCAATGACTTAGATCGTGGTCCTTACATCTCCGAGACCTTGCGCCAGGACCCCACAAGCACCCGTCTTGAGGCCTTGGTTGAGATTTACCGGATGATGCGTCCAGGCGAGCCGCCGACTAAAGAGGCCGCCGAAGCGCTATTCGAGAACTTGTTCTTCAAAGACGACCGCTACGACTTGTCCGCCGTCGGTCGCATGAAGTTCAACCGCCGTTTGAATCGGGATGATGTCACCGGACCCGGTGTACTCTCCAACGATGACATCCTGGCGGTGATCCAAGAACTCATCAATATTCGTAATGGCATCGGGATTACCGATGACATCGACCACTTGGGGAACCGCCGCGTACGCAGCGTCGGCGAAATGGCTGAGAACGCTTTCCGTACCGGCTTGGTTCGCGTGGAACGGGCAGTCCGTGAGCGCCTTGCACTGGCCGACTCCGAAGGTTTGGTACCCCAAGATCTGATCAACGCTAAACCGGTTGCGGCGGCGATTAAGGAATTCTTTGGTTCCAGCCAGCTGTCGCAGTTCATGGACCAAAACAACCCCCTATCCGAGGTCACGCACAAGCGGCGGGTCTCGGCGCTGGGCCCAGGTGGCTTGACGCGTGAGCGTGCGGGCTTTGAGGTGCGCGACGTGCACCCCACGCACTACGGTCGTATTTGCCCGATTGAAACGCCGGAAGGACCGAACATTGGTCTGATTAACTCGCTGTCCGTCTACGCGCGAACCAACGATTACGGTTTCTTAGAAACGCCGTATCGTAAGGTTGTTGATGGCTGTGTGACCGACGAGATTGAGTACCTCTCCGCTATTGAAGAAGGTCGTTTCGTGATCGCCCAGGCTAACGCAGACCTGGATGAAGACGGCCGTTTTCTTGAGGAGCTGGTCTCCTGCCGCCATCAAAACGAATTTACGCTGACGGCGCCGGATACCATCCATTACATGGACGTGTCGCCGAAGCAGATCGTGTCCGTGGCGGCGTCCTTGGTGCCCTTCCTAGAGCACGATGACGCCAACCGCGCGCTGATGGGCGCCAACATGCAGCGCCAAGCCGTGCCTTGTTTGCGCGCGCAAAAGCCGCTGGTTGGCACCGGCATGGAGCGCCGCGTGGCGGTGGACTCCGGTGTGGCCATTACGGCGAAGCGTGGCGGTGTGGTCGATAAGGTTGACGCCTCGCGTATCGTGATTCGTGTGAACGATGACGAGACTGCGGCTGGTGAACCAGGCGTCGACATCTACAACATGGTGAAGTACACCCGCTCCAACCAAAACACCTGCATCAACCAACGCCCATTAGTGAAGCCTGGTGATGTGGTTGCACGCGGTGATGTGGTGGCCGATGGTCCTTCCACGGATATGGGTGAGCTGGCTCTAGGTCAGAACATGCTTGTGGCCTTCATGCCCTGGAATGGCTACAACTTCGAGGACTCCATTTTGGTGTCTGAGAAGGTGGTTCGTGAAGATCGCTTCACCACCATTCACATCGAAGAACTCAGCTGCTTGGCGCGGGAAACCAAACTGGGTAGCGAAGAGATCACCCAAGACATTCCTAATGTGAACGAATCGGCCCTGCGCAAGCTGGACGAGTCGGGTGTGGTCTACATTGGCGCCGATGTAAAGCCGGGCGACATCCTTGTGGGTAAAGTCACGCCTAAGGGTGAAACCCAGCTCACACCCGAAGAGAAGCTCCTGCGGGCGATCTTTGGTGAGAAGGCCTCCGATGTGAAGGACACCTCTTTGCGCGTGCCGTCTTCCATGGAAGGCACCGTGATTGATGTGCGTGTGTTCACCCGCGAAGGCGTGGATAAAGACGCGCGCGCATTGGCAATTGAAGAAGCCGAGCTCAAGCAGGTGCGTAAAGACCTGGAAGACGAGCTGCGGATTTTCGAAGGCGATATTTACGGCCGTGCGCGTAAGCTGCTGGAAGGGCAGGTTGCCGATGGTGGTCCTAAGCGCTTGAAGGCCGGCTCTGAAATCAGCGCCGATTACCTGGATGGCTTAGAGCCAGAGAAGTACTTCGACATTCGCCTGCGCGAAGATGAAGCGCAAAACGACCTCGAAGCTCTGGCCAAGCAGCTCAAAGAGCAGCGCGCCAACTTCGAGAAACGCTTCACCGCTAAGAAGCAGAAGATTGCCCAAGGCGATGATCTGCCTCCTGGTGTGTTGAAGATGGTGAAGGTCTACCTGGCTGTGAAGCGTCGCATTCAGCCTGGGGACAAGATGGCCGGCCGTCACGGTAACAAGGGTGTGATCTCGCAGATTGCCCCCATCGAAGATATGCCGTACACCGCCGATGGCACCTCTGCCGACATCGTCTTGAACCCACTGGGCGTGCCGTCGCGGATGAACATTGGTCAGGTGCTCGAAACGCATTTGGGCTGGGCCGCTAAGGGTGTTGGTCTGCGTATTGAGGAAATGCTCCAGGCGCAGCGCAAGGTTGCGGCCAAAGAGATCCGGGCATTCTTAAGCGACCTGTATGCCACTGGTGAAGCACCGGCCATGGAAGTTGATTCCCTGACCGACGACGAGATCATCGAGCTGGCCAAAAACCTGCAAGACGGTTTGCCAACGGCCACGCCTGTGTTCGACGGGGCGACCGAGGGTGAAATCAAGGCGCTGCTCGCTAAGGCTGGATTGCCGGATAGTGGTCAAACCCAATTGTTCGATGGTCGCACCGGTGAGGCCTTCGAGCGTGAGGTGACCATGGGCTATATGTACATGCTCAAACTCAATCACTTGGTGGATGACAAGATGCATGCCCGTTCCACCGGCCCTTACTCCTTGGTGACTCAACAGCCACTGGGTGGTAAGGCGCAGAACGGCGGCCAGCGCTTTGGTGAGATGGAGGTCTGGGCTCTTGAGGCTTATGGCGCCAGCTACACCCTGCAGGAAATGCTGACGGTGAAGTCGGATGACACCCAAGGCCGCACGCGCATGTACAAATCTATTGTGGATGGTGACCATCAGATGGATGCGGGCATGCCTGAATCCTTTAATGTGTTGGTCAAAGAAATTCGCGCCCTGGGCCTGAACATCGAACTCGAAACCGACGACGAGTAAGGGCCAGACTGAGGAATACCTATGAAAGATTTACTGAATCTTCTCAAGCAAGGCGACGAGCAAGAGCACTTCGACGCTATCAAAATCGGTCTGGCATCACCGGAGACCATCCGTAGTTGGTCTTTTGGTGAGGTCAAGAAGCCGGAAACCATTAACTACCGCACCTTCAAGCCTGAGCGTGATGGCTTGTTCTGCGCCAAGATCTTTGGCCCCATCAAGGACTACGAATGCTTGTGCGGTAAGTACAAGCGTCTGAAGCACCGCGGTGTTGTTTGTGAGAAGTGTGGCGTGGAAGTCACGCTGGCGCGGGTTCGTCGCGAGCGCATGGCGCATATCGATTTAGCCTGCCCCATTGCGCACATTTGGTTTTTAAAGTCGCTGCCATCCCGGATTGGCCTGCTGATGGATATGCCGCTGCGTGCGATCGAGCGTGTGCTGTACTTCGAGGGCTACGTGGTCATCGACCCTGGCATGACGCCCTTGGAGCGCGGCCAGCTGATGACCGAAGAGGACTACCTCGAGGCCATTGAAGAGCACGGCGATGACTTTGATGCCCGCATGGGTGCCGAAGCCGTCTACGAATTGCTCAAGAGTCTGGACCTTGAGGGTGAGGCACGCCAGCTGCGCGAAGACATGGCCGCCACCGGCTCGGAAACCAAGATCAAACGTCTTGGTAAGCGCTTGAAGCTGATTGAGTCCTTCATGAGCTCCGGCAACAAGCCCGAGTGGATGATTCTGACCGTGTTGCCAGTGCTGCCACCGGATCTGCGCCCCTTGGTGCCATTGGATGGCGGCCGCTTTGCGACCTCCGACCTCAACGATCTGTATCGCCGGGTGATCAACCGCAACAACCGCCTCAAGCGTTTGTTGGAGCTGGCGGCGCCAGAAATCATCGTGCGCAACGAAAAGCGCATGCTGCAGGAATCGGTGGACGCGCTGATTGATAACGGCCGCCGTGGTCGGGCCATTACGGGCTCGAACAAGCGTCCGCTGAAGTCGCTGGCCGACATGATCAAAGGCAAGCAAGGGCGCTTCCGGCAGAACCTGCTGGGTAAGCGGGTGGATTACTCCGGTCGTTCCGTGATTGTGGTGGGCCCGACCCTGCGGTTGCACCAATGTGGTCTGCCCAAGAAAATGGCGTTGGAGCTGTTCAAGCCCTTCGTCTACTCCCGCTTACAGCGTGATGGCCTGGCTACCACTATCAAAGCGGCCAAGAAAATGGTCGAGAGGGAAGAGGGCGAAGTCTGGGATATCCTGGAGCAGTGCATCCGTGAACACCCGGTGATGCTCAACCGTGCGCCAACCCTGCACCGTTTGGGTATCCAGGCCTTTGAGCCTACCCTGATTGAAGGGAAAGCGATCCAGCTGCACCCACTGGTATGTACCGCATTCAACGCCGACTTCGACGGCGACCAAATGGCTGTGCACGTGCCGCTGTCGCTGGAAGCTCAGTTGGAGGCGCGCGTCTTGATGATGGCGTCCAACAACATTTTGTCGCCAGCCAGCGGTGACCCCATCATCGTGCCTTCGCAGGACGTGGTGTTGGGTCTATATTGGATGACCCGCGAGCGCATCAACGGCAAGGGCGAGGGTATGGTGTTCTCTGACGTGGCTGAGCTTCACCGGGCTTATGAGTCTGGCGAGGTACAGCTACAGTCCAAGGTCCATGTGCGCCTCACCGAGTACGCCAAAGATGATTCGGGCGAGCTGGTGGGTACCACATCTCGCGTAGAGACCACTGTGGGCCGCGCGCTGATCAGTGAAATTCTGCCGAAGGGCCTGCCGTTCTCCTTGGTCAACACCGAGCTGAAGAAAAAAGCCATCTCCAAGGTCATCAACGCAGCTTACCGTCAGGTCGGTTTGAAAGAGACCGTGGTGTTTGCTGACCAGCTCATGTACATGGGCTTCCGTCATTCCACCCGCGCCGGTGTGTCTATCGGTATTAACGATATGACTATCCCGGCTGAAAAGACGGCGATTTTGGATGCGGCCGAAGCCGAGGTGAAGGACATCGATAGCCAGTACTCCTCGGGTTTGGTGACCCAGGGTGAGCGCTACAACAAGGTGATCGACATCTGGTCGCGGGCCAACGATCGCATTGCGCGGGCCATGATGGACCAGCTCGGTAAAGACACCGTTGTCGACGCCGAAGGCAAGGAAGCTGTTCAAGACTCCTTTAACTCCATCTTCATGATGGCCGACTCCGGTGCGCGGGGTTCGGCGGCGCAGATTCGCCAGCTGGCGGGTATGCGTGGTCTGATGGCCAAGCCGGACGGCTCCATTATTGAGACGCCGATCACCGCAAACTTCCGCGAGGGTCTGGACGTTCTGCAGTACTTTATTAGTACGCACGGCGCACGGAAGGGCTTGGCAGATACTGCGTTGAAGACGGCTAACTCGGGTTATCTGACCCGCCGTTTGGTGGACGTGTCCCAAGACGTGGTTATCACCACGCAGGATTGCGGCACCGAGGAAGGCTTGGTAATGACCCCCATCGTCGAAGGCGGTGATGTGGTCGAGGCCCTGCGTGAGCGCGTGCTGGGTCGTACCATTGCGCGCGACCTGTACTACCCCGGTAAAGATGAGATTCTCTTTGAGGCCGGCACGCTGATTGATGAAGCTGTGGCCGACCGCTTAGAAGAAGAGTCCATCGATGAAATCGTGGTCCGCTCGCCGATCACTTGCGCCAACATGCATGGCGTTTGCCGCACTTGCTACGGCCGTGACTTGGCCCGTGGGCACCTGGTCAACATTGGTGAGTCCGTGGGTGTGATTGCCGCGCAATCCATCGGTGAGCCGGGTACCCAGCTCACCATGCGGACCTTCCACGTGGGTGGGGCCGCTTCGCGGTCTGCCGCTGCCGATGGTGTGGTTGTGAAGTCCAGTGGTGTACTGAAGCTGCATAACCTGAAGACCGTGGAACACGGTGGTAGCCGTGAGCAAGGTGCCGACTTTGAAGTTGCGGTCTCGCGGTCGGGTGAAATTGGCGTGATTGATGCCAATGGCCGCGAGCGGGAGCGCTACAAGATTCCTTATGGTGCACAGATCCTGCTGCATGACGGCCAGTCGGTCGAGGCAGGAACGCAGGTAGCCAAATGGGATCCACACACCCACCCCATCGTTACCGAAGTGGCGGGTCGGGTGAAGTTTGTGGACTTCCAAGATGACGTGTCGGTTGAAAAACAAATCGACGACGTTACGGGCGTCGAGACGCTGATCGTCAAGGACGTGAAGGGTCGCTCCAGTGCCGGCAAGGATTTGCGTCCGCAAATTAAGCTGGTCGATGCTGACGACAACGAGCTGCACTTCCCTGGCACCGAAATGGCTGCGGTCTACACCTTGCCAGCTCGCGCTATTGTGACAGTGCAGGACGGCTCCGAAGTGTTGGTGGGTGACGTGGTCGCCCGCATTCCCCAGGAATCGTCCAAGACCCGTGACATCACCGGTGGTCTGCCCCGAGTGGCCGACCTCTTTGAGGCTCGTAAGCCCAAAGAGCCGGCGATTCTGGCCGAAGCCACCGGTACCATTGGTTTTGGTGTTGGCACCAAAGGCAAGCAACGTATCAAGATCGTCGGCGAAGACGGTGAAGTGGAATTGTTGGTGCCGAAGTGGCGTCAGATTGGGGTGTTCGAAGGGGAAACCGTCGAAAAGGGCGAGATCATCTCCGATGGTGAGCGCTCCCCACACGACATCTTGCGTCTACAGGGTGTGGCCAAGTTGGCAGAGTACCTGGTGAAGGAAATCCAGGATGTATACCGGCTCCAGGGCGTACGCATCAATGACAAGCACATTGAGGTCATCACCCGGCAGATGCTGCGTAAGGTTGAGATCACCGAGCCCGGTGACACTAGCTTCCTGCGCGGTGAGCAGGTGGAAATCACTGCGGTACGGGAAGCCAACGCCAAAGTGAAGGCCGAGGACGGTATGCCAGCGAAGTTCGAGCGCATGCTTCTTGGTATTACCAAAGCATCGCTGTCTACGGAGTCCTTTATCTCTGCGGCCTCCTTCCAGGAGACTACACGGGTGCTGACCGAGGCCTCTGTACGAGGGTCTCGCGACGACTTGCGTGGCCTGAAGGAAAACGTGATTGTTGGTCGCCTCATTCCGGCCGGAACGGGGTTGTCCTTCCACGAACAGCGCAAGCGCAATCGCCGTGATGCATTGTTGGAGATGGAGGCGCCGGCAGGTGCAGCCAATGCCGACGACGTAGAAGCCGCGGAGGCGACTACCGTGTCTGGTGACGACGACAACTAAGGTGCGCCGGCCTGGGGAGTGTTTCGCTTCCCAGGCCGCTTCCATGTGAAGCAGCATCGCAAAACGCAGCATGTCCTTGACAGGGCCTGTGTTTCACAGTTATATTTCTATGTCTTTGTACACCCTGGTTGTTCCGGGGTGTCTTTTTTGGAACTCAGGGAATTTACGAGTGCCCACCATTAATCAGCTGGTGCGCAAAGGGCGCACAGACAAGCCGGTCAAGAACAAGGTGCCGGCTCTGGAAGCCTGCCCGCAGAAACGCGGCGTTTGCACACGCGTGTACACCACCACGCCTAAGAAGCCAAACTCGGCTTTGCGGAAGGTGGCCCGTGTGCGTTTGACCAACGGCTACGAAGTAACGAGCTACATCGGCGGTGAAGGCCACAACCTTCAAGAGCACTCCGTGGTTCTTATTCGCGGCGGTCGTGTAAAGGACTTGCCCGGTGTGCGTTACCACACCGTACGCGGATCCTTGGATACCAGCGGCGTGGAATCACGTCGTCAAGGTCGTTCCAAATACGGCGCTAAGCGTCCGAAGAAATAAGAGTTTAGAGCTATGCCACGTCGTCGCGAGATACAACCCCGTCAGCCCCTTCCCGATCCGAAGTTCAAATCGGTGGAGCTGGCGAAGTTCATTAACATGATCATGTTCAGCGGTAAAAAATCGACTGCTGAAGGTATCGTTTACGGTGCGCTCGATCGCATCGTCGACAAGCAGGGTGCTGAGGATCCTTTGCAGTTCCTGGATGCCGCCATGGACAACGTGCGTCCCATCGTTGAGGTGAAGTCCCGTCGCGTCGGTGGTGCAACCTATCAGGTGCCCGTTGAAGTGCGTGCGTCCCGTCGCAACACCCTGGCTATGCGTTGGCTGATCGACGCCGCGCGTCGCCGTGGTGAGAAAACCATGGCCGATCGGTTGGCTGGTGAGCTGATGGACGCGGCTGAAAGCCGTGGCGCGGCAGTGAAGAAGCGCGAAGACACGCACCGGATGGCTGAGGCCAATAAGGCCTTCTCCCACTTCCGCTGGTAAGAAATCGCACCTCGGCTACTGCGCTTGGCATCTCGATCATCGGCGGTGCTCGAATTCCTCATGTATGTGCCTATACACTGCGGTTTCTGCGCTCCGGCGATGGTCGACCTGCATGCGCTCGTAACGCCGAGGAGCGATTTCTCACTCTATAAATAGGTCAAAATCTCGTGGCACGCAGTACTCCGATTGAGCGGTATCGGAACATCGGTATCATGGCGCACATTGACGCCGGTAAGACCACGACGACTGAGCGCGTTTTGTTCTATACAGGCGTCTCACACAAGATGGGTGAAGTCCATGACGGCGCTGCCGTCATGGACTGGATGGAACAAGAGCAAGAGCGGGGCATCACCATCACCTCAGCTGCGACCACCTGCTTCTGGCAGGGTATGGAGAAGCAGTTCCCGCATAACTACCGCATCAACATTATCGACACCCCCGGGCACGTCGACTTCACCATTGAGGTCGAGCGCTCGCTGCGCGTGTTGGATGCTGCGGTGTGCTTGCTGGATGCGAATGCCGGCGTAGAGCCACAGACCGAAACGGTGTGGCGGCAAGCGGATAAGTACCATGTTCCGCGCATTGTGTTCATCAACAAGATGGACAAGATGGGGGCGGATTTTGATCGCTGTGTAACTATGATTCGCAAGCGATTGGCCGCGAACCCTGTTCCTCTGCAGTTGCCTATTGGCGCAGAAGAGAACTTCGAGGGCGTGGTTGACCTCATTCGTATGTGCGCCATCCACTGGAATCCCGATGACATGGGGGTCACCTTCGAGGAAGGTCCAATTCCGGCAGATTTGCAGTCTGCTGCGCAAGCAGCGCGTGAGGCTCTGGTAGAGGCTGCGGCTGAGGCCAATGAAGATTTGATGGATGCCTACCTCGAAAGTGGAGAGCTTTCGGTAGAGCAGATCAAGGCTGGCCTGCGTAAGCGCGTGATCCACAATGAGATCAACCTGGTTTTGTGCGGCTCGGCATTTAAAAACAAGGGCGTGCAGGCTCTGTTGGACGCCGTGGTTGAGTACCTGCCTTCACCGACCGAGGTGCCGGCGGTTAAAGGGACGCATCCTGACCACGAAGATCAAGTCTTAGAGCGCTCCAGTGACGATAGCCAGCCTTTTTCGGCATTGGCGTTCAAGATCGCGACGGATCCCTTTGTGGGTACCCTGACCTTTGTTCGGGTGTATTCCGGGGTGCTTAGCGCTGGCGATGCTGTGCTCAACAGTACTGATGGCAAGAAAGAGCGCATCGGTCGGTTGTTGCAGATGCACTCGAATTCCCGTGAGGAGATTAAAGAGGTCCGCGCCGGTGATATCGCCGCTTGCGTGGGGCTCAAAAACGTGGTGACGGGTAGCACCCTGTGTACGCCTGACCAACCTGTGGTTCTGGAGCGCATGGAGTTTCCCGAGCCGGTCATCTCCGTGGCGGTAGAGCCGCGCACCAAAGCCGACCAGGACAAAATGGCCACGGCGCTGGGCAAGCTCGCCCAGGAGGACCCCTCGTTCCGTGTACATACGGATGAAGAGTCTGGGCAGACGATCATTTCCGGCATGGGTGAACTCCACCTGGAGATTATCGTCGACCGTATGCGACGCGAGTTTAAGGTAGAGGCCAACGTGGGTCGTCCCCAAGTGGCCTACCGCGAGACTATTCGCAAAACGGTGGAGCAAGAGGGCAAATTTGTCCGCCAAAGTGGCGGCCGTGGCCAGTATGGTCATGTGTGGCTGCGGTTGGAGCCTTTAGAAACCGGGCAGGGTTACCAGTTCGAAAACGCCATTGTCGGTGGTGTGGTGCCGCGGGAGTACATTTCATCGGTTGATCAGGGGATTCAAGAGTCGTTGAAAAACGGTGTGCTCGCCGGCTACCCCATGGTTGATGTGAAGGTGACGCTGTACGACGGTTCTTACCACGATGTGGACTCCAACGAGATGGCCTTTAAAATTGCCGCGTCGATGGGTTTGCGCGAGGGTGCACAGAAGGCATCGCCGGCACTACTGGAGCCCATGATGGAAGTCGAGGTGGTCACTCCTGAAGAGTACATGGGAGATGTCATGGGCGACCTCAATCGTCGGCGTGGGGTGGTACAGGGCATGGATGATTTGCCGACGGGTAAGACCATCCGTGTAGAGGTCCCACTCTCAGAGATGTTTGGTTACGCCACGGACCTGCGCTCCATGAGCCAGGGGCGCGCCACCTACAGCATGCAGTTTTCGCATTACAGCGAAGCCCCGGCGGTCGTCACGGAGCGACTGCAAAAGGGCATCGGTTAATTTTTATTCCTCATTCAATAGAAACAGGCACAAGTCATGGCAAAGGAAAAGTTTGAACGCACCAAGCCGCACGTTAACGTGGGGACGATTGGTCACG